>DATCIR010000001.1:0-2578 GCA_036507695.1 Gammaproteobacteria bacterium
TCCAGGTGCCGGTCAATTAACGCGTGCTCGAAAATATCGTGGCCCGCGGGTACCGGCGTATGGGTGGTGAAGACGGTGCCCGCCGCCACCAGTTCCAAGGCGCTGTTAAAATCCAAGCCATTGAGAACGTGTTGATAACAACGCTCGACGATTTGAAAGGCCGAGTGACCTTCGTTGATATGCCAGATCGTCGGTTTCAGGCCCAGGGCGCTCAGGGCGCGGACTCCGCCTATGCCCAGCACGATTTCCTGCTGAATCCGCATGCTTCGGTCGCCGCCGTAGAGCCGATGCGTAATGGAACGTATGTCTTCGTTGTTTTGCGGCAGATCGGTATCGAGTAAATACAGTTTGATCCGGCCCGCGCGCGCCTCCCAGACCTTGATAGTGATCGTCTGGCCGTTGGACAGTACATTGACCTGTACTTCATTGCCATTGGGGTCCAGCGCCGGTGAAATAGGCAAGTCCTCAAAATGCATGGTGCCGTAATGAGGTATTTGGTTACCGAGATTATCGATGGTTTGGGTGAAATAACCCTGGCGGTACAACAGGCCTACCGCGACAAACGGAAGCGCTAAGTCGCTGGCCGCCTTGCAATGGTCGCCCGCGAGAATGCCCAGGCCGCCGGAGTAAATCGGCAAACTTTCGTGAAAACCAAACTCGGCGCAGAAATAGGCGATGAGATCAGTCTCGGGATTCAGGCCGCTGAAAGCGGATTTTCGTGGAGTTATTTTGTAGGTATCGTAAACCGACAACACGCGGTTATAGTCTTCCATGAATACCTGGTCGTGCACCGCCTGTTCCAGCCGCTCCTGGGATACCCGGCGCAAAAAAACCTTGGGGCTGTGGCCGCTGTTTTGCCACAGTTCCTCATCCAGGCGGTGAAACAAGGCGCGCACGTTGCGATCCCAGCTGTAGAGCAGGTCATTGGCCAGGTCTTCAAGACGGGCAAGCTGGCTGGGAATTCTGGGCTGGATTTCCAGTGAAAACAATTTTCCGGTCATTAATAATTCCTTACTTCCGTTGCGGTGTTGCCGTTTGCGGGTGGCGCCGGTGAATTTAGACTATAGCCACAATTACCACAAAATGCGTGATTTTAACTGAAAACCGGATTGCTTGCGCTGCATTAATCCAGGTTATATATTAATCAACTTTTCGTTGGCGTGACCGCGATTCCATCTCAGGGATTGAGATGGCGCAAACCGCGCATTGTATACGAGTTATGAACACCAAGTGCAACCTATAGTGGTGCAACCTATGTGCCACAGACTCAGCGGGTGCAAGACACCAAGCTGGTGCATGCTAATGCAAAACAATGAAGCATCGTATCCATGGTAAAACGACAACAACGCTTCCGGTTTTTATCGCCGCTGTGGGCGCTGACAATGCTGGTGCCAGCGCTGCACGCGTGCCAGCCACAATCATCCGGCAAATCCGCGGAGCAAACTAGTGCGGATACCCCAGCGCTGAAATCCAACGCCGGTGCAGCGGCGGGCGATTATGGTGCCATGGTGTGGGTGCCGGCCGGAGCGTTTGTTCTGGGCAGTAATAAAATCGATGATGCGGGAAAACAGCAGGAATATGGGTTGGTGAACCCATTATATGTTGATGAGCACCCGCAACAAACTCAATCCCTGGACGGATTTTTTATCGATCAGTTTGAAGTGACCAACGCGGCTTATAAAAAGTTTGTGCGGCAAGTTCAGCATAAGGAGCCGCTTAACTGGAGCCAAAACGGTTATAACCTGGTTAAGGAACGCCTGGAGCTGACCGATCTCGACACCCTGCGCTGGATCGCCACGGACTATTTTAAGCTGGACATGGATGTCGCCTCGATACCCAAACCCGCGATATTGCAGGCCATGTTCAAGGATCAGCGCATCAAGGACACCTTGCCGGTGTCCGGTGTGACCTGGTTTGACGCCGACGCCTATTGCCACTGGGCGGGTAAAAGGCTGCCGACGGAATACGAATGGGAAAAAGCCGCGCGGGGCGCCGGTGGCCAGGAATATCCGTGGGGAAATGCCTGGGATCCCGAGGTCACCAATACCGGGGACAACACGGACTGGCCGGACGGTATCACCCCCGTGGGCAGTTTCCCCAAAAACCTGTCGCCTTACGGCGCATACGACATGTCGGGAAATGTCTGGGAATGGGTGGATTCCTGGTACCAACCCTATGCGGGATTACGCCTGGAGCGGGACGCTTTCGGGGAAAAAAACAAGGTGTTACGCGGGGGTGGCGGGGGGGTTGGTCATTACGCGCTGAGTCTGTTTTACCGCGCGGCGGCGCGCTCCTTCGCGCCTCCCCAAACCGCAGGCGATGATATTGGGTTTCGTTGCGCCAAATCCGTGGCGCCATAGGCCGGCGGCAGCATCTTGCTAATAATGCGCAATACGCCCCTTAAAAATCCGTTAGAGCCGCGTATTCCAGCGATTAAACCTAGTGTCGCGAACCAGAAATATCGAAACATAAAACGGCAGCTTTTTCCGCATGGCCGCGTTGCTCGTCGTTGCCATAGTCCCCGCTATGACGCCTCCTCGCGCCTTGCCCTGCGAAAAAATCCCTCCGTTTTATTTTG
>DATCIR010000002.1:0-13935 GCA_036507695.1 Gammaproteobacteria bacterium
CAACCTACAGGGACGTACTTGTGGCGTCCCCCGGCTGGAGACACCGGCGCCGCCCACGGGTAAGTAGTTACCATGCCAGAATACCTACCGGATCATTGATCTTCCATACTCCCTTGAAACATATTTTCGCAATAGCACATAGCCTGCGCTTCACTTGTTTGTATACATGACCAGTAATTTTTGTGTAACTCCGCTCGCGGTATAAATCTCCTGACCTAGCCGCAAAGGTTAGTGTCTTCTTAACTGTCATTTATATTAATTCACCTCAAGGAAGGAATAGGCTATGAAAAAACACACTTTAGTCCATAGTTTGACGGCTCTGCTGCTTGGCTGTATCAGTTTTACCGCATTCGCCGGTTCAAATAACTATCCCGCAGCGCAGTGCGTTAAATGGGATGCCGCTCAGCCAACGCCGGTTCTAAACGCTTCACGCATATACAATGCTTCAACACTGCCCATGTATGTCGACTGCCTCGCGATCAGAGATGACTTCGACGGATTTCTTCACACTTCGGCGGTTGAATCCAGTTGGCTAAGCGCCATCGACGGCCATCTCAACACTTGTTAAATTTTATCATTCCGGATTTACCTCAAGCGTCGTGTCAGGTTCCGGCGGCCAAAGATGCACAGGAATAACGTCCACTGCGGCTAGTCCTTACTCCGAAAAGCTCTATACCGGAAGCCTGACGTTGGGACACCCGGACTACCATTTGTATTTCAGTGTTCGGGTGCCGGGAACCTCCAGTGGCGCTAGAAGCGGTGTGGTTACCTATAACGTTACCCAATAATAATTTTTAAAAATTAACGTCAACCCATGAGCCATGCCGGCTCATGGGCATTTTGAAAAAAGGACTGTTAACTTGAAGGAACCTTATATGAAAAATCTGAAACGGAGAATATTTTTAGCGGCGATACCGGTTCTGGCTCTGACGATTGTCTGGCTTGGCGCCAATTCAAGCGATAGTGAGCTAAAAAAACCGCAGCAACTAACGAAGCCGTTATTCCTGCCTAAAAATGTCAATGGTACCTCGGAAAGTCAAGTACCCAGCGCCAGCATTGAACGCACTAGCAATAGTGATATTGAAACTACGGACTCTTTAAGTGTTGTCAACAGTCAACCGGTCAGCGCCAGCAACCCAGAGCTCGACAGCAAGCTAGCTGCGATCGAAGACGAGTTGCGTAAACTGCAAGACACCATCAATGACATGATAAGCAATGCAAAAAGCCAGACCGGCGGCGCTTTAGATCCCGCATTACAACAACAGCTATCGGACATAGCAGTCCAACGGGAACAACTGGCTTACGAGTATATACAAAACACCTTTGCCAGCGAAGCCATTGATCCGGCCTGGGACGCCGAGGCAAACTCAAAGATATCCGCGGGCTTGGCAAAAATGGAAAGCCTGTCTTCTTCAGCGGTTGAATGCGCGTCCACCATGTGCCGCATCAATGCGGTCACTTCCGGAGAGGACAATAACGCGATGGGTATAATGCATTCACTGAACAATGAACTGGATTGGCAAGGCCAAATGTACATCACGATCAACCATCAAAGCGGTGAGATGACCGCGTACCTGGCGCGCCCCGGCAATACCCTGCCTGCGGTGGTGAATTAATAGCGTAATTCAATTAATCTGCGAGTAGCTGCGGCGCCGCGCCGCCGGGCTACTGATTCCGTGATTGCACCACGCAGCACACACCGGCTACTCACGCTCATACTTCTTGAACTATACTGATGGTTGAAACTTCAGTCCCGCCACCAACCACCACGGAGGTGCGTTATGAGCATATCAACCATTTTGCAGAAATTCCTGGCGCAACAAGGTATTGGCTACGATATCGTGCCCCACCGTCATTCTGATACCAGCATGAATGCCGCCACTCTGGCCCACATTTCGGCGGCCATGGTTGCCAAATCCGTCATCTTGGAAGACGAAAACGGCTACCTGATGGCGGTGCTGCCGGCCAATCACCACATTAAGATCGGCATGTTAAACCGGTTCCTCGGCCGGAAAATGGGCCTGGCGACTGAACCTGAACTCAAATCCTTGTTTTCGGACTGTGAACCCGGCGCGATCCCGCCAGTCGGTCAGGCGTTTGGTATCGACACCATCGTCGATGAAAGCTTGGACCATTGCCAGGATATCTATATGGAAGCCGGCGACCATGAGGAATTTATCCACCTCAATGGTGCGTCGTTCCGCAGGTTGATGCAAAACGTGCCCCACGCAAGGATTTGCTAGCCGGAAACACCACAGGCGGATGGACCTGTATTCCTTCCGCCTGCCACAGGCTTTCCATATTTTTACAGTATACGCCAAGCACAATTAGCGGCTTGCTTCCTCTTATTGATACACATCCGACAATAGCAGCGCAATAACTATAGCGGCGAACACGAACATTGCGGCAATGCGCCACGGCTTTCGCCGTTTTAATATCATATTCATCATTTGCCCGCCTTGAACAAACGTGGCGTCACGCAATAATGGCATGATTTCCTTGATCACGGCTTCGGTGTCAAACAACAGTTGTTGGCGGCTAAAAGGTATATATACGTCGTCAATGAGGATGTGTGTGTCGGAATAAAAAATATTGTTGCCCTTGGAGGCGGCAAATTCCTTGCCGGATTTTTTTATCACCAGCAGATCGTCTTTTGTTCCCAGACCCATGGCAAAGAGATTGCGCACAAGAAACGGCGCCAGGACGACGATAAATAAACTGGCAATAACGGGCGTGGCGACCGGCACCGCATCCGAAGTCAACAACATAAACAGTACTACGGGGATCAGCAGCAAAGGCAACAGCAGTCCAAATTTAAGCAACCGCATTTTTTGTTTATTAAAAGCGATCCATTTGATATTCGGATCGTTAATGTTTATGTGGATGCGTTGTGCCGGCGTTAAAGCGCCGGGCTCCTTCGCGCTGCGCGCCTGATAAATAGCGGCGGCAAAGCCACCCGCCAGAAACACAATGAATAACCCGATCGCGAAATAAGTCAGGTTGTTAAAGTGCGCGCGGCGGTGTTGCAGTTGCGTTAGTTTGCCGGATATTTCAGCGGGCAACTTGCCGCCGGTCAGACCTCCCTGGTGATCCAGTAAATAAATGCGGATGTTGTGTAGGTCGGTAATCAATACCTTATCATCCAGCACCGCAAAGTCGATGGGATCCGCGTCCGCCGGTAATTCAACGGTCTTGATGAATCGCCAGCCGGCATCATACATCGCGACAGTACCATGACTCATGGAAGCCGCCATATTGTTCACCCACCAATTGCCGGACACCCTGGCAAACGAATAAGTCCAGGTGTTGCCGCCCAAAGCAGCATTTAATATCGAATGAGTAGCGGTGATCTTGCCAAAGTGATCATCGCTGGTTTCGGCGGCCTGAATCGCGTGATGGTTGGTATCCGCCACCAGCAACTGGCCGCCCTGCAGCATAATCTGGTTAGGAAACTTGTAGCCTTGATGTTGTACCGCCAGTTCTTTGCCTTGCTTATCAAACTTGCGGAGCTTGTGCCGTCCGGTGTCACTCAAATAAACGGTGTCAGTGCCGGTATCGATACTCAAGTGAAAGGCGCTATCAAAATCCAGGTTGTTGGAACCAAACGGCACGCATTCCTTTATGCTGGGCTTGCAACGGTACAAGCCTTCATTGTTATGTTTTGCAACGGGCGGTTTGTTTTCAGCGACGCGGAAAAAACGCAATATGCTTTCCAAAAGCCCGGGCTCATATTTGCCCAGGCGCACCAACATGTCGCCGTTGGAGAAAAAAGCAAAATCACCCACCAGATCATGGATGCCCAGTTCAGGCAAGTCATAATCGTTTAATAATTCCAGCCCGGGGCTGAGTTGGTACAGTCTGTCCGCCACATGAATATGGATGTTTCCGGCGGGATCAAGCTGAATCTGGTCTGGACCCCCTGCGCGTAAGGATTCACCGCGCGCCCAAACAATCATGCTGATCATGCACAATGCGATCAGGATAATAATGGTGGCGGTAATGGGATTGACGTTTTGGTTCATGCCGGATGCATTGAAATTGGCTCAGCGATTTTTGATAACAACAGTCAGCGCGTACGATAGTCCACTAGCGGCACAGTATTGGGGTCTCTAAAGACTTGTTATTGGACTTATCGGTAAACTTTCGTTGCCGGTAATCATGGTTGCACCCTGCCCCAACGTCAGATGAAAAAGGCCGGTTGGTTCTTATCTGGCATGCCAAAACCATGCTGACCGGCACAGTGGCGATACTGGTTTTCGTGGGAATAATTGTCATTAGAAAAATTAATCGCTTGAGTTGGAAAGCCCGGATTTCGCGCTACGCGTGGACCTGGAGCGTCATAGGGCCGAAGTTGGAATATTTCCGGAATTCTTTATCACAACATAAAGACTTACTCTTCAATGAGTTAGGCTATATTTGGTATCGCCAAACGGCCGCGCGCAATCGGCGCGTAGGCAACGCCGCTCGGTTTCTGTGCCACTACATACTTTCCGTGATCAGCGATACCAGGGTTGCGGCATGGATGTTAGGGTTTCCTGACTATCAAGAATTACCGCTCAGTGTCCGAAATAGTTAAAAAGACACAGTCATTCTATCCCTTTAATTAACCATAGGAACCGGGGTTCAAATGGAACTCTACCAAATACATACCAAAATTCTGACCCCCTTCATGAATGAAACGCTGACCGCCCTGAAAACCATGGCCAGTGTGGAAGGCAGGTTGGGAAAAGCGGCGGTGGAAGGCGTGAATAATTTTTCATTCCGCGGCTTTGCGGTGGCCGTGGTTGCTAAAACCTACGGCAGCATTGAAGGCAAGATTTTGATGCACTATTCCGATGAAGTGGCGCTAAAAATCGGTAAACGGGTACTTACCGCGATGCTGGGAGAAGAACCCCGTGACAATATAATGACCGACGATATCAAAGAGGCGGTCACCGAGTTTGCCAACACCATTATCGGCCTGGCAACTGGTTCGTTGTCGCAATCGAATTTGCAAATCAAGTTCACGCCGCCAATTTTTATTCATAGCAACAAAGATATGGATGTACTGCTTGACGGCGTTAAACAAATCTTGACAGTACCGATTCTGGTCCCGGATTTAGGGGATTTTTCTTTCAGTTATCTTCTGCATAGATCAGTGGAGTAATACGATGCTGGACAAAAACGCCACCATTATGGTTGTCGACGACATGCGCGTGATGCGCAGATCCGTCATGATGTTTCTCAAGGCTTTGGGTTATTCGAATTTTATCGAAGCCGAAAACGGCGCTGACGCGGTAAATAAATACCTGGCGAACGATGTCGATTTTGTTTTTATGGATCTGGTAATGCCGATTCAAGACGGCTACCAGGCGTTGAAAGCCATCCGGCAAAACGACCAATCAGCCACTATCGTCATGCTGACCTCCATTGCAGACCAGCATATCCTGGAAAAATGCCTGAACAAAGGCGCATTCGGTTATATACAAAAACCACTCACCGCGGAAACAGCGGAAGAAAAATTATTAGGCGTGCTGGAAAAAGTCGCCTGATCCTTGCAGCGTTGCCGTTAGGTTTTCGGCCACGAAGAAAAGCGTATAAATGGTGATTTTGGCGGGTATTTTCCGTAAAAATAAGGGCAGCTTAATGCCGGGATCATTAGTCAATTTTTCCTGAAGGTAACTACTCACCCGCACCGCTTTAACCTAAGCTGCACACGGGGTGAGTGGTTACTCCTGAAGATCAATTGTTAAATTATCGGCTAGCGAACGATCCAAGTCTTCTCTCCTTACGATTAAAGCGGGTGCGGCGCTATGGCGCTGCGTCTGCACCGTCGATAGCTGACCTTTAATGAAATGGAATGCCCGCCGCGGTGTGCGCCAGCGCAAATAATACACCGCGGCGGGCAGACAGCATTATTGCTGCTGGCCGGTTTGAACCTCAATGGTAACGTTGGTATATTTGCCCACGAATGCCTGGGCGCCGTCCACTAAGATGCCATTGATATAACCGGTTACATTCGAGCGGCGCACCTGGGTAGGACCCGCCACCTGAAAGATAACATTGCCCCAGTTGTAGTGCGATGATCCGTCGGTAATAAAACCACCGTCTTTAGGATCCGCGGTCACTGTAGCATCCACGTAACCACAACCTGGGGAGGGATCAACCGAGCAGGTATCAATCTGCACCGCGATTGTGTTAGCTCCTCTGACCGTTACCGCACTGGCGGGAATATCGCCGTACCAGAATTTATAGCCATCGGTTGAGTTGCTGCTATAGGCGGCCAGAAACGCGCGGCCGGTACTATCAACGGACACACTCATAGCCGCGAAACCGTCATCGGTGTAAGCATTAACTTGCCCGTAGTTACCCGATACGACCTGCTGGAAGAGAACTTCCGCGCTCACCGCGGAAACCGCCAGCAATGCCGATGCGCCCACCATACTCATGCATATTACTTTTTTCATTTTTTTTACTCCTGATTAAGACAATGAAGAACTACTCTTTTGAAACCCGCAATGCTACGGAGAAAATAAGTAATTTACAATCAATATGACGACCGGCTGTTTTGAGAAACCTTGTCAGCGTCGCACTTGGTTCGTTACTCTGGTGTTTTGATCGATCCCGAAAAAAGCTCACAAAGACTGTTTGCCTTTAATCGTTTAACTGCTTTTGGTAACTGACCGGGAGAACCCGCTTAACCTCGGCCACTTATACATTCACACAATATAATAGGTGTGGCAATCTCATACTTATATATATAGAATTCCCTATCAACGCGGATTTATCTGTGCACTTTAATATATCTTTAACTTCCGCCTGGTACGTAAGCGGAGTTGATTAAGGTGTTGGGCGGCCGAACTCCCTATCATGCGATTCGATTGCAACGTCACAGGCATCCGTAATCGAAAGTTTATTAATTGTATTAACGTGGGTAGCCCGCAGGCCGGTTTCTTGTCTACGCGATTCACTCAGGTCTGATGTTATTAAGCCGCAAACTACTGCGCCACGGGGAGCACATGGATTATAGTGACCGGTTTTCTGCTACCGGCAAGCCGGGTAAGATCCGCACATGAACTTGTTGTCAATAATTATTAGCGTTTTTGCCGGCAGTGTTGTCGTTGCCTGGGTTTCCCGCTTCGGACGCCTGCACGCGGTTTGGACGGCGGGTGCGATTACCGTGCTGGCCATGTTACAACTCGCGCCTCTAATCCCCGCAGTGTTTGCCGGTGACACCATTATCCTGCGCCTTGCCTGGATACCCGCGCTGAATCTCAACGTGGCGTTCCGCCTCGATGGACTCGGTTTATTGTTTGCCCTGTTGATTCTCGGCATCGGCCTGCTCATCATCCTTTATGCCCGCTACTATTTGTCGGAACAAGACAGCATGGGACGTTTTTATTGTTACTTGTTGCTGTTCATGGGCTCGATGCTGGGCATCGTGTTGTCGGAAAATATCATTCAGCTCCTGATATTCTGGGAGCTGACCAGCCTGTCGTCATTCCTGCTGATCAGCTACTGGCAGGATCGTTCCGAGGCGCGCAATGGCGCGCGTATGGCCTTGGCCATTACCGGCGCCGGCGGGCTGGCCCTGTTGGGGGGCTTTATCCTGCTGGGAGAAATCACCGGCAGTTATGAGCTGTCCACCATTCTACATGCGGGCGATCAGATTCGCGCCCATCCCTTGTATACACCCATGCTGGTGCTGGTATTGCTGGGCGCGTTCACCAAGTCCGCCCAGTTCCCGTTTCACTTCTGGCTGCCCAACGCCATGGCGGCGCCCACGCCAGTGTCGGCGTATTTGCATTCGGCCACCATGGTCAAAGCCGGGGTTTTTCTGCTGGCCCGTTTGTTCCCCGCCCTGTCCGGTACACCCGAATGGGCCTGGATGGTCGGCGGCACGGGACTGGCGACGCTCATTGTCGGCGCCGTATTCGCGCTGTTCAAGCACGACCTCAAAGGCTTGCTGGCCTACTCGACCATCAGCCATCTGGGTTTGATCACCCTGCTGTTTGGCATCGGCACCCCGCTGGCCGCCGTCGCCGGCGTGTTCCATATTATCAACCACGCCATCTTCAAGGCCTCCCTGTTCATGGCAGCCGGTATCATCGATCACGAAACGGGTAGCCGCGATATGCGCCGCATTAATGGACTGTGGAAATACATGCCCCACACCGCCGTGCTCGCCATGGTGGCCGCCAGCGCCATGGCCGGTGTGCCACTGCTCAATGGTTTTTTGTCCAAGGAAATGTTTTTTGCCGAAGCCGTGAGCGCCACCACCCACTTGCGCCTGGGCTGGTTGCTGCCGGCGGCGGTGACCCTGGCCGGGGTGTTTGCCGTGGCCTATTCGTTACGCTTTATTCACGATGTCTTTTTCAATGGCGAACCCGTGGATTTGCCCAAGTCACCCCACGAACCGCCGCGCTGGATGAAAGTGCCGGTGGAAATGCTGGTCGCGCTGTGCCTGCTGGTGGGCATCCTGCCGGGACTGACCGTGGAACCGGTGCTTAAAGTGGCTGTCGCGGGTGTACTGCAATCCGCGCCGCCCGCGTTTGACCTGGCGATCTGGCACGGCTTCAGCGTGGCCCTGGTGATGAGCGTCACCGCCCTGGTGGCCGGGAGCCTGTTGTATACGGCGCGCCTGCCCTTATTTCGCATGCACGACCGTATCGAACGCTATATCCAGGCGCGCTTGCTGTTTAACTGGCTACAGCAGCGGTTGTTCACTCTCGCCGTTAGGATTACTTCGGCGCTGGATAAAGGTTCATTGCAGCGCATGCTGGCGCTGTTTATCGGATCCGCCCTGGTGCTGGGCGTTAGCGGCTTTGTCAGTGGCGGCGGCCCCTTGACCGGCCAGCGCGAACTGATGCCGGTCGACGGCATCAGCCTGCTGGGGGCTTTGGGCCTCGCTGGCGGCGCCCTGGCCACCGTCATTTTGCACCGCCAACGCTTCACTGCCCTGATTGTCATCGGCGCGGTCGGCCTGGTGGTGGCATTGGTGTTCGTCAAGTTTTCGGGCCCGGACCTCGCCCTCACGCAGTTATCCGTCGAGGTAGTGACCATTATCCTGTTGCTGTTGGCGCTTTATTTCCTGCCCCAGCAACAGGCAGCGGAATCCAGCCGGCTGCGCCGCGCCCGCGACGTGCTGCTGGCCCTGCTCGCCGGTAGCGGCACGGCCGCCCTCAGCTGGGCCGTATTGACCCGGCCCTATGAGAGTATCGCCGAATTCTTTATCGCCAATAGTGTACCGGGCGGCGGTGGCAGCAACGTGGTCAACGTGATCCTGGTGGATTTTCGTGGCTATGATACCTTAGGCGAAATTACCGTTCTGGCGCTCGCCGCACTCGGGATTTTCGCCATGCTCGAGCGCCTGCACCTGCCCGGCCCCACTCACGACAGCGCGGGCCGGCCCTGGAACCACGACCTGCACCCGATGGTCATGGCCACGTTCACCCGCCTGCTGTTACCACTCGCCTTGCTGGTATCGGTGTTCATTTTCCTGCGCGGGCACAACCTGCCAGGTGGCGGTTTTATCGCCGGGCTTATTACCGCGGTTGCGCTGATCATGCAGTACCTTGCCAATGGTGCAAGTTGGACCCAGTCGCGCCTGCCCGCCAATATGCACCCGCTGATTGCCATGGGTATATTGACCGCCGCCCTCGCGGGTATCGGAAGCTGGCTGTTCGGCTATCCATTCCTGACCTCGACATACACTCATCTGCACTGGCCGATCGTCGGTGAATTCGAATTGGCCTCCGCGCTGGCCTTTGACCTGGGCGTGTACCTGGTGGTGGTGGGCGCCACACTGCTGATCCTGATTTATTTAGGCCTGATGCACGGCACCAGCCACCTGTCCCGTGAACCGGCCGAGCAGGCTCGCTGATGGAAGCCCTGCTTGCCCTGATCATCGGCGTGCTTACCGCGTGCGGTATCTACCTCGCATTGCGCGGCCGCACTTTTTCCGTGGTGCTTGGATTGACCTTGTTATCCTATGCCGTCAACCTATTTCTGTTTGTCATGGGCAGGTTGACCATTGGACGCCCTCCCGTAATCACCGCAAATGCCAGCGATTACGCCGATCCACTGCCGCAGGCCCTGGTGCTCACCGCGATCGTGATCAGTTTTGCAATGACGGCATTCGTAATAATGCTGGCACTGAAGGCCCGCGCCGAACTGGGCAATGACCACGTCGACGGAGGACCCGCCGAGTGAGTCATCTCGCCATTGCGCCCATACTGCTGCCGCTGCTGGCCGGCGTTATTTTGCTGTTGTTGCGGCCACTAGGGCTTGGAGTGCGCCGCGGGGTAAGCCTCGCTGCCGTGCTTGCCCTGCTGGTCGTTGCGCTCACCCTGTTAAACGCGGTGCGCGACGGACAGTACCTGGTCTATGCCCTTGGCAACTGGCCGGCTCCCTTCGGCATCGTGCTGGTGGCGGACCGGCTTGCCGCGTGGATGGTGCTGATCACAGCGCTCTTGGCCTTGTGCGTGCTGCTCTATGCCAACCGGGGCGCCGATAGCGCGGGCCGTCATTTCCACGTGCTGTTTCAACTCCAGTTGTTCGGGCTTAACGGCGCATTCCTCACCGGTGACCTGTTTAACTTATTTGTGTTTTTTGAGATTCTGTTGCTTGCCTCCTACGGCCTGCTGCTGCACGGCGGCGGCCGCCTGCGCACCCGCGCCGGATTGCACTTTGTGGTCATCAACCTGGCGGGATCAACCCTGTTCCTGTTCGCCGTGGGCACTTTGTACGGTGTGGTCGGCACGCTTAATATGGCGGATCTGGCGCAGAAGATAACACACGTGGCGCCGGAACACTTGGGCTTGGTCCATGCGAGCGGACTTTTGCTGTTCGGCGTGTTCGCCCTTAAGGCCGCGGTGCTCCCCTTGCATTTATGGCTGCCGGCGGCCTACGCCAACACCAGCGCCCCCGTCGCGGCGCTGTTTGCCATCATGACCAAAGTCGGCGCATACAGTATTTTGCGCGTGGACACCCTGATTTTCGGCGCTCAGGCCGGCGCGTCCGCCCGCTTGATCGGCGAATGGCTGTTACCCCTGGCGCTCATCACGCTAACGGTTGGTATGTTGGGCGTGGTGGCCAGCACCGCCTTGCGGCAACAGGTTTCGTATCTGGTAGTCGCCTCGGTGGGCTCGTTGCTGATCGCTTTCAGCCTGGGTTCCAGCGCCGGTATCGCGGCAGGGCTTTATTACCTGCCACACACGACCTTCGCCACGGCCGCTTTCTTCCTGCTGGCCGATAGCATTACCGTCCGCCGGGGCGAGTACATGGACCGTTTCGAACCGAAGGCAGTGCTGCCGGACCGGCAACTGCTGGGCGGATTGTTTTTTGTCGCCGCGGTCTTGGTCGCCGGCCTGCCGCCACTCTCCGGCTTTCTCGGTAAATTCTTGACACTGCGCGCCACGCTTGAACATCCCGCCATGCCTTGGATTATGAGCGTGATCCTGGTCACCAGTTTGCTGGGTATGATAGCCATGGCGCGCTCGGGCAGCATATTGTTTTACCGGTCGCAACCGGCAGCGGCCGGTCAGCGTGCGCCGCTAATGGAGCTGAGCCGCGAATTGCTGCCGATGACGGGCTTGTTATTACTGTGCCTGGGCCTGGTGATTTGGGCCGGTCCCGCGCATGAATTCGCGCATGCGGCCGCCGGACAACTATTGCAACCACAGAACTATATCCAGGCCGTACTCGGCCCCGTTCCCGGAGGCACGCCATGATGCGCCGCCTGTTTCCGCATCCGGCTCTGATACCGGTGCTGGCATTGATCTGGGTATTGCTGGCCAACGATTTTTCTAGCGGGCACATTGTGCTCGGTTTACTGCTGGGATGGTTAATTCCTTTATTCACCGTGTCCTTTTGGCCGGAACGCGTGCGGATTCACCGGCCGCTCACCTTGCTGCGTTTTGCCGCCGTGGTGATCTACGACATTGTGCTCGCCAATCTGAGCGTGTCGCGGCTGATCCTCGGACGGCCCCACAAGCTGACACCCGCCTTTGTTGAAGTACCGCTCGAACTGCATAGCGATCTTGCCATCAGCCTGTTGGCCAACACGATTTGCCTCACGCCCGGCACGGTGTCCGCGCAGCTTTCCGAAGACCGCCGCCACCTGCTGGTGCATGCGCTCAGCACCGCCGACGCCAACGGTCTTGTGCGCACCATCAAGCAGCGCTATGAAGCGCCACTCAAGGAGGTGTTCGAGCCATGCTAGCCACCGTCATCCCCATCGCTTTCGCATTGGTTGGCCTGGCCGTCGCGTTCAGCTTCTGGCGCCTGCTGCGCGGACCCAGCGCTCCGGACCGGATCCTGGCATTGGACACCCTGTACGTGAATACCATTGCATTACTGGTGTTGCGGGGCATTCAACTGGCCAGCGACATCTATTTCGAAGCCGCATTATTGATAGCACTGATGGGTTTTGTTGGGACCGTCGCCCTGTGCAAATACCTGTTGCGCGGCGACATTATCGAGTAACGTTACTGAGTAACCATTATGCTGGACTATCTGCTTTCGTTTTTAATTCTCGCCGGCGCGGCATTCTGCTTCATCGGCTCGCTCGCGCTGGTCCGGTTGAAAGATTTCTATACCCGCCTGCACGGACCCACCAAGGCGACCACGCTGGGTGTCGGCAGCCTGTTAATCGCCTCGGCGGTGTATTTCAGCTACCACGGCGACGGCCTCAGCCTGCACGAAGTTCTCGTTACGCTGTTTTTATTCATATCGGCGCCGGTCAGCGCCCACCTGCTCGCCAAAGCCGCCTTACACCTGCGCCTTGATTCGCTGGCGCCACCGCCGGATTCCCGCCGACCAGACACACAGCACCGCATTGAACCTAGATTCCGCAGTTGACCACTTTATAAAATAGCTACCCATAGGATGTCATTCTATTTTCATGCACGAAAGAGGTTCACCTGTTGGGTGAGCAACGCTACGCAGGATTGACAAAGAGCGCGCCCCTAGAAAGGGCGCTACGTTTACGCGGAGGAAAAATATTACGACAGTTTGAACACCTTGACTGCCGCATCCAGGCGATGGGCCGTGGCTTCAATGCCGGCGCTGACGCTGGAGTTCGTCGCGGCGCCGACGGCGGTTTGCTCAGCAATCCGGTTGATGTTAACCAGGTTGCGGTTGATTTCCTCGGCAGTAACATGCTGTTGCTCGGTGGCCGCGGCGATCTGTGTGATCAGATCGGTAATCGCCGTAACGGCGACGGCCGCCTGTTCATTCGCGGTCATCGCCTTGGTGGTTTCCGTGACACCGGCGGCGGCGCGGTTGCAATCATTGCCCATGGCGACAACCGCCGCCTCCGCACCCTGTTGCAGCTGGGTAATGATGTCCTGAATTTCGCGGGTGGAATCCTGGGTGCGGGTAGCCAGCATACGCACTTCATCAGCCACCACGGCGAATCCACGTCCCTGCTCCCCGGCGCGCGCAGCTTCGATCGCCGCGTTTAACGCCAGCAGGTTCGTCTGTTCGGCAATGCCGCGAATCACATCCAGCACAGTGCCGATCGCGGTGGCTTTGCCGTTCAGGTCGCGCACGATGTCTGACGAGTTCCGAATACCATTGGTAAGCTCCTGGATTGAACGCATAACCGCCGAAGCCCGCGCGCTACTCTCTTGGGTTTGTTGCCGGGTTCCATCAGCGGCTTCCGATGTGCGGCTTACGTTCATGGCAATGTGTTCAAGCGTTTGCACCAGTTCCTGCATGGCGACGGCCAACTGGGCGGTGGTGTCTTTCTGAATATCGGTGTCCACGGAGGTTTTCTCGGAGACCTGGCGCAGGTTTTTCGTACCTTGCAACAGCGCCTGTGACGCAGACGCCGCCTCTTGCAGGCTGTGCTGGAATTTTTCCAGCATCCGGTCAATGGCGTGCCCGATGCGGCCCAACTCGTCGTCGCGCGGTGAACGCACGCGCCGCGTCAGGTCCGATTGCTGCTCCACG
>DATCIR010000003.1:0-5080 GCA_036507695.1 Gammaproteobacteria bacterium
GAGAAATATTAACGGCCCCATGTAGGCATTTTTACACTCTTTACGTAATCACAATGCGCCGTGTCAATGAGAACAAAATATTTTAGGCTGTAAAGTGAATATTCATTTAATTTTTTACTTTTTTCCATCGCGTATAAAAAGTTTATCAACTAACATGTACAGCATATGAAATTCAGTGAGCAGTGGCTACGCGAGTGGGTCAATCCCGCGATAACAACACAACAACTGGCCGACCAATTAACCATGGCCGGATTGGAAGTCGAAGCCGTGGTACCTGTCGCAGCGGATCTAAGCCAGGTCGTGGTTGGATGCGTAACGCATCTTGAAAGACACCCTGAAGCCGACAAATTAAAAGTCTGTTCTGTTGACGTGGGTGGCGGGGAGACGCTGCAAATTGTCTGCGGAGCGAACAACGTGGTCAATGGCGGCAAATACCCGGTCGCGTTGGTTGGCGCGTTACTGCCCAACGATCTGAAAATCAAAAAGAGTAAATTGCGCGGGGTGGAATCCAGCGGGATGCTATGTTCGGCAAAAGAACTGGGGATAACGGAGCAGGCCGAAGGCTTGATGACTTTGCCTGCGGACGCGCCGGCCGGCAAGACCATTACCGATTATCTGCAATTAAAGGATTCCAGCATTGAATTAAGCTTGACGCCCAATCGAGGCGATTGCCTGAGTGTGGCGGGTGTCGCCAGGGAAGTCGCGGTACTTAATAAAGTCAGTGTTACACCGGTTCACGCCGACCCGGTTGCCCCCCACAGTGACGACACGTTTCCCGTTGACATAACCGCGCAGCGGGAATGTCCCCGTTATGTGGGACGGGTGATTAAAAATATTGATCCCACCAAAGCCACACCACTCTGGCTGCAGGAACGTTTGCGCCGCAGCGGCCTGCGCAGCATCAGCCCTGTCGTCGACGTGACAAATTATGTTTTGCTGGAACTGGGCCAACCCATGCACGCCTTTGACCTGGACAAACTGTCCGGAGGCATCATCGTGCGGCTGGCGAACGAGGGAGAAGACATCACCCTGTTGGATGGCCAGGCCATTAAGTTGACCCAAGGAACATTGGTCATCGCCGATCGCAAACGGCCGGTGGCGTTGGCGGGAATTATGGGGGGCGGGGAGTCCGCCGTCACCGATCATACCAGAAACATTTTTCTGGAAAGCGCGTTTTTTGCGCCGGACTGCATTGCCGGCCGCGCACGCAGCTATGGCTTACACACGGACTCTTCGCACCGCTTCGAGCGCGGCGTTGATCCGGCGTTACAGGAGCGCGCGGTCGAACGGGCAACGGCGTTATTGCTGGAGATCGCCGGCGGCGAGCCGGGGCCCGTCATTAGTAAACAGATTAAGGATCATATTCCGCAACGCACGCCGGTTTTATTGCGTCACGAGCGCTTGCATAAAGTGCTCGGCGTCAAACTGGCTACATCGATCGTAGATGACATTCTATTCCGCCTGGAACTGCAGCATATCGAGCAGGAGCATGGCTGGACAGTAACCGCACCCAGTTTTCGCTTCGACATCGAACGGGAAGAGGATCTTATCGAGGAAGTGGCGCGCGTTTACGGTTATGACAATATCCCAGTGGCCCATGCCCAGGCGCCGTCGCTGATGCTGCCGGTTACCGAATCCCGCGTAACAGTGGAGCGCATTCAAAACGTCCTGCTAGACCGCGGCTACCAGGAGGCGATTACGTATAGTTTTGTGGATCCCAAGGTCCAGCGCCATCTGTATTCCGGTAACGGCGCGGTCACCCTGGCCAATCCTATTTCCGCCGACATGTCGGAAATGCGCACCACGCTGTGGTCGGGATTGATTAGTACCATTATCTATAACCTGAACCGCCAGCAAGCGTCGGTAAAATTGTTTGAAACCGGTTTACGGTTTTTAAAGACCGATAAGGGCTTGCAGCAGCAGCCCATGATCGCGGGCGCCGTGACCGGTAGCGCGTCGTCCCTCCAGTGGGGACAGGAAAATCGCGCAATCGATTTTTTTGATATCAAGTCCGATGTCGAATCGATCCTTTCATTGACAGGGAATGCCGAGGCATTTATGTTCTTACCGGGCAAGCACCCGGCCTTGCATCCCGGGCAGACAGCAAAAATCGTTCGGCATACTCAATTAAATCAAAAAGATGCCGACAATAAATCTGAGAATTTTGAAGAAATAGGCTGGTTGGGCACATTGCATCCAGCTGTGGGCAGAAAATTGGACACAGAACAACCAATCTATGTTTTCGAAATCCTACTGGAAGCCGTGACACAGCGTGTAATTCCTCGATTTAACGAGATCGCAAAATTTCCATCCATTAAACGCGATCTGGCCATTGTGTTGGACGAGGGAATCAGTGCTCAGGCGGTTGGTGATTGTATTCGCCGTACATCAACGGCTATGCTGACAAACTTAAAGTTATTTGACGTTTATCAGGGCAAAGGCATTGATCCAGGTAGAAAAAGTTTGGCATTTAGTCTAACCTTGCAAGATCGTAACCGTACTCTTACGGACCAGGATGTAGATGTAGCAATTGAAACAATACTTTCCGCCCTTAATCGGGAATTCGGTGCAACATTAAGAACCTAGTGAGAGAGAGATATGGCCTTAACCAAAGCCGAAATGGCAGAAAAACTTTACGAAGAACTTGGTCTCAACAAACGCGAAGCCAAAGAAATAGTCGAAGCTTTCTTTGCCGAAATCAGTGAAGCCCTGCAGAGCGGTCGTCAGGTGAAACTCTCGGGTTTCGGTAACTTTGACTTGCGCAATAAAAATGAACGGCCTGGACGCAATCCCAAAACCGGCGAGGAAATACCGATTACCGCCCGCCGCGTTGTTACGTTTCGCCCCGGTCAAAAACTAAAAGCTAGGGTGGAGGCGTATGCTGGAAGCGAGCAACAATAACGAATTACCAACCATTCCAGGCAAGCGTTATTTTACCATTGGGGAAGTCAGCGATCTCTGCGGCGTTAAACCGCATGTGCTGCGTTATTGGGAGCAAGAGTTCCCGCAACTCAAGCCCGTAAAAAGACGCGGTAACCGGCGTTATTACCAGCGGCATGATGTGTTGATGATTCGCCAGATCAGAAGTCTGCTCTACGAGCATGGCTTTACCATCGGCGGCGCGCGTCAAAAGCTGGCTGATGGCAGCGACGGAAAAGATATCGATAACAATGGCGCGAAACTCCGGGAGATGATCAATGATCTCGAAGAAGTGCTGGAAATTTTGAGCCGCTAAGTTAGCGACGGCTTTCGTTGCATGAAATCTCACTGCATGAATAACCGGATGGGCGTTTACGACGCCCATTTTGACGTAGTTTCTTCATGAAACCTGGTGTAGAATGCACCTTCCTTCAAGCAAGCACGTTAAGATTCCTTCCTGAGGAAATCAAACAGTCGGGGCGTAGCGCAGCCTGGTAGCGCACCACAATGGGGTTGTGGGGGTCGGAGGTTCAAATCCTCTCGCCCCGACCAATAATCACAGCAAGTCATCATCTTATTTAGGACGAAATCTATCCCTCCGAGTTTGTCAAAAATCTTTGAATAATGTTGCCCCGAACAGGATGGTTTCATCTCGGTTCGAAACTGAAAACTATCTCGCTCGCAGATGTAGTTCAATCGAGTAGCAGTGTGATTGCCCGTCGGCGTGGTGATCGTCGGGCGGTTTGAAGGTCCGTCGATTCTCCGATTACGAGCTAACGCTCGTTCATTTTACATCTACTTCCTTCATGCAATTTTGTATATATCTTACTTTCCAATTCGCTTCACAGCGAATTAGTGGAAGTCCCAAACTGATGAATTTATGAAACGTAGGATTTCTCCATCGTCTAGGTTATCTTAGAATTTTGAGCGGCTGCGCGCGTCAGTAATCCTTAGGAAATTTTCTGCTTTCAGAGAAGTATGTAACCGCAAATATTTTCAATGAATTTTAGTTTTGAAAAGCGTAATAGTAAATGAATTGGCGTTCTATCGCAGATGTGGGGAATGCGGGAGACAGCCCATAATCAAACGGTGTTCGTCTTGTGTGGTTTTAATTTCTTTTTCGACATTTCTAACTTGTTACATTTCAATCTAACACACAATCTGGTACACGCAGCTGTAAGAAGTATTGTTCCGGCTGATGCGGCTACCACTGCTATATCTGTCGTTTGTATTTCGGATGAGCCGGTATTGTCAGTGTCTGTTCGGATGACTTGCGGGCGGTACTGGTTTGCATGAGATCACCTCTCAACGAACGATTACGCTCGTTAGCCCGCAGTTCCCTCCTGCGCATCGGATCAGAAAACTCGATACAGAGTGTTTATGAAACTGAATACTGCTACAAAATTTAATCATAAGTATAACGACTGTGGCTGTAATACAGGACTATATACCGATAGGTTCGATGTGGGCGGAGTAATACGCCGTAGTTGCAAATCGAATTGAAAACACAGGTATTCGATAGAAACAGGAGTCGATGCGAGAGCCGCTAATGTAAGAGTTAATACAAAATATCGTCCTCAGTGATAATGGACTTAACGAATATAACGAAAAGAATAAACAACGTTTTTGAGTATGCCTGCCGCTGCAAAGAATTGTGGTTGAAAACAATCGGCATGCCCGTGAATAGAGAAAATAGCAGCTGGTGACGATTTCTAGAATATTACCACGGTAGAAAACGAGGACCGGGATCTCAAAGCACGCCGCGGGGATATGGGAACGATTTTGGTGGGTCACATTCAGCGCAGCTTAAGGAATGCTGCCTTTTCAGTTTCAAGATAACGGTGAAGTGAGTAAACCATTTCTTGCAGATAGTAAACGAAATCTTTTACACTGGGCGCGCGCGAAGCCGGGAGTTGTCCGGCCGTTTAAAAGTGTAAAACCTCAGCTGGAATCAGAGCTACGACGAATTAAGGCGAAAGAAGAGTTGAAAAAAATAATAAACAAGCACAGGCAAAAAATAAAGTCCACGTAGCCAAGCAGGCACTGCAACAATTTAAGATATGTTAAAAACGAACCAGCGAGTAGTTATGAAGCGCTTTGTCTTATTAATTTTTACTGTCGGCCAGACCCTGGGAGCACTTGCGAATGCGGCTTCTGTTGA
>DATCIR010000004.1:0-9363 GCA_036507695.1 Gammaproteobacteria bacterium
CTTTTCGAGGACCAGGGTGATAAAGTCGCGTCGCTGGCGTTTATACCGCTGAGTTTTGACAAGAGCGCCGGCCTGCTGGCGATCGGCAGTTTTGATGAAAAACGCTTTCACTCAGGTATCGGAACCTTGTTTCTCAATCAGCTCGGCCAAATCGTCAGCGCCACCATCGCCCGGTTTTTAAAAGTAGAATCCTGAGCCCTACCACTCTGCACGGTTGTTAACTTACGCCGGTGAAACCAAACCAACAACAATACCTGGAGCAGTTCGTTAATCACCTGAAAAACGAACGGCGCTTGTCTGCGCACACCGTTTCCAACTATTCCAGGGATTTACAACAGTTTATTGTGTATTGTGACGAGAAAGATATTGCGCACTGGCATGAATGTAATGTGTATTTCATGCGGGCATTTATTGCGTCGATGTATCGCAAGGGGTTAAGCGGCCGCAGCATCCAGCGTCATATCTCGGCCGTGCGCAGTTTTTTTGCGTACCTGGTGCGCGAAGAAATTGTGAAAACCAATCCCGTGGTGGGTTTAACCGCGCCAAAAGCCGAGCGAAAATTGCCGAGCCCCCTGGACGTTGATCAAGTCAGCCGTTTGCTCGACGGCAACGCTATTGACACGCCAGTGCTGATTCGTGATCTTGCCATGCTGGAATTGATGTATTCGTCCGGATTGCGCCTGGCGGAGTTGATTTCTTTGAATATCGACGACCTGGATTTCAACGAGGGTACCGTACCCGTTACGGGAAAAGGCGCCAAAACCAGGGTGCTGCCGGTCGGCAAGTACGCGATTGACCGCGTGCAGCGTTGGTTGTCGGTCAGGGGGTCCATGTGTGCGCCCGCGGAGCGGTCGTTGTTTGTCAGCGGGCGTGGCCGGCGTATTTCCGCGCGCAACGTACAGGAACGATTCCGGCTTTGGGGTGTGCGGCAGGCGAGTGATAGCCATATCCATCCGCATCGATTGCGTCATTCCTTTGCCAGTCACTTGTTGGAATCCAGTGGTGACTTACGCGCCGTGCAGGAATTACTCGGCCATTCTGATATCTCGACCACACAGATCTATACGCATCTGGATTTTCAACATTTGGCACAAGTGTATGACCGGGCGCATCCGCGAGCGAAAAAGCGCCGCAACGCTGTCAAATAACCGGAAGGAAAAGCTTTAATTCGATAGCATCGCCACTATATACAACGAATTGCACATGCGCGCACAGCGGGCCGGTTTGTGAGGTCTTTATTAACCTGCGGAGCTAATACAAACAAGCTGCCAATGGGTGACAGTGATTCGTGCCAAACACTCGAGTGACGCTCCGCTAGAATTGCAAACTTTGGGGTAAATGTTCTGCGTCCGGCGGCAAACTGGAGCTGTCTTTCTTGAATTAAGGAGCAAGGAATTGGAACAATTTCATGGCACGACGATTGTGTCAGTGCGCCGCGGCAATAAAGTCGTCATTGGCGGCGACGGCCAGGTTACGCTCGGCAATACCATCATGAAAGGCAATGCGCGCAAAGTGCGGCGCCTGTATCATGGGCAGGTCATCGCCGGTTTCGCCGGCGGGACCGCGGATGCCTTTACCTTGTTCGAACGGTTTGAAGCAAAACTGGAAAAACACCAGGGCCATTTAACCCGGTCCGCGGTGGAGCTGGCTAAAGACTGGCGCACCGACCGCATGTTGCGCCGGCTGGAAGCATTGCTGGCGGTAGCTGATAAGACGACATCGCTGATTATTTCCGGCAACGGCGATGTCATTGAACCCGAACAAAACCTGATTGCAATTGGTTCCGGCGGGCCTTTTGCGCAGGCATCCGCCGTGGCGTTATTGGAAAATACCGATCTGGATGCGCGCGTCATCGTGGAAAAAGCCCTGGAGATCGCGGCCAACATTTGCATTTACACCAATGACCACGTAACCATTGAAGAACTCGAAATAGTTTAGTAGAGAATACACCATGTCACATATGACCCCTCGGGAAATTGTCCAGGAGCTGGATAAACACATTATTGGGCAGTCTGAAGCCAAGCGCGCGGTAGCAATTGCATTGCGTAACCGCTGGCGGCGTTCGCAGGTCAGCGACGATTTGAAAAGTGAAATCACGCCAAAGAATATTTTAATGATTGGCCCCACCGGCGTGGGCAAGACGGAAATCGCCCGGCGCCTGGCCAAGCTGGCTAATGCGCCGTTTGTGAAGGTCGAAGCCACCAAATTCACCGAAGTCGGCTATGTGGGCCGGGATGTGGAATCCATTATTCGCGATCTGGTTGAAATGTCGGTGAAGATGACGCGTGAAACGGAAATGCGCAAAGTCAGGCATCGCGCGGAAGATGCCGCGGAACAGCGTATTCTGGATATATTGTTGCCGCCGCCGCGTAGTATGGGCTTTGTCAGTTCGGTCAGCGATGAACCGGAAGATGAATCCGGCACGCGGCAGAGATTCCGCAAGAAACTGCGCGAAGGGGATCTGGATGATAAGGAGATTGACGTTGATATCAGCGTAAATCCTATCGGCGTGGAAATCATGGCGCCGCCGGGTATGGAGGAGATGACCAGCCAGTTACAAGGCATATTTCAAAACCTGGGCGGCAGCCGCACTAAAACCCGCAAACTCAAGATCAAGGACGCCTACAAATTACTGACCGATGAAGAGGCCGCTAAATTATTAAACGAAGAAGACATAAAGTTACGCGCGGTCGAAAATGTGGAACAAAACGGTATTGTATTTCTGGACGAGATGGACAAGATCACCCGGCGCGGTGAAACTTCGGGTCCGGATGTATCCCGCGAAGGCGTGCAACGGGATTTGCTGCCCCTGGTGGAAGGTTCTACGGTGAGCACCAAATACGGCATGGTTAAGACCGACCATATTTTGTTTATCGCGTCCGGTGCATTTCATTTGTCAAAACCATCGGATTTGATTCCGGAGTTGCAGGGCCGGCTGCCGATTCGTGTTGAACTCGCCGCGTTGACGGTCGATGATTTTGTACGGATTCTTACGGAGCCCGATGCATCGCTTACTGACCAGTATATTGCCTTGCTGGCGACGGAAGACGTTCACATTGAATTCAAGCCGGATGGTATTGCGCGCCTCGCGGAAGTCGCCTGGCAGGTGAATGAACGCACTGAAAATATCGGCGCCCGGCGCTTGCACACCGTCCTGGAGCGGTTATTGGAAGATGTCTCCTTTAAAGCATCGGATATTCCCGGTCAGAAAATTATTGTTGATGCAAGTTATGTGGATAGTCAGTTGGCCGATCTGGCCTCCAATGAAGATTTGTCGCGTTATATTCTCTGATCGGTATGGAGTTATGACAGAACCAAACATTGACAGCGCTGTGCTTGAAAATACAGGCGTTAAAATTGACATATATGTGCCATATTGACTTAGAAGGGGTGAAACATGGCTGGTAATAAACCGCGTCCTACCGACATCAATTTTCATCAAAAGTCCCGGGTGTTGGAAATCAGTTTTGAAGATGGCAACACGTTCAGCTTGCCCTGTGAGTATTTGCGTGTCTATTCGCCCTCCGCGGAAGTGCGCGGACATGGTCCGGGGCAGGAAGTCCTGCAGCTCGGAAAAGAAAACGTCAATATTGACAAAATTGAACCGGTCGGTAATTACGCGATTCAGTTATATTTTAGTGATGGCCATAATACCGGGATTTATTCCTGGGAAACTTTATATACACTGGGCGCCAACCAGGATGCGTTATGGCAGGAATACCTGGACCGGTTGAAAAAATCCGGTCACCAGCGAAAAATCACCTGAAACGCTGTCGTAAACCGCGCCTGGTTCTGTATTTTCCCCCGCCTGAATTCTGTGAGTACGTTAGTGTAAAGTGTAAGTACTGCCGGGCTGTAAGTGCTACCGGTTTGTAAGTAATATCCGGATAACCCCCGGTGATTTGGTATGGGTATTTGCCGGTTTCTTGATATACTTGCCAAAATTGACCGTCAGTATTCCGCCAGCACATACTTTCTTTTAGGATAAAGTTTGGGTGTAAAATTCCAGCTTATGCCAGATAAACCACACAACACCACGCATTTCGGCTACCAGCAAATCCCGGAAAATGACAAGGTGCGCAAAGTCGCCGATGTGTTTCATTCCGTCGCGGATAAATATGACCTGATGAACGATCTGATGTCGTTCGGCGTGCATCGATTGTGGAAGCAATTCACCATCCAGCTGAGCGGCGTGAAGACGGGGCAGCGGGTACTGGATATCGCCGGCGGCACGGGTGATCTGGCGGCGAAATTTTCCAGTATCGTGGGTGACACGGGCGAGGTGGTATTGGCGGATATCAACGGCTCCATGTTGCAAGTGGGACGGGCGCGTTTGCTGGATCGTGGGATTGCGGGCAATGTCAAATTCGTGCAAGCCGATGCCGAGCGTTTGCCGTTTCCTGACAATTATTTTGATGTTATCAGCATTGCATTTGGCCTGCGCAATGTAACCCACATCGATCAGGCATTGAAGTCCATGTACCGCACGCTGAAACCGGGCGGGCAATTGCTGGTGCTGGAATTTTCCAAGGCCGTCGCACCGGCTTTAAGTGCGGTCTATGATGCCTATTCATTTAATATTCTACCCTTGATGGGCAAGCTGATTGCCAATGACGAGCAAAGCTATCGTTATCTGGCGGAATCCATTCGTATGCATCCGGATCAGGAGACCATGAAGGCAATGATGGCGCAAGCCGGTTTTGACCGGTGTGAGTATCATAATTTAAGCGGCGGTATCGTCGCATTGCACAGAGGCTATAAATACTAAAGACTGGAGTGATGCAAAGATGACGTATGCGGGTTTTTGGCGGCGATTGGGCGCATCACTAATTGATAGCGTAATTTATTCGGTATTGATTTTTCTGCTGCTCGGGCCCGCGTATGCCAGTCCAAACTTGCAATCGACTGAAGGGGTAATCAGCGTCATTATTTTTTTTGGTGTCACCGTGGCGTTGTGGGTCAGATACCAAGGTACGCCGGGTAAGCTTCTGCTGGGGTGTCAGGTGGTTGATGCGGATACCGCGGAACCCATTGGTTATAAACAGGCATTGATTCGTTATCTCGGGTACTTTGTCTCCTTACTACCGCTGTTTGCCGGATTTTTGTGGATTGCCTGGGATAAACGCAAGCAGGGGTTTCACGACAAAATGGCCAATACCGTTGTGGTTTATAATTGTACGGTTGATATATTCGATGAATCTCAAAAGACCCTGGATCAACTGATAAGCGAATTGCGGTGAACAAATTACCGAACACCATAACCGCTTTAATAGAGATCGCGCTGAATCGATATCTTAATCTGGATCCTGACGCCAAGCGTGCAATGCCTGCAATGGCAGGTAAGGTGATTCGGATAACCGTTCGTGAGCTGGATCTTCCCATGTTTATGCAAGTGACCGGCAACCGCATCGAGGTGTTGTCTAGTTATGATGGCGAAATCCTTAGCGAGATGCGCGCCCCCATTATTGCGCTGGTGAAATTGGGGCTGTCAAACGACGCCACTGCCCTGGGCGAGGCTATCGATATGTCCGGGGATTTGGAAGTGGGGCGGCAATTCAGGGACTTGCTGGCCAAAGTCGCTATCGACTGGGAGGACGTTCTTTCCCGGTACACCGGCGATATCATTGCGCACACGATTGGCAACAGTGTGCGCTTGCTAAACAACTGGGCGAAAAACACCGCTGAAACACTGCGCCGGGATGTGGGCGAATATTTGCAGGAGGAAAGCCGCCATCTGCCAGCGCAAGATGAAGTCAAGCAGTTTGTAACGCAGGTTGATGATGTTCGGCTGGCGGTGGATCGTGCCGAGGCCCGTATCAGGCAAATAGAGAATCATTATCACCAAACACGTGCTGACGCAGGCGAGGCGTTGGATCAGTGATAGCCATTCGACAGGTAGTACGTTTGGTTTATATCAACCACGTTTTACTGCGGCATGGTCTTGATGAATTTATTCTCGCGACCCACCTGTTTCGTCCCTTGCGGTTCCTGTCATTGGTTTCACCTTGGCGATGGTTCCGGGACGAGGATATTCCACGTGGTGAACGGATTCGCTGCGCGCTGGAGGATTTGGGGCCGATCTTTGTCAAATTTGGGCAAATACTTTCCACGCGCCGTGATTTGTTACCGGATGATATCGCGGATCAACTGGCCAAATTACAGGACCAGGTGCCTTCGTTTCCCGGTGATAGCGCGCTTAACATTGTCGAGCGGGCCTATAAAAAATCGGTCACGGAAGTTTTTCAGTCCTTTAATAAAGAACCGCTGGCATCGGCATCAATCGCGCAGGTTCATGCGGCAACACTGCTAGATGGTAAGGAGGTCGTGGTCAAGATTGTGCGGCCCGGCATTGCCGCCGTGATTGGCCGCGACATCAGCTTGCTTTATGCTATCGCCGAACTGGCGGAACGTTATTGGCCGGGGGCCAGGCGGTTACGCCCGGTGGAGGTGGTTGCGGAATATGAGAAAACCATTTTTGATGAACTGGATTTGATGCGTGAAGCGGCGTCTGCGTCCCAGCTCAAGCGCAATTTCAAGGCGTCAAACTTGCTGTACGTACCCGAAGTGTTCTGGCCATTGACGCGCAACAATGTCATGGTGATGGAGCGGATTTCCGGTACACCCATCAGTAATATTCCGGGGCTTGCGGAAAAACAGATCGATTTAAAAAAACTGGCGGAAGCGGGTGTCGAAATATTTTTCACCCAGGTTTTTCGGGACAGCTTTTTTCACGCCGATATGCACCCAGGGAATATTTTCGTCGCGGAAACCGGCCAGTATATCGCCGTGGACTTCGGTATTATGGGCACCTTGAGCCCGGGCGATCAGCGTTATCTGGCGGAAAACTTTCTGGCGTTTTTCCGGCGGGACTACCGCAAGGTCGCCGAATTGCATGTTGAATCGGGTTGGGTTCCTGGTGACACCCGTGTCGATGAATTTGAATCAGCGATTCGCACGGTGTGTGAACCGGTATTTGAACGGCCGCTGAAGGATATTTCGTTCGGACATGTGTTGTTGCGGCTGTTCCAAACCGCGCGCCGGTTTAACATGGAAGTGCAACCGCAACTGGTTTTATTGCAAAAAACCTTGCTGAACATCGAGGGCTTGGGCCGCCAATTGTATCCTGATCTGGATTTGTGGCAGACGGCCAAACCCTTTCTGGAACGTTGGATGAGCGAACAGATTGGCTTACGTTCACTAGTGAAAAATGTGCGGAACAACGCCCCGCAATGGGCGGAAATTCTCCCGGAAATTCCTGGATTGCTGCATAAAGTGCTGACCAGAATGGAACAAGGGGCTATGCCAAGCCAGTTGGATGCCATAAAAAGTATTGAAAGCTTACGCAAGGAAATACGCCGCTCCAACCAACAGACATTTCGTGTCGTTGTGGGCGCCAGTTTCGTGCTGAGCGCGGTATTAATGCAGGCATTGGGCGGGCAGGGTCAACTGATGTTTGGCAATGCTCCCGTGCTGACCTGGATGTTGGGCGGGTTGGGGGCTTTGATTTTGATATTTTCCTGGCCAACGCGTAAAGAGTAATCAGCGTTGTGGATTGAAAATAACGATATCAGCGGCTTGCATGAAAATTGCTTTGTGAAGAACACGTAAATCAGGTATTAATGGGTGATGCGCAAGGATAGTGATGATGTCATATAAATGCTTAAGGTATTGCACGGCGGTTTGCCTGTTATCCGCAGTTTGGGTAGCGCCTGTGAAGGCGGCGTTTTACTCCGATGTGGCGGTGGAATACCTGAATGTCAAAATCGACGGTAAAAAACTGCATCCCTGGAACGGCAGAATCAAGCTGGGTAAACCGCTGTCCCGCGAGCTGGCCATTGAAGCTCATTATGCCAGTGCAATTCAGGACGACGAGATAAATGGCCTTAAACTGGAAGTCAGTGAGAACATGGCTGCCTATGCGCGCTATCAAAGCCCGGATACCTATAGCGGAATGGTGATGTATCTTATTGCCGGATACGCCTGGACGACGATTGAAACCTCGGGAGCCTATGCGATACCGGAACAGGAGTTCGAAAGTTTTTCCTGGGGTATCGGCATTGAAGAACGCGCCCAAACCGTAAGAAACATGGGCTATTCCTTTCAATACACGCGTTATTACGACAACGATGGTTTTACTCTGGAAGGATTCAGCCTGGGTGTACGCTATGATTTTTAAAACGCTTGATTCTGTAATGCATATAAAATCACAGTATGGCTTAGCTGCTGTTATGTTATTTTGCGCACTCCTTTTCGGCTGTGAAGAGGGTGATCCAACCGCGCTCAAAGAAGCCGTCAACGCCGCGGATATCAATGTCACCGCGATAAGCGTTGAGCCCGCTGAGGGCACGATCAAAACCGGCTATTCCTATCCATTCACCGCCGTTGGGCATCGCCCCGATGGCGTCACGGTTGATGTGACGAACAGTGTGACCTGGGCCAGTTCCAACACCGCCATCGCCACTGTCAATAGCAATGGCGTGGTGTCAACCGACACGGATGGCAGTGTGACCATCAGCGCCAGCCTGGCGGGCATCAGCGGCAGTACCACGTTAACGGCATCCTCCGCGGTGCTGCAAAGCATCGCTGTGCTTGCCGACACCGCGACGCCCAACGTGCTGTCGGTTTCCGCCTGCAAGAACCTGCAATTGAAAGCCATCGGCGAATATGCCGATGGCGTGCGCGACATTATTCCCATTACTGACCATGTTACTTGGTCTGTAGTAATGGGCAGCGGTGAAATTAATGCAACAAATGGATTGCTGAGTACTTTTTCTGACGGCACCATCAGCGTGCTGGCGAGTCTCGATGGTGTTGACAGTGCGACGGATGTGACAGCCACGGCCGATTTGAATGCAATAACAGTGACGCCCGCGGCGCAAACGCTGGCGATCAACGGTACGCTGCAATACACGGCGACGGGCGCTTACAACGGCAACGGCAGTTCCACGGCAAACATTACCAACAATGTGGAGTGGTTGAGTGGCGCGCCTACCGTGGCTGATTTTACTAATCTGAATTCACCAGGATTGATAACCGCCGGAACTCAAGGCGTAACCGCTATAACCGCCACTTGTGGCGCCAGCGTATCAGGCACAGCCAGTTTAACCGTGAGTGATAACACGCTCGACTACTTGCGGTTTGAAGATGGCAACGGGGCCGAAATAGAGGTCTTCAATACCGTGGTTGGAATTGCAACGCAAATTTCCCTTTACGGCCATTTTACCAATGACGATAAAGTCGATGTCACGGAAAACGCGCAGTGGACCTTGCTTGATGGCACGGTAGGCGTGATTACCGTCAATAACTCAACCGACAATAAGGGCATCATTACCGCTGTGGCCGTGGGGCGTGCGGATGTCAGGG
>DATCIR010000005.1:0-4187 GCA_036507695.1 Gammaproteobacteria bacterium
CCACGGTTAATTCAGACTCCCGGTCAGTTGCCTTTACCCAATACATATCCAGCATCTGGTAATCCACGTCCTGCGACTCATCACTTGCGGTCTCGGCCAGGGATTTTACGTAACGCATTGTGCGCGCATTAACCCCGGCAAATTGATCCCTGTCGATATGGTGGATAACGCCGATTCGATAATTATAGAATTCACTCTGAAAACGGCTGATCTGATTGTCAAAAATGAAATCAATCGGCGTGCGTTTCTCCAAGTCAAAAAAGATACGCCATTGGCTGGCCGGCAAGTACGAACCTTGCAACAGGAATTGGTCGCCGGACTTCTGATAATAGGCATCGTCAATGGAATTTTTCTCATTAAAGTAATGATCGACCGACAGCCAGGATAAACGAATGTAGTTGCGGGGCCGGCGGCCAATGGTGACTGCGAAGCCTAGATCCGACTGCCGCTTATCGACCGCGGCAGTGCCCAGGAACGAAAGCCCGATATCCGCGGCCGCAAATGGATAAACATCCATGTACAGCAACGGCGTTTCAACATTCGCCTGGGAATAGAAATCAACCTGTTCAAGATCCAGCCCAAGCTCGAATTTTTCCGATAATTGATGATTCAACTTTAAGTGAGTTTGCAGGAACAAATAGTCGGTGCTGATACTACCGCCCCCCATGCGCCAGCCGCTTAACGTGTCCAGCCAGACCAGGTCCAGGGATTTGCGAAAGTCATTGGAATTAATATCCAAAAACGTTTCATCAAACAAATGTATATCGTCAATGATTTTGTCATCGTGGTATGCGAACGAGGTTTTAGCTGTTAATAGCGGCACTATCATTAACACTGCCAATATGTTTAACCGGGATTTGCAGTATTGTAACGTCATTGCGTTCACGCTATTTGTTTTTTAGATATTAGTAAGCATGGGTGGCGGATTTGTTGTTAGAGATCAATAAAGGGTGTTATCAAATACCGGCCGATGTGCCGGGCCAGTGTAACGCATATTACCGGATAGTCTGTTTACGGATTTAACTTTCGTTAAGCCGGCGGTGGAAATATCCGGTTCGGCGCGCCACGACCATCGCATGGCGGCTCGTCACGTATAAGCCGTGCTTTTTGTACCGTTAGGGTCTATAACAAATTCTCTTCACGGATAAGCCGCTGCATACAATAAACCATCAACCTTTCACACATACCATCGGCAACAGCCGCGCCACTTTTTTCGCCAGGCCCGCATGATCCGCGGCGTCCACCACCGCCGACACGTCCTTGTAAGCCAATGGCGCTTCTTCCGCTACGCCGCGCAAGGATGGACTGCGAATCACAATGCCCCGGTGTTCCAATTCGCTGATGATATTGGAACCGCGCCATTGCCGGGTCGCCTGGCGGCGGCTCATGGCGCGGCCGGCGCCATGGCAGGCTGAGCTAAACGCTTTCTGTTCGCTTTCCTTCGTGCCGGCCAGTATATAAGAACAGGTTCCCATGGAACCGCCGATCAACACCGGTTGTCCGGCATCGCGGAATACCTCGGGTATTTCCGGGTGGCCGGGGCCAAAAGCGCGGGTGGCGCCTTTACGATGCACGTATAACATGCGCTTCTCGCCATTGACGGTGTGCGGCTCCAGCTTGCAGGTATTGTGCGAAACGTCATACAGTAAACGCAGATGGCTGCCCGGAAACACCGTGCTAAACACTTCCCGGGTCAGATGCGTAATAATCTGCCGGTTGGCCAGGGCGCAATTGATCGCGGCGCGCATCGCGCCCAGATACGATTCGCCTACGGCTGATTTGATGGGCGCGCAGGCCAGCTCCCGATCCGGCAGCGCGATGCCATACTGCCCGGCGCTGGTTGCCATGGACCGTAAAAACTCCGTGCCGATCTGATGTCCCAGCCCCCGTGATCCGCAATGAATACTCACCACGACATCTCCCGGGTGCACATTAAATATATTGGCCAGGTGTTCGTCATACACTTTATCCACGTATTGCACTTCCAGGTAATGGTTACCCGAACCCAGGGTGCCCATTTCGTCGCGCTGACGCTGTTTGGCGCGCTCCGACACCTGGGAGGGATCCGCGCCGCTCATGCAGCCATGCTCTTCGATGCGCGCAAGATCTTCGGCCAGGCCAAAACCTTGCTTCACCGCCCATTGCGCCCCGCCCTTGAGCATATCATTCATCTCTTTATGCGCCAGGCGGATGCGCCCCGTGCTGCCCACGCCGGCCGGCACCGTGCGGTACAATTCATCGGCCAAGGCGTCTTTTACCAGGGCGATATCGCTGGCGCGCAGGCCGGTATGCAAGGTGCGAACGCCACAGGAAATATCAAATCCCACCCCGCCGGCGGAAACCACCCCGCCTTGCTCCGCATCGAATGCCGCGACGCCGCCGATGGGAAACCCGTAACCCCAATGCGCATCCGGCATCGCATACGCGTAATTGACGATGCCGGGTAAAGTAGCCACATTCGTAATTTGCTCGTACACCTTTTCGTCCATGGCTTCTATCAAGGTCTGATCGGCATAGATAATGGCGGGAACCCGCATCTTGCCCTTCGCGGGAATTTCCCAGGTGGTGGCATCGCGTTGTTGGAATAAATTAATATTCATGGTTTAGCCTTTTAGACATTTAGCCTCTCCGGAAAAATCTGTGGGTCATCCAACACCGGAAAATCGTTAACGCAAAGGCGCAAAGAAAACAGTAAATTTGTTCATGCCGCCTTGCCAGCTCTCATACGCTGTTGGACTGTCCTATCCGGAATCCAAAAAATAATCCATTACAGATCTTACATAAAACTCGGTTTCCTTTGCGCCATTGCGTCTTTGCGTTGAATACCGGTATTAAGTTACTCACTGATTCTTCGGGAGACCCTAAAAACAACGGTTAGCTGTACTTACACATCAACCACGCATTGCGCCACCCACTCGCCAGCGGCGGCTTGATATACCTTAAGTTCGGTAAAGGTCGCGCCTTTTATTTCCACGGCGGGTTGATGTTTCTGCCGGTTAGCCGGTTCGCCGCATATCTCCGCCTGCAAATGCTGGCCGCTGATCCGCACATTGAAACGGCCAAACAACAGCTTGCGGGTCGCCATCTGGTACACAATCTCGTTTAACCAATCCACGAACAACAGATCATATTCCGGCGCGTCGCATTCAATATTGACACATTCCTTATTATCAATTTTTTCGGGTTCGGTAATCACATTGGTTAGGGCCAATGCGGCCTGGGTAAACGCTTCCTGCAGGGTCGCGCCATAGCCGCGTACACCGATATCGGCTTCGTGTTCGAAGTGTTCCCACCTAGGTGTTGTCATGAACAATCTTCATCAATACTAGTTAACCCACTCAATGCCGGCGGCCCGCGCGCACCAGGGGCACAAAGGCCACCGCCAGCACATCCCGCGTGGTGGTTTTCCCATCCTGCTCCTTGTGCAGCAGCAGTAAATCCTGCGGCCCATAGGTCGGGCCTACCGGTATAACCAGATTACCACCCGGCTTTAATTGCCCAATTAGCGCATCGGGAATCTGCTCGGCCGCCGCTGTCACAATAATCGCATCATAGGGCGCGTGCTCCGGCCATCCTTGATGGCCATCACCCAGCCGGCATTCGATGTTCATGTATCCCAACTTCGTAAACGTCTGTTGGGCGCTTTCCACCAACTCCGGAATAACTTCCACGCTATACACTTTTTTAACCAGGGTGGACAATATTGCCGCCTGATAACCCGAACCGGTGCCGATTTCCAGGACCACGCTGTTCTCGTTGACATTCATCATATCGGTCATGAGCGCCACGATATAGGGTTGTGATATCGTTTGTCCATGACCGATGGACAGCGGGCCATTAACATAGGCCAATAACTGCTGGTTGGCCGGGACAAACTCGTGGCGCGGTACCGCTTTCATTGCCGCCATGACCCGTGCATCCAGTTCTGCTTTGCCGATATAGCGCCGCGTAAACGCCACTTCGTTTTCGATGTCACGAATCATATTGTCCATACGGTCTTTGACGTTCTGCGGCATGTGCTTCAGGTGCCTTCTTGCCAGCTGGATAAATAGGATTGTTGCTCCTCGGTTAAGCTGTCAATAGCGATATTCATAGCCTGCAATTTCAATCGCGCCACTTCCTTGTCAATGTCTTCCGGCACGCTATGCACTGTGTGTTCAAGCTGCTTGCCGTGCGTTGCCAGATAT
>DATCIR010000006.1:0-5386 GCA_036507695.1 Gammaproteobacteria bacterium
AGTTCCGCGCGGATGCCGACTACTTTAGCGAAAACCTCAGTGGCCTGTACCTTATCGACTATTCATTGAATTCCAGTGAACCGGGCGGCATCAGCGATCCACAATTCACGGCCGATGTGGAGAAATTCGCCGGCTGGTACCGTCAGCAACCCAAAGTCACCCATGTCAATACAATCACCGATATCATGAAACGCCTGAACAAGAACCTGCACGGTGACGATGCGGCGTATTACCGGGTACCTGAGGAACGCAATCTGGCCGCGCAGTATCTATTACTTTATGAAATGTCGCTACCGTATGGCCTGGACCTTAATAACCAGATCAATGTGGACAAGTCCGCCACGCGCTTTACCGTCACCATGCAAACCATGTCCACCAATGAATTACTGGCGCTGGAAAGCCGCGCCCAGGAATGGCTGAAAACCAACACAACAGCCATTACCCAGGCCCATGGCAGTGGCACCACGATGATGTTTGCCAGGATTGGCAAAAAGAATATTTCAAGCATGTTGCTGGGCACGACGGTCGCGTTAATCATGATTTCCATGATCCTGATTATTGCGTTGCGCTCTTTCAAGATGGGACTGGTGAGCATGATACCCAATCTGGTGCCGGCCGCGATGGGCTTTGGTCTATGGGGAATTTTCGTCGGTGAAGTGGGCCTGGCGCTCTCGGTGGTCACGGGCATGACTTTAGGCATTGTCGTCGACGACACCGTGCATTTTCTGAGTAAATATATGCGGGCGCGAAGGGAAAAACAATTTAGCTCACATCAGGCGACTGTATACGCGTTCCATACCGTGGGCATGGCCATGTTCACGACATCGGTCGTGCTGGTAGTGGGTTTCCTGGTGTTGTCGCTGTCGGCATTCGAACTCAACGCCGGCATGGGTACACTGACCGCCATTATCATAGTACTGGCATTGATGGCGGATTTCTTTTTCCTGCCCCCATTGTTAATGAAACTTGAGGAGAAAAACGATGCCACAACGGATACTGCTCGCCGTGTTACTGACACTGCCACTGTTTGATATCGCAGCGGCCCAAACCCCGGAACCACTTGCGCCGGCAACACTTTCTCCGGAAGCTCTTTCACCTGAAACACTTTCTCCGGAAAAAAGGGGCCTTGCCATTGCCATGGAGGCGGACAAGCGGAACAGCGGCTGGAAGGACCAGCAATCGAATTTAAAAATGATCCTGCGCAATCCTCAGGGTCAGGCAACGGAGCGCAACATCCGCAACAAACAACTGGAAGTCAGCGGTGACGGGGACAAAAGCATGTCCATCTTCGACAGCCCCGCCGACGTGAAGGGCACCGCGTTTTTAAGCTACACCCATGCCACCAAGCCCGATGACCAATGGCTGTTTCTGCCGGCGCTGAAACGCGTGAAACGCATTTCTTCCAATAACAAATCAGGTCCCTTCATGGGCAGCGAGTTTGCCTATGAGGACATCACGTCACAGGAGGTGGAAAAATACACGTATAAATGGCTCAAGGATGAACAATATGAGGGCCGTGATACCTTTGTGGTGGAACGCTACCCGGCTTACGCCCATTCCGGTTATACCAAACAGGTTGCGTGGGTCGATAAAGCCATGTACCAGCCGTTAAAAATCGATTTCTATGACCGCAAGGGCGAATTGCTAAAAACCTTAACCCATCACGGGTACCAGCAATACCTGGATAAGTACTGGCGGCCGCAACGCATGGAAATGGTGAACCACATTACCAAAAAAGGCACCACCCTATTATGGGCAAACTATGCGTTCAATAATGGCTTTACCGACCGCGATTTTGACCAAAACAGTTTAACCCGGGCGCATTAATGCAATTCCTTCCACGCATTCTGCCTGGCGCACTGTTAGTTTTGATCAGCAATTGTTTTGCATACAGCGACGGTTGGGCCGGGGAATGGCGCGGCAATATCGCCGGCGAGCTCCGTTATTTCACCCAGGATGCGCTCGATCCGCGGCAATATAACGGAAGCAACGGGTCACTGTCGGTGCAACCGGAATACCACGCTCAATGGGACGACGGCAATCAGCAGTTTGTGTTCACGGCCTTTGCGCGCGTGGATCAACAGGATGATGAACGCAGCCATGCCGATATCCGGGAACTGGCCTGGACCAGAGTGGCCGAAACCTGGGAACTCAAAATTGGCGTTAGCAAACTCTTCTGGGGTGTAACCGAAGGCCAGCACCTGGTGGATATCATTAACCAGACCGACCTGATTGAAAACATCGATGGCGAAGAAAAACTCGGTCAACCCATGATTAACCTCAACCTGGTGCGGGATTGGGGCACGTTGGGATTATACGTCCTGCCCGGTTTCCGGGAACGGACTTTTCCGGGCGTGGAAGGCCGCTTGCGCACCATGCCGCCGGTTGATACCGATCATGCCCTGTATGAATCCAGCGCAGAAGACAGCCATGTTGATTTCGCCGCACGCTGGTCGCACTTCATTGACATCTTGGACATCGGCCTGAGTTATTTTCAGGGCACCAGCCGGGATCCCTTGTTCATTCCCAACAACGATGCCAGCGCCTTGTATCCGGTTTATAACATCATTAACCAGACCGGCCTGGACGTGCAGGCCACCGTGAGTGATTGGTTATGGAAACTGGAGCTTATCTCACGCGAAGGATTTACCGACCGCCGCTATACCGCGTTAACGGGTGGTTTCGAATATACCCTGGTGGGGATCATGGAGACGCCATACAATCTCGGGTTGCTGGCCGAATACCTGTTTGATGACCGGGGTAAAAGCGCCGCCACCACCGCCTTCGATAATGACTTGCTGCTGGGCGGACGTTTCACATTAAATGATGCGCAATCCACGGAAATTCTGGCCGGATTTATTTTCGATCTGGATAACAACAGCCAGTCCACGTTTCTGGAAGCCAGCCGGCGCCTGGGCGACGCCTGGAAGCTGACAGTGGAAGGGCGCAGCTTCGCCCATGTTGATTCCAATGATATCTTATACAACTTCAGGAACGAGGATTACCTGCAGATGGAGCTGGCCTGGTTCTTCTAACGGCTATTAACAGACCACGCGGCAAGACACACTACAAAACACACTACAAAACACACTACAAGACACACTACAAACCACACAACAATTCACATCGCAATCCACACCGCTCGAATTTTTATTTTTTTACCGCGCATGGGGCGAGTCTCTCGAACAGCACCGGCTTCACCCGTATTACGCTACAGACCAGACCATCACACCCTGGGTCTGACGATGCTTGCCTTGCGTGGAAATCTTTGTCTTTGTTTTCCTTGTTGGATCGGAAAACATTTGCCCCCTATTTTTTGTCACCATGGCGCGGATTCGACTATAGTGTAACGTAATGAAAATCCGCGCCAAACTCAGCATAACGTACCTCACGGTTTCTTTATTGGCGCTGGTGTTCATTAGCGTTTTTATTTATTTCTACGTTAAAAAAACGCTGACTGCTGAAATTTTCAGCCACCTCGAGTCAGTATCATCAATTCAGACGCATCGTATCCAGGGTATCATTGAGCAAAACCTGGAACGGCTGCGCCTGGTGTCCAGCCGGACCCAGTTGCGTATCAGTTTAAACCGGTACCTACAGAATCATGACCCGGTCGATCGTGAAAAAATACAACTGATTATTAACGATGCGCTGCAATCCATCCGCAGCTTCAAGGTGATTTCCATATTGGATAAAAATGGCAATATCGTAATATCAACCGAACCTGCCAGAATCAACCGCAATTACGCCCGCTCTGATTTTTATACGAATGCCCTGACGGAAAACAACGCGAAGCATTTCTTCCTGGATGAAAACAAGGAACTGCAACTCTATTTATCCGGCCCTTTAACGATCAGCGAAAAGATCATCGGTATATTAATGATCGAATCAGACGCGGAAAACATTGTGACATTAATTAAGGATTATTCCGGTCTGCGGCAAACCGGCGAAACCGTGCTGGGGAAAAAAAGCTTAAGTGGAGAATTCGTGCAATATTTAACTCCATTGCGGTTTGATCAGACCGCGGCGCTGAACCGCCAGATCGAATTTACCCGGCAATTAAACCCAATGGTAGTGGCCCTATCCAAGAAGGAAAAGTTATTAACCAACGCGATTGACTACCGCGGCGCCGAGGTTCTGGCCGCGACCAACTATATTGAGCAAACCGGCTGGGGTTTGGTGGTCAAGATTGACAAAGCGGAAGCATTTGCAGCAACGAATGACCTGATCAAATATATTCTGATCATTACTCTTGGCGTTATGTGGATAGTGGTTGGGGTGTCTTATATGTTCGCAAAAATTATCAGTAAGCCGATCATCAAACTGACCAAAACCGCGCACGACATTAACGAAGGCGACCTCACGCAACGCGCAGCGGTTAAAAGTAACGACGAAGTCGGGGAACTGGCGGGCGCCTTCAACAACATGGCCAATAACCTGATCCTGACCCAATACGACCTGGAAAACAGCAACCAGGAATTGCAGCGCCACCGCGAACATCTGGAAGACATGGTATCGCAGCGCACCCGGGAACTGCAGGACAAAAACCAGGAGCTGGAGTCATTCGCCTATTCGGTTTCCCATGACTTGCGCAGTCCGTTACGGGCGATTGACGGGTTCAGCCGGATACTGCAGGAAGACTACGAAGAATTGTTAGACCAGGAAGGTAACGCGAATCTGTCCCGGATCAGGCAAGCCTCGCAACGCATGGGTAATTTAATTGACGATTTGCTGGAGCTGTCGCGGATAAACCGCAGCGAAATCGTAAGGCGGAAAATCGATTTGAGCGCCAAGATACAAGCAGTGATTGACCGGTTGAAAAACGCGGAGCCGGAACGCACGGTTGATTTTAACATTCAATCGGGTGTAAACATCTATGCCGACGATACGTTAATGGATGTGGTCATTGTCAATTTAATCGGCAATGCGTGGAAATACACCACCAAAAAATCCAATGCCAGAATAGAATTCGGCGAAAGCAGCAAGAACGGCGAAACAGTGTATTTTATCCGCGATAACGGCGTTGGTTTCGATATGAAATACGTGGACAAACTGTTTGGCGCGTTTCAAAGGCTGGTGGGTTATGACGAATACCCGGGCACCGGCATCGGCCTCGCCACCGTGCAGCGCGTCATTAGCCGGCACGGCGGCCGGGTTTGGGCGGAGGGAGATCCCGGCAAAGGCGCAACGTTTTATTTCACCCTTCCGCAAACCTGACACAAACCCAGGGGTGCATGTTTTTTATCCACTCGCACGCTTACATCAGACGCACGTAACAACGCCTATCACAACCTCCCGCCTAATCGATTAAATTTGGTAACTACTCACCCGTGGGCGGCGCCGGTGTCTCCTGCCGGGGGACGCCACAAGTACGTCCCTGTAGGCT
>DATCIR010000007.1:0-3284 GCA_036507695.1 Gammaproteobacteria bacterium
TCTTTTATGACTTTCATCCCGGCGCCAAATTGGGACTGATCGATAACAATGGTCAACCCAAACCATTGTACCGCGCTTATGAATTATTGAGCGAATCCATCACTGCCGGAAGTGTTATGTTGATACCAGGCAATGCCACTAACAATCAATTAACCAATAACGGTACTGTATTAGTAACGCGTGATAGCGGTGGCTCTGTGCGCGCCTTGATTATTAATCGTGACACGGCTTCGCACACCGCGCGCTTGGAAAATCTGGCGGGTATTATGACGCCGGTGCAAATTAAAGTGTTCGATGACCATGCGGGGCCGGTAGCTATTGTCCCGGTCAGTAGTTCAGAGATCGCCGTCCCCGCGCAATCGTTGGTATTGATTGAATATTAAAGTCGCGAATAAACGGGGTCAGCGTCGAATGGCATACTTAAGCTCAGAACCGTCGTCTTCCCGGCGTCTTTTAAAGCATGCCCCGGCTTACAACATACCGGGGCATGCTTAAAAAAATGCCGGAATGACGAAAATCCAAAAAATTGCGTTAAGTAAGTGCCATTCCACTCTGACCCCATTTGAGGGCTGCGCACCAAAGCAGTGCGCTGGCGAAATAACGCGCACCAATATCGCTCAATAACGGAGTGCGTGATCATAAATACCTTTCTAACTATATGATCTAAAACATATTATATTCTGGCATATATTCTGCCCTATGTTTTGGCAGTTTTAATCTTCAAGCTGGTTAGCAAGAATTATTTCTGGTGGTATCCGAGCCTGTGGATTTTAAAACAGACAGATTACGACAACCTTGCGTGCTCGGCTGTCCCATTTTCCCACTGCAAATAAGGAGAAAACATGAAATTCGTAACGGCAATTATCAAGCCGTTCAAGCTGGATGAGGTGCGGGAGGCGCTGTCTGCCATTGGCGTACAGGGTGTCACCGTCACCGAAGTCAAAGGCTTCGGAAGGCAAAAGGGGCACACGGAACTTTACCGTGGCGCGGAATACGTGGTGGATTTTCTGCCCAAGGTCAAAATCGATGTGGCGATCAAATCCGACATGCTCGACCAAGTGTTGGAAGCGATCATGAAATCCGCCAACACCGGTAAGATCGGCGATGGCAAGATATTCGTGTTTAATTTAGAACAATGTGTGCGAATCCGTACCGGTGAATCCGGCGCGGATGCGCTATAGGAGGCCGGCATGAAAAAATTGATTGCATTAATTGCGCTGTGCGGCGCGCTTGGCTTCGCGGTTCCTTCGATCGCCGAAGACGCTCCGGCGGCGACACCCGCCCCTGAGATGGCCGCCACTCCAGAGGCGGCGGCGCCAGTAACCGAGGCCGCTGCTCCCGCGCCGACACCGGACAAAGGCGACGTGTCCTGGATGTTAGTTTCAACTTTGTTGGTCATTATGATGGCAATTCCAGGACTCGCGTTGTTTTATGGCGGCATGGTGCGCTCCAAGAACACCTTGTCGGTGTTGATGCAGGTGTTGGTGACTTTCTCACTGATCGTAGTGCTATGGGCTATTTACGGTTACAGCCTGGCGTTCACCGAAGGCAACGCGTTTGTCGGCGGCTTCGATCGTCTGTTTCTCTCCGGCGTTTTCGATCCGGCGACGGGCGTCTTCGCCAACGGCGCAACTTTCAGCAAGGGCGTGGTGATTCCGGAGCTGTTGTTTGTGGCCTTCCAAGCGACTTTCGCGGGTATCACTTGCGCGCTGATCGTGGGCGCGTTCGCCGAACGCATGAAATTCTCCGCGGTACTGATATTCATGACCTTATGGTTCACCCTGAGTTATGCGCCGATCGCGCACATGGTGTGGTACTGGATGGGGCCGGATGCCTATACCGGCGCGGATGTAGTGGACGCGATGAACGCCAAAGCCGGATTGATCTGGCAATGGGGCGCGCTCGATTTTGCGGGCGGCACGGTCGTGCACATTAACGCAGGTATCGCCGGCTTGGTGGGTGCTTACATGCTGGGCAAGCGGATTGGTTACGGCCGCGAAGCCATGCCGCCGCACAACCTGACGTTGACCATGGTTGGCGCCTGTTTGCTTTGGGTGGGTTGGTTCGGCTTTAACGCGGGTTCCGCGCTGGAAGCCGGCAATTTCGCGGTATTAGCATTCATGAACACCTTCCTGGCCACAGCCGCTGCAGTGATTGCCTGGACGTTCGTCGAGTGGATGCTCAAAGGCAAACCCTCGATGCTGGGTGCGGCGTCCGGCGCGGTAGCGGGCCTGGTAGCCATCACACCGGCGGCCGGTAATGTCGGCCTGATGGGCGCATTGGTGATCGGTCTGGCTGCCGGCGTCGTCTGTCTGTGGGGCGTGACTTGGTTGAAGAAAATGCTCGGCGCTGACGACTCACTGGATGTGTTTGGTGTGCACGGTATCGGCGGCATTCTCGGCGCGCTGCTGACCGGCGTGTTCAACAACCAGGTACTGGGCGGCCCGGGACTGGTAACGGATTGGGTCACCGCCAGCGTCGGTTCCAATGCGATTGCCACGCAGGTCTGGATCCAGTTTAAGGGCGTGGCGGTTACCGTGGTATGGTCGGCCGTCGCGGCTTTCATCTCCTACAAGATTACGGACCTGATGGTCGGTCTGCGTTTGGCGGAAGAGAAAGAACGCGAAGGTTTGGACGTGACCGAACACGGCGAGCGTGCCTACACGATGTAGCACATACATTTAGTCGCAAGTAATAGACGTAGTCTCAAGTGAGACGGGCGCCTTAGGGCGCCCGTTTTTTTGGGCGGCCACTCGCGGGCGCGGGCCACGCGCAAAAGAGGGGGTGGGTAGCACTATTCGTCACCGGACAAAATGTGAAATCACTATCACCATCTAGCGGATGGGAACAAGCTGCAGGTATTGATCATGCGTAACGGCAATTTCTACAACATGCAACTCGTTCAAGCGCGTGGAATTGAAATCAATAGAGTGGTAGATCCCGCGCAAATCAAACAATGACCAAGCTCCAAAGAAGTAGGGCTTGAATGCCACCCGCTTATCAAAAGCCGGGGTTAGGACTTGCCTTTTTCCATCAGGCACAATTAAACCTAGATTCCGCAGTTGACCACTTTATAAAATAGCTACCCATATGATGTCATTCTATTTTCATGCATGAAAGAGGTTCACCTGTTGGGTGAGCAGCGCTACGCAGTGGATTGCACGCTTGTCTTCACGATCGTCAAAGCGCATGGCGGCGTTGCAACTCCTTGGAATGGAACGACCATTCCGCGTCCTTGCGCCTTGCCCTGCACTTCGAAAATCGCACACTCCACCGCGTCCAAC
>DATCIR010000008.1:0-2960 GCA_036507695.1 Gammaproteobacteria bacterium
CTACAATAGTGGCAGTTTCATGGATTCCGGCTTCCGCCGGAATGACGAAAATCCAAGAAATTGCGTTAAGTAAGTGCCATTCGGGCCTGGCACGGTATTATGTATATTATTGGATCATCCGAAGAATCAGCGGGCAACTCAACGCCGCTATTAAACGCAAAGACGCAGTGGCGCAAAGGACAACGGATAATCTCTTAAAAAATAGCTGGGGATCGCATTCTGGATTCCAGATAGGGCGGTCCAATCGCTTATCCTGACGATACGGCTGCATGGATTGTAGTAGCTTGAATGCTTTGCGTCTTCGCCTTTGCGTTGAAGTTTTCTTGTACTGGGCTACCCACAGGTGTGAATCCTGATAGAAACGGCGCGAGTTACTTGAGCGTGGTGCGTGTCAGGCAGTGTTGGCTCAACCGGGCATAGGTTTCGGTCAGTACCGCAATGAGTGCATCGGAACTCGCAACCGGCGGCAAGGGATCTCCGACGACCACGTCGCAATTAAACGGCACCAGCAAGGCTTCACCGCGCGGCAAAGCGCGGCCCAGGCCATGAATGACGACGGGGATAATGGCGGTATCGGTGCGGTCTTTTACCAGGTAATACAAGCCTTTTTTAGGCTTGACAGCCTGTTCGGGTTCGCCGCGCGTACCTTCGGGAAATAAAATCAGAATGTCGCCCTTATCCAGCGCGGCATGGCAGGCGGCAAACATTTCGTCGCGGTTAACTCCACCCTGCCGTGACAACGGGATGATGCCGATTACGTTAAGCGAAAACCAGGCCTTGATTCGATTTGCTAAAAAGTAATCCGCCGCCGCTACCGGACGCACTTTGTGAATCATGGATAAGGGGTACAGGCTCATCAGCACCATGGCATCCAGGTGACTATTGTGATTGGCAATGATAATCGCCGGACCGGTAACCGGCAGCTTATGCCGGTCACGGATGTTGAGCCCCAATACGACGAGCACGATTGGGCGCACTATCAGCGAGAAAAAAAGTATTTTTAGCGCGCGCGGCATGATAATTAATAATGCAGGTAATACAGATAATGGAAAAACAACGGTGCGGTATAAAGAAGACTGTCCATGCGATCCAGGATACCGCCATGCCCGGGTATGAGCTGGCCGCTGTCCTTGATGCGCAGATCACGCTTGACTGATGAAATCACCACGTCGCCGATAAAGCCGCTGGCGCTGATAATCACACCCGCGATAAAACCTTCAATGCGCGTTAAGGGCGTAAGCAAGGGCGCAACAAAGCCCGCTACGAGAGTAATGGTGAATAAGCCTCCCAGGAAACCTTCCCAGGTTTTATTGGGACTCACCCGTGGAATGATTTTGTGTTTCCCCAGCATTTTACCCCACACATACTGGCTGACATCATTGAACTGGGTCATAAACAATAAATACAGCACCAGCCCAATCCCGCCCGCCAAAGCGTTTTTCTCCGGCAACACCAGCAGATAAGCGATATGGCTGACCGAAAACACCGTGAGCATCAGGGCCCAGTTCAAAATCCCGGCGGCCTTGATAAATCCATCGGTCTCCCCTTTCAAAACCATGCGCATCGGAATAAATAAAAACATGTACACCGGGATAAAAATAATAAACATGCCGTACCAGCCGGTTGCAACCCAATAGTATTGCAGCGGAATGGCAACGTAGGCCCAGAACACCACACGCCGGTCCGCCTGACGGGTCGGCACGATGGAAAGGAATTCCTTGAACGCCAGAAAGCTGATAAACCCAAAAAACACGATTGCGGCGTTGGTGCTGATAGCGAGGAAGATAAACAGCAAACCGATCATCCACCACCAGGAGGTAACGCGCAAGCGCAGTTCGCGGTAATCCTTCTCCGGGTTTTTCACGCTCAATAAAAACTGGATCACCGTGGCGATCACCAGCACGCCGATTACCGCCAGCATGGCAATCTGCGTATATTCAGGTAAGTGTGACAACATAAGTTGGTATCCTGAAGTATTTTAATCCTGTAAGAAACGCAGCGGTACTTTGTAAATCAAGCTAGCGAAGCTTTTACCGCATGGATACCGGCCGCGCACAACAGCGGAATAAGCTGAAAACCACAAACCCAGGCTTGCTGTTTAAACAAGGCCAGGCTGCCAGCGAGGCGTTTCTCTAATGGACGTCCTGCCTTACTTTCCGGCCGCAGCTTAAAATAGCTTAGTGCTTCATCCAAAGCACGCAGTTCTTTATCAGTAACACTGCCGTGAGAGGCGAGCCGGTGCAACAAATCCGTATCAAATCCAATTCGTACGGCAAGAAAAGTTTCGTAAACACCCAGCAGAATGACAACGGCCAATACCATCAGCCAGACCAAAGTATCAGTGCTTGTTATTAACATCATGAGCAAGGCAAGCATCGATGCCACGCTCGTACCGCACGACAGCAGATGCAGATGGCGGTGTTGTTCCAGCAAACTTACACAGGTCTGGATACGGACAGGGTCGCTATCACTTTGCACCGGTTTGATCTCTCATCCTGGCTTGCGCAATGGCGGACTCAATAACCGGGTGGTCGTGCGCTTGGATCACGATACCTGGCCGCGCTTGCCTGACCTGATCGATAGCATGTTGCAGTCCGGTTGCCCGTTGCGAGGCCGCCAACCAGGTAATAACGGCCATGGCGCTGCGCGAATAACCCAGCGCGCAGGTGACCAGGACGGGGCCCTCCCGTTTCCTTTGTTCAATCCAATGCGCGATTTGTGACAATGTATGCGCATCGGGCGTAATCAGATCGAGGCTCGGTGCCGCGCGCCAGCGGATACCCGCATCCGGCGCGGAAAACTCGGCAGTAAGGTCGATAACGGTTTTATATGGGCTGGCGGCGAGATCCCGCCGGGACGGCATACGGCCTAACCAAACTCCGTCCACGACATGACTGGCGGCTGAATCATTGCGGGTCCACAGCCAGGAGTTGATCCTGGCACCCCAGAGGTACGGCCAG
>DATCIR010000009.1:0-4538 GCA_036507695.1 Gammaproteobacteria bacterium
TTGGCATTGATGACCAGCAGCGCCCGCAACGCGGAAAACAGCTGTTCATAAAACTGCGGCGAGAGCAGGCTGGGCGTGCCGCCGCCGATAAACACGCTTTGCACCCTGCGCCCCCAGACGCGGGGCAAGTCCTGCTCCAGATCGCGGAGCAGTGCCTGCAGGTATTGCGCTTCCGGCAGCTCATCCTTGACCGCATGCGAATTGAAATCGCAGTAGGGGCATTTGCGCACACACCAGGGCGTATGGATGTATAAGGACAGCGGCGGCGGCGAGAGCAAGTTCAACATGCGGGGCTTTGGTTTATGAAACAATAAGGTTTATGAATTTAAAAGGACTGCAAAATCAAAACGCCCCACGTGTTAGCGGGCGTTTTGATGACATCGCGCTGCATTATACGACAATCAATTCCATCAAAATGAGTAGATACAAAAGAAAAAAGCCTTGCCGAATGACAAGGCTTTTTCAGTAGCGCGTATTGGGAAGCGGCGCTTAGACTATGCGCTTTCTGGCGCGCGCTAAACCGAGCAAACCCAAGCCCAGCAGCAAGGCGGTGGCGGGTTCAGGAACAGACGTGGTAGTTTCCGCATCATGCGAGAACGGCGCAAACGCATTAACCAGATTACGATCAGCACTGGTTGAGCTGGCATCGTAGCGCGCACCCTGCACCGTGAACAGGTCGAAATGCACGCCGCTTACGCCCGCCAGTAAGGCGTTGATGGTGACGTCAAACGATTCACTGTAACCATCGCCATTGCCGGTTTCGCCGGGTTGAGTATCAAATATGGTGCCGATACCGCCGTTGAACTGAAATTCATAAATTTCAAAATAGGTATCGTAGATGCCGTGCGAAGAAAGACTATTGGGGTCCTGCACCGGCGGCGCGCCATAACCCGAAGTCACCATACTTAAGCTGGCGCCATCGTTGAAAATGGAGATATCAAACGCATCGACGTTTCCGGTATCCGGTACTGCCGCCACCACCAGGTAGGCGTATTGGGAAGTAGCGCCACTCGTGTCCCAGGCGTATTCGCCACTGGGAGAACAGGTGCTGGACGTCAGGCAATTCGCATAAGCGCTGAGGCTAAAGCGGCTGTCCGAGACCACCCAGGTCTGGTCCGAACCGTCATAGCTCCACGAACCGCTGCCCGGCCCTAACTGCAACGCGGGCAACGCATTGGCGGAACCTGCGCATGCCAGAATGCTGATGCCGCCCACTAGGGATAACAATTTATTGTTGTTCACGATTGCTCACCTTTAAAAATTAATAACAGATAGAAGAATAGTTTACTGTACAAATTATATACTGCAGCTCCTGTGCCAAGTTATAAATGCACTATAAATCAATAAGATAAAATGCGCATAAGCAAAATTGTAAATATTTTCGACAACCCTAGAGGATGCCCGGTTATGTGCGTAATTGCTTCAAAATTAACAAATTAGGCAATTTTTAGACAAAAGCGCCGCTGCCGATTGGATTTACCGCCGCGCAGCTCACAAGATCAACGTAAGAAATTCCAACAACATAATAATCCGTTATAACAATAAGTTAGCTAATACTCCTGACTGTCAGATAATTTTACAGTCACCGCCGCCTTCATTTGTTTACTGATTAATCTACTGGTAAAAGCCCACTGCACATACTTATGTAACCTACTGACTATCATAATGAAACAGACTTGTATGCCACCTATACAGTTGTCGGATAGTTTTACAATTTGTGGGAAACACTCTTGCATGTTCGTTAACTTATTGTTTCCACGTATATTTTATCGTTGGCATCTTTATTGCTTTCACTGTTAGTTAAAATCTAAGCCGAAATCGCTCCCAGCAAGTGAGGAAGCAGCGTCCGCAAAACGCGGATTGCCAAATCCCGGTTTTCATAAATGCCCGGAATCAATAAAAGTAATATACAGACTCAGTAGCTCAATGCATCCCCGGCGTAAAGCCGGGTTTTTTTGCCCGCAAAACAAAGCCGTTGAGTCACTGTCACACCACCGCCCCGCACACCGGCGATAAGGCGATTGGGAACAACTCACCGCCGCCTGCCGTCGCTTTGAATATATAAATCATTTAGTTATCCCATCCTATAAATTTTTCCCGATTAAAGAATTTGAGCCTGCCAGCCGTAATAATCATCATGGATTTATCGGTACTTTAAACAGGCGTGGATCGGTTGTATCTTCCCTACAATATCTGTAAGCCATTACGCCAGTACTCGCCATTCAATGGAAAGAAAGATGAAGAATTTTATATTTTTCGCCGTTTTCATGCTGCTAAGCGCTGGTTCACAGGCAGAGCAGATTAAATTTCTGGAAGAAAAAACCGCGTTTTGCTACACGGAAAAATCGCTCGCGAACTACCTTAAGCTCGCCGAAAAGCGCGACTTGGAAGGCATGAACCAATTGATAATGAAAGGTGAATGCAGTTTCGTGCCTGATGGCCAAGTCCTATTATTGAAAAATTACCGAATTGATGTCATCGCTAATACGAAAGTGGTTGCGTTTGAAATGGATAATCTCACCGGTTGGACTTTTAATGCCCTGGTTCAAACCGCCGATTTCAGCAATTTATAATACTATTCCCCAAATTCGCCAACCGAATCGCGATTTTCCTTACTACGTAGTGCTTGAACATGCTGCTACTTATTTGCTATGTTACTCACAACTACAACGTATAAGCCTTCCTGGCGGTATTTCTTCTTTACTATCCATATCCGAAGCAACGCTCTAAAAACTCATTGGCTTAATAAACCATAGGCTTGCCCGTGGCCGGCCGCTGAACTGGAGATTGCTATGCGTTACACGTATTTGATTTCGTTACTGGGATTTTTATCGCTATTGTCCGGGTGTGGCGCTGGAGCTGGAGATGCGCCTTCCGGGGATAATAATCCCGATCCCAGCGTCCCTTATTTTGATGCGATCGGAACACCCACGGTGGTAGCGGGCGAGTCCATTGCTTTCACCGTGACCGCCACGGATCCCAATGGGCTGAACCTGACCCTGAGTTACAATGGATCCTTGGGACCCGATCTTAATCCCTTCACCGCCGGCGCCAGTTTTAATACCTTTAACGGCAACTTTACCTGGGCAACGGACGTAAACGACGCCGGCACTTATAGCGTGCGTTTTATTGCTACCAATAACGCCGTGCCTCCGCAATCCGGTCAGGTTGATGTTACGCTACGCGTCTTGGGCCTTATGGATGTGGGCCGGAGTCTCTACATCGCGCACTGCCAAAGCTGCCATGGCGTCAATGGCGCGGGGGGAAGCAACACTCTGGTACAGTGCTCAACCGAAACTTCCATTCGCGAAGCCCTGGGGCTGGTGCAGGGTGTCGGCGGTGTCGGCACCATGTCCGGTATCGCCGGGCAATTGGATAATCCGACGGCCGACATCCAAGCCATTGCATATTTTCTGCAAAATGTTAATACCACGCCGAATTATTGCGGCACCAACTAGCGGCTTTAACAATGTCTAACGAGACTCGTTGAAATGATCCTGTATTACCAAAATCCCGCCATTGGCGGGATTTTTTTTCGCTAGGCATCATTGCACAATTATTCTAAAATCCCTGTTTCCTGCACTCATGCATCGAGCTTTATGAACCTGCTCATTAATGGCAACACCCAACAATTCGACGCCGCCCTAACCGCGGCGCAACTGGTGGAACATCTGGGGCTGCAGGGCCGCCGGATTGCCATGGAGGTTAACCAAGAAATCGTGCCCCGCAGCCGTTACGAGACGTTCCGGTTTCAGGACAATGACCAGGTTGAAATCATCCACGCCGTGGGTGGTGGCTGAGCCCTGCTGAACAAATATCACACAAAACGGACTAAACGGCCACTTGCCTAACAAGTTGTTGTATAATTCGGCACTTCACTCTTAAGTACCCAGTAACCAGTACCGTATTTTCTTGATTAACGCCATCCACAGAGAACGCCAATGCCCGATTCAATTCCAGTAACCGCCGTGGACGATTCATTATTAATCGCCGGAAAATCCTATCAGTCACGCCTGCTCGTAGGAACGGGTAAATATAAGGACATGGAGGAAACCCGTAAGGCCATCGAAGCCAGCGGCGCGGAAATCGTTACCGTCGCCATCCGCCGCACCAATATCGGCCAAAACCCGGGGCAACCCAACTTGCTGGAAGTCATTCCGCCCGATAAATACACCATATTACCCAACACCGCGGGCTGTTATACCGCGGAAGACGCGGTGCGCACCTGCCGTTTGGCGCGGGAACTGCTCGACGGCCATAACCTGGTAAAACTCGAAGTACTGGGTGATGAAAAAACCTTGTATCCCGACATCACCGCCACCTTGAAAGCCACCGAAGAACTGGTGAGAGATGGCTTCAAGGTGATGGTTTACACCACGGATGACCCCATCATCGCCAAACGGCTCGCAGAGATGGGCTGTGTGGCGGTCATGCCCCTGGCGGCGCCGATTGGTTCCGGCCTTGGCATTCAAAATCCTTACAATATCCTGACCATCATTGAAGAAGCGCAGGTGCCGATCTTGGTGGACGCCGGCGTG
>DATCIR010000010.1:0-33588 GCA_036507695.1 Gammaproteobacteria bacterium
CGCCGACACATTGGCGACGCTGGCCGTCAGGTTGGTCCACACCGTGCCGTCGAAGCGGCGCGTGACAATCGTGTCGCGCACGGTGCCGCCGGTCCGGATATACACCACCACAAAGTTGCCCGAGGCATCGATCGCCAATGACGGCGAGACGGTGTCGAACCCCGTTTCACTGGCCCTGTCCCCACCGACGGACCGGAAGTTACCGAACGTCGCGGTGACATCGTAACGCGACACCACCGTCACCCCGTCGAAACCGATCAGTTGCTCAAAGGCGACGACCGGGGCATCACTGCCGTCGATCACCAGTGACGAGGCGGAAATACGCGTGAATGCATCACCGAAGATAAAACCCAGCGTGGTCCAGGCGCCATTTTCGAAGCGGCGCACATAGATATCCCTGTTGAAGCTGCCCGACTGACCCTGCTCAATCGCCATCACCGGGTTACCCAATGAGTCGACCGCCAGATCGATCTGGTTGGCGAAGTTGGTGCCGGAGACACCGACGATCGCATTGCCGCCGAGCGCGTTCCAGTTCGCGCCATCCCAACGCTTCATGTAGACGTCGCCGCCTTCGATCCAGGCCACCAGCGGCGCATTGGCCGCGCCGTTTACAATCTGCGCGCCATAGGCCGCAGAGGTATTGGCATTGACTTCGAGGCCACCGCCCACGGCGACCCAACCGCTGCCACTCCAGCGCGACACAAACACCCCGCCGCTGGGCACCTCACCCGTGCCGGCCTCGGTCCAGGCCGCGTAGATATTGCCAAGACTGACGGCGAGTTCCGGCGCGATGGCGCTGCGGTCGGGATCGCGGTTCAACGCCCCGCCGAGTGCGCGCCAGGTCGTCGCCGCCACCACAAAGGTGGCAACACACGAATGGGAGCCGTCCATGGTTACCACGCCGTCACTGCAATCGGCGTCGCCCGTCCAGCCGGTAAACTGGTAGCCCGTTGCGGGCAAGGCGTTTAGCGTCACCGTCGCGCCACTGAGAAAAGTGGCCGCGCAGGTACCGGCGTTATTGGCCTGACAGTTGATCCCACCCACGGAAGAAGTAATGCTGCCGCCGTCCGTGGTTACCACCGACAGCGTGAATGTGGGCGCAGTAAGCGCTTGCGCCTGCGCGGTCACCGGCACGGACCGGTACAACGAGTTGAAGGCCGACAGGCGGTAGGTATACAGCGTGCCCGGCACCGTCGTTGCGTCGGTGTATGTCGTTGTACCGCCCGCCAGTTCTGCCAAGGGGGTGAAGCCCTCGCCCGGCGCCTGGCGATCAAGGGTGTAGCCGATCACCGCCGGTACATCGGTCCAGGCGAGGCTGATCCGTCCGGGCTCGCCTGTCGCGGTGAAGTCCTGCGGCGCAGGCGGTGGCCCCTCCGACGACGGCGGGACGATCGGCACGAGCCTGACCCTCGATGTGCCGCCGCCCAGCGCGCGGATCAACACGCGGTCGCCGTCAACACGCTCGCTCGCGGCGTATTCCGACACCTGAGTGGAAGCGAGGTTGGGGCCGTTAGGCGTGACGACGACTTGGGCGAACAACGACACGCCTCCGTCCGCGCGGATCACGGAGCCCACGAACTGGATGTCGCCGGCGAAGCCGCCGTTGCGATCGACAGCGATATCGAAGCTGAAGGTGTCCGCCACCGCAACAACCCCCGGCGGCGTTGAAATATCGAACGCGCCGGGCGGCGCGGCCACGACATTGATCGTTGCGGTGACAATGTCGCTTTCGACCGCCACGTCGCCTCGGCCGTATGGACCGAAAGGGCCCCAGGCTGTCGCCACGAAGTCGAAGCGGTAAGATCCCGGGGTGGCGTAGTCAGTGATCTGAAGCGGAAATTCCGTGGATCCCCCGCGGTAGCCATCAGGACGGTCAGGAAGTTGATCACCGCAAGCGAAATGCCCAGATAAGACGGGCTCTCCATCCGGGCCGGTTACCAGTTTCGGGAGGCCGATGATGCCAGAAGCGACACCCGAGCCGCTCAGCGGGTCGAAATCGATTGTGTAAGCATTGTCACACAGAGTGTCGAACGACAGCGTGACCGTCGACCCCGCGGTCGCCGTGACCGGTTGCGAGCTGATGCTGAGGTGATTGGCGAGAGAGTCAAGAATGGGGCCGCTGCCACCGCCGCCACTGCTGCAGCCACTAAGCCCCAGCAACACGCCAGTGGCAAAAAGAAGGCTGAACGCGCGGGCCCCGGTGACGACCGTGTTGCTTGTATATAGATGTCCAGATTGGTGCATGCCGTTCCCCTTATGGTATTCATACGACTCGATAGTCGAAAGCCTATCGGGGCGGGACATACACGCGGCATACGGAAACAGAAAAAAAGTGTGAATTATTACCGGAGGGTGGGGAATTCCTGACCCGTATAACCGGAGTGGGTGGCACGAAGCGCCGGATTGGCGTAGGATTAAATCCTACACTCTCAAATCGAGGCCCTATATGCGCAGTACCCAGCAGTTCAGCATCACCCTGCCAACTGAGATGGCAGAGACAGTAAAGTCCAAGGTCGCTTCCGGCGAGTACGCCACTGAAAGCGAAGTCATCCGTGACGGCTTGCGTGCGTTGATGGCCCGCGACCGTGCCGTGGAAAACTGGCTGCGGGAGCAAGTCGCGCCGGCCTACGACGCGCTCAAAGCCGATCCGTCGCGGGCTGTCAGCGTTGAGCAGGTGCGGGCCAGGCTCGCCGCCGAACACAAGACAGCCACTGCCAAAAAGTAATGACGTACACCGTTGTCTTCACGCCCGAAGCGGCGGAACAGCTTGCGGTGCTCTACCGCTACATCGCGGCCGCTGCATCACCCGAAATTGCGGAGCGCTATACCAGCGCCATCCTCGCGTATTGCGAGGGGCTGCAGACCTTTCCGCATCGAAGCCCTTGCCGTGATGACATCCGCCCTGGCTTGCGCATCACGAACTACAAAGGCCGGGCCGTGATCGCCTTTGACGTGGACGCCGAACAAATATCCATTATCGGCGTATTCTACGGCGGCCAGGATTACGCGACGGTCTTGCAGACCGATATGGACGACTAGACATCTTAATGGCACAAACAGACACCAAAGTTCTCACGGCGCACGCCCCCTTCTCACTGGCGGAGAAAATCGATCTATTGGCTACTCACCTCGGCCGCTCGCGTGGCTGGATCATCAAGCAAGCGTTGAGCGACTGGATCGACCAGGAAGAAGAGCGCAGCCGTTTGACTCACGAGGCATTGGCCGATGTGGACGCGGGACGTGTCATCGACCACCAGGCCGTGCAAAAATGGGCTGATAGTCTCAATGAGGATCGGTAGCCCGCCTACACCACTACCGCAAACTCCGCGCGAACCAAATATGCCACTACCATTTCATCGAATAGGCTAAATGCACCCCGATCACAGCCGTCGTTGTGCTGGTGTTGGGGCCGAGCGGTGAATTTGGATTGGTATAGGTCTGCTCATTGGGAATGGAATATTCAAGCACCGCGTCAAATTTACTCTGTTGCGAGTGTTGGTAACTGATCCCGGTCGCGATGTTGTACTCCGTAACGGGTGCCAGCAATGGTGACAACGACTCGTTCGGGATGGGATTGCGTCCGTAATTGGCCCCAGCCCGCCAGGTGAGTGCGCTACTCACTTCATAACTAAAACCAAGCGCAATAATGATTTGGTCACGCCAGTTACTCGCGCCGGTTTGGCTTAAAACAGCAGGGGCGCCCGGTGTATCAGGATTGCTGGCCGTCAAGGTCGAACTCGTAAAGGCATTTGACCAGTTGACCCAATTCAGCTCGGCGGCCAGATTAAAGTTGTCTTGCAAGGTGTGTTGAATACCGATCCCCAGTTCTTGCGGTTGTCTGATGCCTTCGATAGTTACCGAACGATAGGTAACGTTGCCCAGCCCAAGCGCAGTCTGGTTTGAAACCAGATAACCCCCATCGAGCGTGAATTCGACAGGACTTTTGTACGCCACCCCAACGATGTTTTGTTTACCAATCTGATAACGCAAACCGAGGTTGAATCCCAGCGCCGTATCGCTAACATCACGTAACTGATAACCAAAAAAGGGGGCAGCAACCGAAGTATTGGGCAACACATCCTGCTCGGCATCGGCGTACATCATGACCAGACTCATGCCCACGGACAAGGTGTCACTCACTGTATAACCTAATCCGGTATTGAGGCTGGCAACACGAATGAGATTGCGCACCTGATCCCGCGTACCAAATACGGTTTGCATACCGGTAAAATCCGCGCCGGCTCCCGCCTGGGCGAAAACACCGATGCCGATAGTCATGGGTATATTATTTAGATGTTGCACATAACCGCCAGTCAGGATACGCACATACCGCATATCGGAATCATGCGAGGCGCCATTGGCATCGGCGTGGCTAATGGGTGTGGCGTGGAGGAAGTTGTAATCCACATCAAACTGGTGACCGGTCATGATCGCCAGAGCGGCCGGGTTGATGTTGAGCGCATTGCTGTCACGGGTTGTGGCGATATCGGCACCGGCTACTGAAACGGATTCAGCCCCAAAACCGATAGGATTAATACCATTGCCTGCCTGCACCGAAGACGCAATGCTCGTCCACAGCAGCACAACCGTAAACCGATGGCCCGCCCGGTGGCGTCCACGCATTGCTTGTCTCAAGGCTGAATTCCTCCCGATACAGAATGTACTACATAGATTGTTATTCGTGTTTTATTTAATGTTGGGTAATCAAACCGGAATAATAAAATCGTATATACCGTCAGTACCGCCCCATCAAAGTTTCTTCTCCTCTTAAAGTGGAGAAGGTTAGGATGAGGGGTGAGCTGCCAAGCCGCCCTATATACATGATGTATCAATCCTCACTCTAGCCCTTTTATGCCCCTGGGTACTCCCAATCTTGGGAGTGAGAATGTCCTTCCAGGTTTTGCGCTGCCCGTTATTGCAAACTGCGCGCGAAGGTTTCCATTTCGGCGGATAAGGCCACGCCTTGCCCGGCGCTGATAACGCGCTGGCAACGGCGATACGCCGATAAAGCTTCGGCACGGCGGCCCATCACGGCGAGATAGTGCATCAGACGCAAATAACTGCTTTCGGCGAGCGGGTCGATGTCGATGGCGTAGTCCAGTAAGGTGATGGCAAGCTTGTGTTGATCCGCGTTTTCCAAATACGCGGCGGCGTCCCTGAGGACTTTCAGTATGCGCGCCTTGATGCGCTCGCGATAGATCACGGCCCAAGGTGCACTTTGCTGGGCAAGGAATGCGCCGCGGTATGACGACAACAATTTATGCAGCAGTGGGTCAAGTTGCGCGTTACCGGCTTTTGCGGCCAGCACGGATTCGATCTGGCTGCACAGACGCAGCAAGGCCCATGCATCAACCCAGCACGTGCGAGGATTCAGACTGATCTGCCGATCCTTGACCAGCACCTGCTCCTTGCCGATGATTTTGCGCAAGCGGTGCAACGCGGTCTCCAGCGCACGGTGCGCGCTGTCGCCATCCGAATCCGGCCACAGTGCAGCGGCGAGTTCATCCATGTCCACCTGGCGTCCACCCAGCGCGATGATGGCGTGTAATAAATCCACGGCGCGCGCACCGGCCTGCGGCTCCGCGTCACCTTCGGCCAGTAACAAGGATGTACGGCCAAGCGTGTAGATACGTACCGGCCACGGCCAGCGTTCCAGATGCAGCGGCGGTTCGCTGGGTTGCAATTTGTAATGGCGGATCAGTCGAATCGCGTAGCCGGTTTCGATGTCGTGTTCGAGCGCGAGCATGCACAGTGCCAGACCGACGTCATGTCGCCAGTTGAGCTGGCCGATGCTCTGCGTGTCGCGTCCAAGCGCAAACGCGGCACGCAAGCTACGCAGTGCGCGCGGTTCGTCATGCTGTCGCAGTGCGAGCCAGGCCTCGCTTTGCAGAGACAAGAGCCGGGCTACATGCAGATTTGCGTCTTTTAAGGAGGTATGGATCTCAGCGAGTTCACGTTCGGCATTTTCCCAGTCATTCAAATCCGCATAGAGCTGCACTAAAAGCGCGCGCGTCACATCCGTGCTGAATGGATGGGAGGTATCTTGGCTTAACTGTTTCGCCAGGCGCGTATGTTCAATCGCAAGCGGGACATCACCGCGCAGCGCCGCGTGCCAACCTGTGAGGAATTCGAGATGCGATGCTTCATATTTTTTTGCCGTATTTGTCGTCGCGCGCAATGTTTGCAGCCGTCGTTGTGCCTCGTCGAGATCGTTGCGGTGCAGGTAGTAGTCGATAAGTATCCCCTTCGCCAACGGATCAAGTAGATGCACCCCGGTGGCCGTTGCTATTTGCAGGACTTTGTTGTGTGCCGCTTCCGCATCGGGATGACCGCAGATATAGCGTGCGAGACCAACCATGGCCTGGGCATGGAGACGCGGCAATGGCGGCACCTGCGGGTCATCCAAATCGGCCTCCATACGCGCCGCAACTGCGAGTAGTTGCGGGTTTTGACCCGTGAAAGCGTAGTAATGTGCGAGTTGTCCGCCGACTATTACGCGGATATGCCGCAGCGGCAACAACCGTATCAGGTATTCGCCCCAGCGTGCGAGCCGGGACAAACGCGGATGACCGGGATTGATGACAGCTAACGCCAAGATACGCGCAGAGGCAGCACGCACCCGCAGCTCCACATCCAGACAGCGCGGCAGTTGCGTGCGTATCGTGTCATAGCGGCGCAACCAGTCAATCAACGGCGTGAAGTCGTGGAGTGTCAACGAGAAAGAGGTAGTCGCCGCCGTGAACACCGCGTAGGCACCATGACTGTCGCGACGCGCAAAGAATAAATCGAAGGCTGCGCTCAGGTGCCGCTGTGCGGCCTCGGGGTCTTCAGCCATGATCGCAATCGCCCACCAATGCTGCAACCACGGATCGGATTCCATCAGTTCTTTGGGCAATGCCGCCAGCCAGCGCTGCAACACGTGTTCTCGGCCACTACTTTCGTAGCGGCGCGCATGCTGGCGAATCAGGTCCGAAAGTTGCGGCCAACTGGCACTGGCCTGATACAGCTGTGCGGCCTCGTCGATCTCACCTTGCGCGGCGAGTAAGCCGGCCGCTTTACGCTGTACCTGTTGGAGTTGATCCGGCGGCAAGCCCTGTTGTAAACGGATCAGCAGATGATCGCGCAGCAATGCATGAAATTGATAACGCAGGACTTTGCCTTTTATCGGTTTAATCAGCGGCAGCGTTTGCGCAAGTTCCGCCAATAATGGCGCGACATGTGCTGATTCGCCCAGGTGTTGCGCATCGATGTCGGTAAAGCTAGGCAACAGCGCGAGCTTCAACAGCAATTGGCGCTGTGCCACGGGCAGGCGCGCCAGCATGGCGTCGGCTAATGCATCAAAGTCGGCGCTGTGAAAATGCGTGTCGGCATTATCCACGGCCAGTAAATCCAGCGCCGCGGCCCAGCCACCCGCCAGCGCGTGCAATTCGTCGACGCGTTTAGACTCGGTGATGCCACGCAACTTCAGTAACGCGCGGCTTTCGCTGGGTGTTAGCTGCAGTTGCTTCCAATCGAGGGCCTGTTTCGCCGCCGGTGTAAAAGCGGCGGGTGCCGCTTCGCGGCTCAGGATCATCCAGCGCAACCCGGGCCGCGCAGTCTCAACCTGGCGCGCGAGCAATACATGCAGCGGGTGCACCGCGGAAAGGCGTTCATAGTTATCCAGCACCAGCAGTGTGGGTGATTGGATCATGGCGAACAGGTGGTTAAAATACTGGGCCGCGTAGGCGTCAATACCGTCGGCGTAGAGCGGCCCGAACGGCGGGAGTTTGTCGTCATGCTCGCCAAACGCGGCTGTGGCCGCCAGACGGAAATGATGAAAAAACGAGGCCAGATCCTCGTCACGCCAATCGATGGCGTACCACAAGACCGGCAGTTGATGGTGTCGCGCGTAGTCCGCCGCCAGCACGGTCTTGCCCGCGCCGGCAGGACTGTGAATCCAGATCAACGGTTGCTGGCCCGCGTCCAGTTGTTTAAACAACCGCTGGCGTGACAGGCAGGCAACCGGTTCCGGGATGGATAGCTTATGCGGATCCGCGGGCGTTTTCTCCGTCCAGCGCGAAAAAATCTCCATGACAGTTCCTGAGTATTTATCGAAATTGGCAGATGCCCAGCATGACAGCGCGGAGCTGGAAATTCAACCTGGCAGTAGCGGAAACAGACGATACTCACGCGGTGCGCTGACGAATTCGCAGTGAATGTACGAACCTACCATTATTAAAGTTACACGAAAGTTACGGAAGGAAAAATAGAGTTTCCCCTGAACGGAATCTACACCGGTTTTCAGGCTGACCACTATTTTATATATATGGTCTTCGACAACCTCCGCTTCAGATGGGATTAGCTCCGTCTTGAAAAACCCGTAAGCTGAACGCCTTCCTTGCCCCCCCTACAAGGGCATGTTCAACATGGAGCAAGCGGCGCGAGTCCGGTATACTGTGGCATCTTTCTACCAACGACAATACCGTGGATATGACGCCAGACGACTACTGTCAGGAAAAAGCCGCGAAGAGCGGCTCCAGCTTTTATTACAGCTTCCTGTTTTTACCTCCCGGGCAGCGCAAGGCGATCACCGCGCTTTACGCCTTTTGCCGTGAAGTGGACGATATTGTGGACGAATGCACGGAACCGCACATTGCCCGCATGAAATTGCAATGGTGGCGTGATAGCATGCGTGAAACGTTGAACGGCACCGCGCAACACCCGGTACAAAAAGCGCTGCTCGAGCCGGTGCAGTCTTTTGATTTACCGTTGGCGCATTTTCTGGAAATCATTGACGGCATGGAAATGGATCTCGATCACACGCGTTATGCGGCTTTCGATGAATTGTCTTTATATTGTTACCGGGTGGCCGGCGTCGTGGGTCTATTGGCGGCGCGAATTTTCGGTTATCAGAATCCCGCTGTGCTGGACTATGCAAAAAACCTGGGCATGGCGTTTCAGTTAACCAATATACTAAGAGACATCCGCGAAGATGCGGCGCGCAACCGGATCTATATTCCCCAGCAGGAACTTCAACAATTTAATGTTTCCGAAGCGGACATTATTGCGCATCGCTTTAGCGATAATATGGCGAAGCTGCTGCAATTCCAGGCCGCGCGCGCGCACGAATACTATGAAAGAGCCTTTCAATTTCTACCGGAACAGGACCGCTACACACAACGCAGCGGCCTGATCATGGCGGCAATCTATCTGCATACCCTGCAGGCCATTGAAGAAGATAAGCAGCGCGTAATGGACGGCCGGGTGTCCCTGACTCCGCTCAGGAAATTATGGCTGGCCTGGACAACCGCCCGCCTGGAAAAAAAACGTCATAAAAAATACCTGCAAACCTGCGGCACTTGATATGCGCTTCCCCATCACCTCAAAAATAATTAAATTAAACCTAGAATCCGCGGTTGGACGCGGTGGAGTGTGCGATTTTCGAAGTGCAGGGCTAGGCGCTGCGCTCTATGGAAGGGAATGCGGAATGGTCGTTCCATTCCAAGGAGTTGCAACGCCGCCATGCGCTTTGACGATCGTGAAGACAAGCGTGCAATCCACTGCGTAGCGTTGTTCCCCCAACAGGTGAACCTCGTTCGTGCATGAAAATAGAATGACATCCTATGGGTAGCTATTTTATAAAGTGGTTAACTGCGGAATCTAGGTTAAAGGTCCCGTGACTAAAGCCAAGCCTGTAACAGTCGTGGGAGGCGGTTGGGCCGGATTAACCACGGCGGTGGAACTGGCCCGTCACGATATTCCTGTGCTGCTGCTGGAATCCGCCAAACAAATGGGCGGCCGCGCCCGCCGCGTGCCCTTTGCAAACAATATTAATCTCACCGGCCAGAAGGCAGGCAGCAAGCCGTACAACACCGATAAAATCAGTGTGGATAATGGCCAGCATTTACTGCTGGGCGCCTATGACTCGACATTGGAAATGCTGCACACGGTGGGCGTCAGCGAGGAGTCAGTCCTGCGGCGTGAAAAATTAGCGTTGAACATGAGGCGCCAGGGCGGACAAGATGTTAGTATAAAAACCTGCCGCTTGCCGGCGCCGCTGCACATCGTATGGGGCCTGCTATTCGCTTCCGGATTAACGCTCAAGGATCGGATAAAAACGCTGCAATTTTGCCGGGCGATGTTGCGGCTCAAGTTCACGTTATCCACCGATGAAAGCTGTCTGCAATTATTCAGGCGTTTTCAACAAACGAATAACGTCATTAAAACCGTCTGGGAACCATTGTGTATTGCGGCGTTGAATACGCCGATTGAAACGGCATCGGCCAGTATCTTTTTGCGTATCCTGTGCGATGCATTTTCCCGCAGGCGCGATGAGTCGGATTTTCTGTTTTTGAAAGCGGACCTGGGGGAAGCGTTTCCCGACCGGGCGGTCAATTACATTGAAACCTATGGCGGCCATGTCCGCCTGGGTCAACGCGTGACTGAGCTGCTTATTGAAAACCGGCAAATGAAGGGATTAAAGTTACAGAACAGTGAGATAGAAACAGAATACGTGGTATTGGCCACGCCGCATTTTGCAACATCGAAATTGCTGGCTCCGCACGCGGAACTGACAGAATTAACGCAGCACTTAACCATGTTAAAGTCACAACCGATTGTTACCGTGTATTTACAATATCCTGATAACATAAGCTTGAATGCCAACATGATCGGCCTTGTTGGCACGACCTCGCAATGGATATTTGACCGGCGGTTATACGGTCAGCCGGGACTAATGGCTGTCGTCATCAGCAGCAGCGGTCCGCATATGGAGCTGAATAATAAAAACCTTTGCACAACGGTTGAAAACGAGATCGCCGGGTTTTTCCCGGCCTGGCCTAAAGCGATTGATCGTATGGTCATTCGCGAAAAACGCGCAACCTTTGATTGTGTCAGCGGCTGCAACCGTTACCGGCCCGCCAACCCAACTCCGGTACAGGGGCTCTGGCTGGCCGGCGACTATACCAATACAGGTTTACCGGCGACATTGGAAAGCGCCGTGCGCAGCGGCAAACGCTGCGCGCAATCAATAATAAAAACAATCCATCACTCAGGAGCTGTGAGTTAACATGCAAGAGTATTTTCCGCAGAAAGATTTATTGAAAGACCGCGTTATCCTGGTTACGGGCGCCGGGGATGGCATCGGCGCCGCGGTTGCGCAGGACTATGCTAAATACGGCGCTACGGTGATTCTGCTGGGCCGCACCCAGAAAAAACTTGAAAAAGTCTATGACCTGATTGAACAAGCCGGTTATCCGCAACCCGCCATTTATCCGCTGGAACTGCAACTGGCCACGCCCAAGGACTACAAATTAATGGCGGCCACCATCTATAAAGAATTCGGCCGCCTGGATGGTTTGTTGCATAACGCCGCGGTACTGGGAACCTTGACGCCGATCGAACATTACGACAACCGGCTCTGGGCGCACGTATTGCACGTGAATCTAAACGCGCCGTTCATGCTCACCAAAGCCTGCCTGCCGTTACTGAAAAAAGCCAAGGAGGCCTCCATTATCTTTACTTCGGCAAACGTGGGTTATAAAGGCCAGGCCTATTGGGGAGCCTATGCCGTATCCAAGGCGGCGTGCGAGAACCTGATGGAAATACTGTCCGAGGAACTGGAAGTCAACAGCAATGTGCGCGTCAATAGTATCGATCCGGGGCGGATCAGGACCCGTATGAATGCCCTCGCTTATCCGGGAGACGACCCCCATAATTTACCGTCACCCAAGGATATTACCGCCGTCTACCTTTACCTGATGGGACCCGACAGCGTGGGGGTAACCGGGGAACGGTTCGATGTCTAAACGCCACGCCTGATAGGCAACCTCGCTTCAGAATCGTTATTGCTGCGGCGCCAATTTCACGGCGCACGGTCGCTATCTAATCTGTAACTCCCTGAATTTATAAACTGTTCTAAAAAACCGTCGACTTGGCACGATATTCGCTTTAACCGAATTACTATTGTAATCGAGGTTGGAGTTATGTCGACTGTCCCGCAAACCGATAACAAAATCCTGCCAATAAAAAGCAACGGCAACCTGGCTTCCATGCTGAATACAAAACCGCAAACCATTGCTGCCGGGAAAGATGTTGTGCTGCGCATCGCCGGCCTGTTGCAAACATCCTTGAATGTCGAGGAAATCATCTCCCACTTCAGCAATGAAATCAGCACCCTCATTGCGCACGATCATGTGAACTACATCAACGAAAAGCTTGATATCAATTTTGTTATCGGTTCGCGGGCAAATCACTCCCGCACCTATGAACTTACCATCAATGAATCCCGGCTGGGTATCCTCAGCATCACACGCGGCAAAAAATTCACCGACGCCGAAACTGAACAGCTGGAAAGTCTGATTTGCGCCCTGCATTATCCCTTGCGCAATGCCATTCTCTACCGGGAAGCCGTGCAGGCGGCGCACAAGGATCCATTAACCGGTGTCGGTAACCGCGCCGCGATGACCACCACACTGCGCCGCGAGCTGGAGAAAGCCTTTCGCCACAATCGCTCATTGGCTGTCATCATGATGGATATTGACCACTTCAAGAAGATTAACGACAAGTACGGCCATTCAATCGGTGATTACGCACTGCAGACGCTGGTTGAATGCGCGGAAAAAAGCGTGCGCATCTCCGACATGATATTCCGCTATGGCGGCGAGGAATTTGTGATTGTACTGCCGGAGACGGATGAACCCGGCATGTTGCGGCTGGCAAAACGCATCCGGCGCCGCGTGGAAAAACTGGAGACCCGGATACAAGGCCAAACCATTACTATGACCGTGAGCATGGGTATCGCGACGTTACAGGAATCGGACGACGAAAAAACATTTATCGCCCGCGCGGATGAAGCGCTTTACCAGGCCAAGCGCGACGGCCGGAACTGTGTTCGCATTGCGGGCTAGGAAAGGACATGGGCATCAAACGGCGACGTCGCTATAAAAATAATAGCAGCCGTTAAATAAATATTCGCAGAGTAAAGATTTAGACGCAGCAGTACATTGTCTCCTCCAGCGAGCATGATATCTTTCGATCTCATGCTCTTTTTTTTGGCCACGCCGGTTTTTTAGCTATTGATTTTTTAACTGCGGATTTTTCACCGGCGGTTTCTTTGACGAAGGATTTCTTAGCCACGGTTTTTTTACTGACCGTGTTTTTAGCCGGGTTTGGTTTTCTGAGCGGCTTTTTGCTTTCCGCTTTTATATTAGGTGCTTTTTTACTTGCCGCCGTTTTGGCTTTCTCCCGGGAACGGCCCGCGTTTCGTCCCTGGACCTGCGCAAATGGTGACGCCAACTGCACGCTGGCATACAGCTCCTCGATTTGCTCCCGGGTCAATTCCTCGCAGTGCCCTTTCTTTAAGCGGCGCGGCAAGCTCACGGTAGCGAACAGGTTTCTGGCCAGCCGGTTCACCTGCACACCCTGCGATTCCCATAAGCGCCTTACTTCCCGGTTGCGGCCTTCATGCAGCACCACCGTGAACCAATGGTTTTTGGCTTCACCGCCCAGCTCGGTAATAACCTCGAAACGCGCCATGCCGTCCTCAAGCTCGACACCTTGCAGCAGGTTTTGCAGCATTTGCGTTGTCACGTCCCCGTAAATACGCACCGCGTATTCGCGTTTGATGGCATATTTCGGATGCATCAGGCGATTCGCAAGCTCACCATCGGTCGTCGCCAGCAACAATCCGGTGGTATTGATATCCAGCCTGCCCACTAATATCCAGCGTCCGCCGCGTATTTTGGGGAAATCCTCAAACACATTGCGCCGCCCTTCCGGATCCACGCGCGAACACACCGTACCCACATCCTTGTGATACGCAATCACCCTCGGCAGCTGCTGTTTCACCGGTTTAAAACGCACCAGCTTGCCATCCAATTTAATGTTCTCTTCACCGCTGATCCGGTCACCGAGACCCGCAACCCGTTCATTAATCGCAATGCGGCCTTCCGCGATCCAGCGCTCGATCTCGCGGCGGGAGCCGAATCCCTGGCGGGCTAATACTTTTTGGAGTTTTTCGGTCATGGGGCGATTGTTTCACAATTGCGGAAAGGTTTCGCGAGTTTTTTTGGCTGGGCGGAATGTCCTGGCGATGGCCATAGACAGGAATATTAATATTTTAAACCCCGCTCTGCATTGCCGCCGCGAGAGTTTAGTAAGTAACATTCCCCGATTTTTTTAATAATTGTATGCCAGAATTTTCAAAGCTATTTAAGTTTTTAACCGCTTTTTCTTTTTACGCTAGACAGATTATTTAGATTCTTAAACTTCAGCAGGCCGGCAACTCAATTCACAACAACCTTAACCCGCATACTTGGAATCAAACTCTTCCACCGCGGTGTAATCATCCTCGCCATCCACCGTGACGGTTTCCAGCGCCGCATCGTCATCAATGACGGAATCTTCAGCCGCGGCCGTGAGCATCACGTCGTCACGATCGTCCTGATTGCTATCGATGGCTTCTTCGGTGCTGCCATCTTCGATGCCTTCATATCCAGTTACCGCTTCAGAATTCCCCGTGGATACGGCTGGTTCGCCGGGCCTGTCATTGCCGGGTTCAGAATTCATTGGGGCTGTACCGTCAGCGGTGGCTGCTGCGCGCGGTGGCGACTCCACGTCACCGGCAAACGCACCGGTTAGGTCCGCATGCTCCAGCCCCGGTTCGCGCAAATCCAATTCGGGATTTATTTTATCCAGGTCGCGAATTTCCGCCAGTGTCGGCATCTCTTCCAGCGCGGTTAGGTTGAAATAATCCAGGAACGCCTTGGTTGTGGCGTAGAGCGCGGGTTTGCCCGGTACATCGCGATGTCCAACCACCCGCACCCATTCGCGCTCCAGCAGCGTTTTAATAATGTGGGAGCTTACGGCGACACCCCGCACGTGCTCGATTTCCCCGCGCGTAATGGGTTGTTTGTAAGCTATCAAGACCAGTGTCTCCAGCAACGCCCGGGAATAACGCGCAGGTTTTTCTTCCCATAGCCGGGCTACCCAGGGTGAAAAATCTTTTTTAGCCTGAAAACGATAACCGGAACTGACTTGCTTCAGCTCCACCCCGCGCGACTCATTTTCCGCCTCGATTGCATCCAGCGCCGCTTTGACCGCGTCGCGTGTTGGCGGTTCTTTGTCGTCGGCGAACAGGTCAAGCATTTTATCGATGCTTAAGGGTTCGCTGGACGCCATGATCGCGGCTTCCAGGATTTGTTTTAGTTGTTGGTCTGTGATTGACATTTTTCCGCTACCGTTACATGTATAGGTTCGTAAGGATTGGTTTGCACGATTCCAATCAGGGATTCTTTTACCAGTTCCAGGATCGCCAGAAAAGTCACGACGACTCCCATGCGGCCTTCCCGCGGATCGAACAATTCCGCGAAGGGAATAAACTTGTCCGGCCGCACGCGGCTGAGTATATACGACATGCGTTCCCGGACTGACAATGGCTCCATCTGCACATGATGATGCGAATACATATCCGAGCGCACCAGCACATCCTTTAAGGCATACAGCAAATCTTTCAGTTCCACGTTGGGATGCAGCTTGCGCACGTTAAGATTAGGCACGGCGACCGACACCGAAAAATTATCCCGCTCCAGGCGGGGCAGTTCGTTGAGATTATCCGCGGCTGTTTTGAATCGTTCGTACTCTTGCAGACGCCGCACCAGTTCGGCCCGCGGGTCATCCTCTTCCTCTTCTTCACTGACCGGCCGCGGTAATAACATACGCGACTTGATTTCCGCCAGCATGGCCGCCATCACCAGGTAATCCGCCGCCAGTTCAAACTGCAGATCCTTCATCAACTCAACATACTCAATGTACTGACGGGTGATTTCCGCGATGGGTATATTGAGAATATCGAGGTTATGGCGCTTGATTAGATATAAAAGCAGGTCCAGCGGACCTTCGAAAGCATCCAGAAAAACTTCCAGCGCCTCCGGTGGAATATAAAGATCCTTGGGTAGTTCGGTAATCGCCGTACCATGAAAAATAGCAATAGGAATCACTTCCGCGGTAGCCGTGACAGGCGGCCCGGAGTGGGCCGAAGCGCTCTCCGCGAGGTCCGGTGGAGTTTCTTGCGCAATGGTTTCGAGGACTTCATTTGCCATAATTGTGTTGTTACCTGACACGCTTTTTGCGTTTTCTATCGTTCATCAACGACCTTACCGGTAGCCCAAACCCATCGCCGCCCGGACTTCTTCCAGGGTGCCGTCCGCAACGTCGCGCGCAGCTTCCACCCCCTCCGTGATGAAATTCTGCACTATTTTCGGGTCCTCCAGGTATTCCTGGATCCGTTCCTGAATCGGCGCCAACTCTTTTAGCACCGCATCGATAATCGGCTGCTTGCACTCGAGGCAACCAATCCCTGCCGTGGTACAGCCTTGCTGCACCCAGTTCCGGGTGTCTTCATTGGAATAAACCTTGTGAAATTCCCACACCGGACATTTTTTAGGATCGCCGGGATCCGTGCGCCGTACGCGTGCCGGATCAGTGGGCATAGTACGTAGCTTTTGTTCCACATCCTCGGGATTTTCCCGGAGTGAAATGGTATTTCCGTAGGATTTTGACATCTTTTGGCCATCCAGTCCCGGCATTTTTGGTGATTCTGTCAACAATGCCTGCGGCTCAGGAAGAATTATTTTACCTACCCCTTCCAAATAACCAAACAGCCGCTCGCGGTCACCGAGCGTGACGTTTTGCTGGGTTTCCAGGATCGCGCGAGCCGTTTCCAGGGCCTCATGGTCACCCTGTTCCTGATATTTCCTGCGTAACTCTTTGTAAAGCCTTGCGTTCTTCTTGCCCATTTTAATGACCGCGGCTTCGGCCTTTTCTTCGAATCCCGGTTCACGGCCATACAGATGGTTAAATCGGCGCGCCACTTCCCGCGTCAATTCCACATGGGCCACTTGATCTTCCCCCACCGGCACCTGACCCGCCTTGTAGATCAGGATGTCCGCGCTTTGCAGCAGGGGATAACCCAGAAAACCGAACGTTGCCAGGTCTTTTTCCTTGAGTTTTTCCTGCTGGTCCTTGTAACTGGGCACCCGCTCCAGCCAGCTTAATGGCGTAATCATGGACAACAACAAGTGCAGCTCCGCGTGTTCCGGCACCTGGGACTGGATAAAAATCCGGGCATTTCCCGGATTAATGCCCACCGCCAGCCAGTCCACCACCATGTCAAACGCGCTAGCCGCGATATTGGATGGATCATCGTAATGGGTGGTCAGCGCGTGCCAGTCGGCAACAAAGAAAAAGCACTCATAGCTATGTTGCAGGTGCAACCAGTTTTTCAAAACGCCATGATAATGCCCCAGATGCAATTGCCCGGTCGGGCGCATGCCCGACAGAACCCGCTGGTATTGCGACGGCACAGAACTCAACATTTTCTCCTTGTTGTTGTGATAAGTTGTTGTGATAAGTTGTTGCGATAAGTTGTTGTGACAGGTTGTTTTGATTAGTTGTTGACTAAGCGCTTGTTACTAATAACATCATGATGCGCCGAGCAAGGCCGATGCCAATGCCTGAAACACCTGCGGCTCGATGCCAAACGCAAAAGTTACAAAATTCAAATACCCGGCGAGGGGAGGCAGCATAATCGCGCCCAATATCCCCGTAAATAACAAAACCATAAGTATAAGAAGTCCGTAGGGTTCGAGTCGACTGAATTTATACGACCAGGGGCCCGGTAATAGGCTGGACATAATCCGGCCACCATCCAGCGGGGGCAATGGCAGCAGGTTGAGGATCATTAAAATGCCGTTAATGAAAATGCCGGCAAAGCCCATATAGCTCAGTGGGATGCTGACCGTGGCCGCCGATGCCGGCAGTAATAAGGCGATTTTCAACACCAGCGCCCAAAACAGCGCCATCAACAAATTGGCGGTTGGCCCGGCCACGGCCACCAGCGCGATGTCGCGCTTGGGATGTTTGAGATTATCCCAGGTAATAGGCACCGGTTTCGCCCAGCCAAACATAAATCCCGTTATCACCAACATGGCGATGGGCAAGAGCACGGTACCGATGGGATCGATATGCTTGAGAGGATTCAAGGTCAGACGCCCCATCAGCATCGCCGTGGGATCACCCAATCGTTTGGCGACCCACCCATGAGCGACTTCATGAACCGTAATGGCGAATAACACCGGAATGGCAAACACAGCAACGAGCTGGATTTTATTTAACATGGGCGAATTGTATCGGGTTTGTGGCGCCACGTCCTTGTTGACACGGCGTTTTTATGAATCTTCGAACAGCTGCCAAACAGAATTGCCGATTACGCACCGGTCGCATTGCTAATGGTTCTGCGTTTCAATGAATTGCGAGAGGTCACCTTTGCCCTGGCGCACCACCACGGGTTCATCATCCACCAGGTCCAGCACCGTGGTGGGTTCAATGCCACAAAAACCGCCGTCGATGATGAGATCCACTTGGTGTTTGAGCCTGGCGAACATTTCTTCCGGATCAACCATGGGCAACTCATCGCCCGGCAGCAGCAAGGTGGAACTCATCACCGGTTCTTGCAGGCTTTCGAGGATATGGGATGCGATGGTGTGATCCGGCACCCGCAATCCGATGCTGCGGCGTTTGGGATTTTGCAAGCGGCGCGGCACTTCGCGGGTGGCTTGCAGGATAAACGTGTACGGGCCGGGGGTGAGACTCTTCATCAACCGGTAATGCGCCTTGCCCACTTTGGCATAGGTGGCAATTTCCGATAAATCGCGGCATACCAGGGTGAAGTCGTGTTTGGAATCAAGTTCGCGAATGCGGCGGATACGTTCCATCGCGTTTTTGTCGCCGATATGGCAACCCAGGGCGTACGCCGAATCGGTGGGATACACAATCACCCCGCCATCACGCAGCACCTCGACCACTTGTTTGATCAAGCGTGGCTGAGGATTGTCTGCATGGATGGATAATTGTTTCGCCGTCATGTGAAATGCTTACTATAGGTGATGAATATCAGTTAAAACTTGATCGGATTCAATGAATGAACGGGCGCCGGGAATGCGGTTACGAGGACATCATGGAACATCAGTATGACAATCAATGGTAGTAGGACAATCAATGGTGGCGATTGTTATTGCCAGTTGTGCCAAATCGGCTGGCATTCCACAGGCAGCGGCGGAATTTTTCCCAGTTCCACCCAGACATGTTCCGGACCGTGATAATCGGAACCGCGCGATGCCAATAAATCAAATTGTCCGGAATAACGCGCCATGGCCGTGCAATCGCTGGGCGAATGAGCGCTGGACACAACTTCCAGTCCGGCGCCGCCACACTCTTTAAACTCCGCCAGCAATTGGCGCAACCGGGTGGCGGTTAAACGATAGCGGCCCGGATGAGCAACGACGGCCTGCCCGCCAGCGGTATTAATCCAGCTTACCGCTTCTTCCAATGTCGTCCACTGACCGGGCACATGACCGGGTTTGTTCTGCACCAGATAGCGCTGGAATACAGCCCGTAAATCCTTGGCGTACCCACGCTCCACCAGGAAATGCGCAAAGTGGGTGCGGCTGATCAATTCGCCGGTTGCGAATTTTTTCGCGCCTTCCAGCGCACCGCCGATACCTTTTGCGCTTAACCGCCGTGCGATTTCCCCGGCACGCCATTCGCGAAACTCACGCAGCTTTTTCAAGCCTTGTTGTAATGACGCACATTGCGGGTCAATCCCAAGGCCGACAATATGAATCGTCGCGCCATTCCAGGTGACCGACACCTCCACGCCCGGCACCAAGGTAATTCCCTGTTCCAAGGCCGCCCGCCCGGCTTCCCCCAGACCACTCGTTGCGTCATGGTCGGTCAACGCCAGCACGTCCACCCCCATCAGTTTGGCGCGCGCCACCAGATCCGCAGGCGTGAGCGAGCCATCGGAAACAATTGAATGGGCATGTAAATCGTAGATTAACGGCATGGGGGCCATAGTACCCGATTTTGGTTTGTGAATCTTTATCCGAAATTGGATAAAAACGTAAATTTAACCTATGTTAAAAGATGGCAAATATGCTAGATTGTTGTCGTTCTAAAATTGTTGTCTTGCTAAATTGTTGCCTGTTTTTAATTTAAACCGGGATTCTGAATTTCATCCGGGGTTTTCTGTCCGAATGGTACGCTGGGGCCGAAACCTGCCAAGCCGGTCCAGCTTTAACACCGCACGGTTTCCGGGGAAACCCATAACATTACAGAGAACGAAGAGAAAGACCTATTGCAATATATCCATTTTCAAGAACACATGCGCCGGTTATTTATAAACACATTTAAAATTAAAGTTAGCATTGTACAATGAAATTCCTGTTTGACTTGTTCCCGATCCTGCTATTTTTTATAGCCTATAAAATTTACGATATTTATGTTGCCACGGCGGTTGCTATCGCCGCTTCATTCATTCAGGTCGGTGTATACTGGTTTAAACATAAAAAGTTCGACAACTCGCACCTCATCACCCTGGTGATTCTTGTTGTGTTTGGCGGCGCGACCATCGTGTTGCACGACGAAATGTTCATCAAATGGAAACCTTCCGTCATCAATTGGATTTTTGCCGTCGCTTTTCTTGGCAGCCAGTTCATTGGTAACAAAACCATAATCGAACGCATGTTGAGTAAAAGTATTAGTCTGCCCGCCGCAGTTTGGCTGAAGCTCAATATGAGCTGGGTGGTTTTTTTTGTAACCCTCGGCATCGCCAACCTGTTCGTGGTTTACAATTTTGACACCGACACCTGGGTCAATTTTAAGTTGTTCGGCATGATGGGATTAACCATTCTATTTGTTTTTCTCCAGGCCATTTACATGTCCCGCCACATGGCGACTGCGAACACCGATAACAAATAGGCTGGAAATAAATCCTATGTGGTACGCGATTGTCGGTGAAGATAACGAAAACAGCCTGAAAAAACGCCTGTCCGCGCGGCCAGCTCACCTGGAACGGCTTAAGCAACTCAACGGCGAAAACCGTCTGCTGGTGTGCGGTCCCAATCCGGCAATCGATAGCGAAAATCCCGGTGAAGCCGGTTTTACCGGCAGTGTGATTATCGCCGCGTTTGATTCCCTCGAGCAGGCCAAACAATGGGCCAGTCAAGATCCCTATGTTGCCGCCGGTGTTTATAAACATGTCACCATCAAGCCGTTCAAAAAAGTATTACCTTAACCTTGCTAACCATAAAGGCCAATGACGAAAGGACACCCCATGAAGCTTGCTTACACATTTCTTGCCCTGACCTGCCTGATTTTAATGTCAGCTACCGGCGCCGCGGCGGAGAAGAAAAACGATGGTGTCATCGCGGTGGTAAACGGCAAGGAGATCACCGCCAGCATGCTGCAAACCTATCAAAAGAGCCGCGGCTTTATCGACAACATCCCTGAGAAACAACAAATCCAGATGATGGTCGAGGAATTGATTAACCGCGAACTGATTTATCAGGACGCGGTGAAAAACGGCGTCGATAAAGGCGCCGACATCGAACAGCAAATGGATTTATTGCGCAAAAACGTGGTAGCCGGCGCCATGCTGAAAAATGTCACCGAAGCGGCGAAAATCTCCGATGAAGAATTAAAAAAGGAATATGAAAACCGCAAAGGCCAGATGGCGACCACGGAATATAAAGCACGGCATATCTTGGTTGAAAAAGAAGACGACGCGAAAGCGATCATCGCCGAACTCGGCAAGGGTGCGGATTTCGCCGAACTGGCGAAAAAGAAATCCATTGAACCCAATGCGCCTCACGGCGGCGATTTGGGATGGTTCAAGGCGGATGAAATGGTGGAATCGTTTGGCAATGCGGTGGAAACCTTGAAAAACGGTGAGTACACCAAGACACCTGTCAAAACCGATTTTGGATGGCACGTTATCAAGCGCGAGGATTCACGGCAGGTTCCCCCTCCTCCCTACGAACAAATGCGGGAACAATTGAAAATGCGGGTGCAAAACCTGCAAATCGAACAATATATCGGTTCGCTGCGCAATAAGGCCGAGATCGAGCGTAAAGCCGGTAAGCAATGATTTTTGCAGCTCAACAAACTTTGCAACGTACTTAGCAACGCAGATTGGCATCGCCAGCTGACGGGTGGCGTTTGTGGTCGATATAGGAAAAATAGCCCTGCTCCATAATAAATAAGTACAGGTAGCCCACTATAACCACGTAAGTGGCAACGACGCTCAACAGTCCCGCCAAACCTGTCAGGTCGTTGGCGAGGGACACGCCTCCCAGGTATTCCACGACCAGGTACGCGGATTGAAACGCCAGAAAAATCAGCGGCGCGCGATAGGCGGTTTTACGAATCCGGCCGGGTGCGTTGTGCAGCGACCAATACGCCATTAACAAAAAGAAGCAGATATAAGGCGTTAAAATCAAGCTGATGTGGATTGCCGTGGTGTCCATAAAAATAACCGCATATAACACAGCGATCAGTACCATCAACAACGGTAACGCCAACGCGGCAATAAAGTAACGGCGGGTATGCGTCATCCTAGAAACCGCAGTTGACCGCTTAGAGGAAACAGCAACTGCTTGCGCCAATTGAAGTTTGTGCTCTTCAGCGAGTTCACCTGTTGGGTGAGGGCCGCTACAGCGTGCATAACACGCCGCCTTTGGCGCGTCGCGTCGTTGCAACTCGTTGCAATAGCTCGCTATTGCGCCTCGTTGCGCCTAGCGGCGCGCCAAATTCGACGCACTCTGCACGCTGTTCAACTGCGGTTTCTAGGATCATACGCCAAGCATAGCGCATACCGGACACTATCACACTACCGGACCCAAGCTGCGGAAAAAAAGGTGTCCCCACGACAGGGACACCGCAACGAGGAACCGCGTATAGAACCTGGAATTTATCAGGCGGCTTTGGCCGCCGCGTTTTTCATGGTATCGGCCAACAGTGTGTACACAACCGTCCACGCTTCTTCAACCTCATCGGTGAAATCCGCATCCAATCCCTGCTTTAAGGTCCAAAGCAATGCCGTGCCAACGGTGTTATAGTCCTTGTCTTCAACCCCGTAACCAACATGCCGTTGACCCAGGTTTTCGACCACGGGCACGATCGCATCCAGCCTGTCCAAACCATTTACCGCGGTACCGATGATTTGCATCAGCTTGCGGCCCTGTTCTTCCATATCACCCTTAAAGAGCGCTTTTAATGCCGGGTCCAGTTCAAACAATTTGCCGTAAAACAATTTTGCCGCGGTATCCGCGATCGGCGCGACCGCTTTAAATGTTGTTTGCACGAGTTTCTTTTGTTCGGGTGTCATAAAATATCCTCCTATCATTTTTTGATTACTGAAAGCATGAATAAAGATGTTAGTGTTTCCTAATGCTAAGCCGCTTAACGCTAACCCTGCAGCGGAATGCGGATCACCACACCACCCATCACATCTCCGATTTTGAAATCGCTCTTTGGGGTGTCTTTATGATCGTTGTGACATTCCACGCAGGCCGGCGCCACCGCTGGATCGGGATAAACGGCGGTAAAGTATTTAACGCCACCCAATTTTTCTTCCTTGTAAAAATTCTGCCCCGGGTTATCAACGAGAAATTGCAAGCCTTCCTTCTCGGCGTCCGTCTTGGGCGAATTCTGTTTGTTAATGGGCCAAAGTGACAACAGCGAATAGCTGAACGGCGCGCCCTGCTCCGCCACCATTTCGGCGCCGAAGCGGAACATTTGCGCCGGCAGTGGCAGCGCTTTTTCATCTTCCCATTGCTCGCTGGCCTTGATGACCTTGTCTTCCTTCACCAGGCGGTTGACAACTTTTTTGGTATAGACCGTGCGGTCCGCCGCCATTACGGCATGCAGCGAGTCCGCCATCATTTGTGGTGATATGCCCGTGGAAGCCGTGCTGCTGGAACAGGCGGATATCACCAGCGCCAGGCCACCGGCCAACAGAATACCGGCCAGGATTTTTGGATATTGAAAAAATGTCGATCTCATGATGTATCTCCTTTTGACGTTTAAAAAATAGGTTTTAAATCAGTCATTCCTTTCCGGCTCTTCACCGGCCTCCTGTCCGGATCGCTTGCGCTTCGATGCGGGCTGGTCTTTTTCCCGTTTTATCGCCATCGCAATGCTGGGAATCTTCTCTCGTGGCAGGCCGTTAAAGTTGTTGGCGATCAATTCCGGATCGGTAAGGGAATCAATCGCAAATCCCAAACCATGGCACGCCAGGCACACGTCGCGAATCATTTTTTCGTTGGGACGTAAATTATGGTTTTGATTGTGCTGCACCAGGGTTCGCTTCTGTCCCTGCTGTTTCACCGTTATGCGGGGCAAATGACAGCTGGAGCAACTGACACCGGCGTTACTGGCTGATTGTCCGGTCACGGACTGTTGCCAAACCTGGTAGTGGGGTGAAGCCTTGTAGGCCTTGGAGTGCTCATCATCATGACAGCCCAAGCAGGCCTCCACTGCCGCCTTACGCGTGTCAAACGCATGCGAGCCATGGCAGGCCATGCAATCCTGCCGGCGATCTTGAAGTGCTTTTTTCATGACTTGTCTTGCCAGGCTGGTTTGCATGGGTGGCAGGTTTTGCGCCAGGCGCATGCCATGTTTCCCGGATTGATAGGTTTCCGACTCCAGTTCGTGGCATTGCTGACAGGCGGATAGCGCCGGTTTGTCTTGCCAGATACCGGCTTTGTTGTCAGCGGATTTTTGGGCGTGACAATCCACGCAATTCACGGCGGATCGCGCGTGGGCGGTCTGCTCCCACTCCGCCAATATAGTTTTGCCGATATTCAGTGTTGCGGGATACTTGGCGTCTTGCAGCGTTAACGGCTGATCGATCCGGTTTAGCTGACGGTATTGACCGGCAAAGTTACGCGCGAGCATGACCGGCTTTAGTGTCAGCTTCGCGCCTTCGCCGTGCTTCACTAAAAATTCTTCGTACAGGGCTTTATTGTCATGATAATTGTGGCAACCGGCGGCGGCACAGGTATCAAACGCCAGCGCTTTGTGCGAGGGCCGGTCTTTTGCGATGCCGCGATGGCAGTACACACAAAAGTCATCCGGCAGAGTGACACCCATGGCCCGGGTGCGGTCTTGCACGTGCTCCACATGACAGGTCACACAATAACGCGCATCAAGCACCGCAATGCGGTCGGCGTTGCGCGGATCGGTAAACTTGGCTTTAGGATGCGAATCATTCACCTGCTTTAATTCGACACCGTGGCATTCCACGCAGGCTTTTTGTAAAACCTCCTTGCCGCCAAACGGATCGCTGTGACACACATCGCAGCTCAATTCGATCTGGTAATGGCCGGCCGTGGTTTGTCCCGGTAAATAGGCGGATTTATCCTTTCCGGCCAACCCATACGCGTAATAACTCGTCAGGCTTGCGCTAAGCACTATCCAGGCTATCCACATTGTTTTTTTGCTACGCATGCCCTGCGGTCCTAAAAGTAATAAAACGACACAATGTGAAAACCCAACAACACGGGAAGGGGCCAGAACATGAATAAGTGAACATAGTTTACGAGCGTGCGCGCCCGTTTCGCGGTGCGCGGATTTAATTTTGATTCCAGCGCCACCACCGCGCCCGCCATCGAACCCGTTACTGCAACGCCCAGAAAAGTCAACATCAGGACCAAATTGAGACTGGAACCCAGTTGCAAACCGGTATGTAACAGCAGCACCGCTAACACGGTGACACCTAACGCGAAATGCAACACCCGCCACTGCTTGAATTCACCCAGCGTGAACCGCTTCCAGCGTTTGCGCGGCGACATAATCAAGCCGATGACGGACAAAGCCAAAACACTATAACCGCTGACTTGTTTCCACAGCGCGTCTTCCCACAAAAAATTGAGTGAAAATGTTTGCACAGTGGCGGCGGGTCTTACCGCCGGCAAACCCAGCAACAAAATCGTGGCAACAAGTCCAAGCATGGCCAGCATCGCGGTGACCGGTCTACCTGTAGGCGCCACCTCCATGGACGGGCTATTCGCCAGTTGCGCCACTAACGGCCGGCAGGAGCCGCAGACGGTGGATGCGCCGGTGCATTGCCTAATTGCCTCGAGTGAAACGTTGCCCTGTTCAATCGCTTGCGATATCTCGCCACGTGTGATGCCCGTGCAATTACACACCACGGCTTTGGCGGGCCAGGAAGCAACCTCGGCGGCAGCCTCTTCGGTCCAGATTTCCCCGTATTTTTTAAAGCGGCGAATTTGCCATGGGTACAGCTTGCGGTGATGGATTACCATCTCTTGCAGCCGCGCCGCGTGCGGCCAGGCCCCTATGGCGATGGCGCCGACCACGTCAGCGCGGCGCAGGGTTAGCGTCCGGTAGATTCCCTTGGAAATATCCTGATACGTGATCCGCTTGTGATAGAGCGGATCAACATCGTCGCCGACCACACCAACACTGAATATGTTTTTATCCACCACCTTTAGGCGGGTGACGGATATCGAGCCACGATAGCTTACCTTTCCGCCGGCGATGTGATGCGCCGCGACTGATGCCTGCTCCATGCCGGGCGCCACCAAACCATAGACCTGGCCATTGTGTTCAGCACATTCTCCTACGGCGTAGATATTCGGATCCGAGGTTTGCATGGCGTCATTGACTTTGATACCCCGCCCCACATGCAACCCGGCGTCCAGCGCCAGCTGCACATTGGGTTTGATACCGGTGGCGACCACGATGGTATCGCAGACAATGGACCGGCCATTGCCCAGGTGGATGTAATGATCAGAGTCAAGGGTTTCAAAACTTTTGATGGCGGTCTTGAGATGGATCTTGATGCCCAGTTGCAATAGATGCTCGCGCAGTATTTCAGCCGCCGGATCGTCAAGCTGGCGCTGCATCAAGCGGGGGCTGTGTTCTATAACTATCACTTCCGTATTATTCTTTTGCATGGCGCGCGCCGCTTCCAGACCCAGCAAACCACCGCCAATCACCACGGTGCGGCGGCTTCTCACCCGGCGCGCCAAAAGTTTTTGCGCATCATTCAGGTTACGAAACGCAAAGATATTCGGCTTATTAATGCCTTCGATGGCCGGGATATGCGCACTGGATCCGATAGCCAGCACCAGCTTTTGATAATACTGACGGCAGCCGTTGACGTCGATAACACAAGACTTCGCCCGGTCAATAGCCAGCACGGCGCAATTGTGATGCTGCACGACGGTTTGATCGCCGGTGGTTTTCAATTCATTCTGAATATCAAGCGTAGTCACCTCCCCCGCGAGTAAAGACGACAACTGTACACGGTTGTAAGGCAGCCAGGGTTCAGCGCCATATTGCACTACGGGCACGCCGGGTAAGTGGCGCAGTATCTCCTGGGCAGTCCTGATTCCGACGGGCCCCGTGCCGACGATCACGACAGGCTTTCTACCTTCCGCGGCATCCGGTAAATAGCCGTTATTCTGAAGTACCGCTGTTAGCGCCATTGCGTCTCACAAAAAAATATATTTTGCACCCATAAAAAAACGCCCACGTTGCCAGACTCAAGTCTGCCAGCCGTGGGCGCCATTGCCCTGTTTTAAACCTGCAGCGGTTTAAACACCGGAAGCTTCCGGTAATCCTGCGTTTATGCCTTCCTTAAACCATGAAATCCCGTGTTCAATTAAACAGCGTGTCCGCGTTAATAATATTCTTGGCAATCTCCGCGAGTTTCTGATTTTTATCCATGGCCATCTTGCGCATCATTTGAAACGCCGCCTCTTCATCCATGGTCCGGCGGCGCATCAGGATGCCTTTGGCCTTTTCGATAACCTTGCGTTCCGCCAGCGAGGCGCGGGCTTTTTCCAGTTCCGATTTTATCGCGTGCACTTCGTGGAACCTGGCTTTCGCCAAATCCATAATATGTTTCACGCGTTCCGGCACAAAACCGCTAACGATATACGCGCTTAATCCTATTGCCGCCGCTTTCTCGGTAAATACGCGGGTACTGGATCCGGTAAACACCACCACCGGCACGGCGTGGCTGTTTATTACGTTCGCCAATGCGGTAAAATAAGCGTCGTTTGGCGTGGTCATGTTTACTACCACGTACTGAATATGTTTATCCAGCTTTAAATGGCTTTCGATGGCCGTCATGTTGCGCAAGTTGCCCGAAACTTCATAACCCAACTCCAGCAATGCGCGTTTAACGGATTCATCAGGTTTATTCGTCACATCCACCAGCAATACTTTTTGGCTCATACACCCCTGTACCTTCATTAGTCGCCGCATTAGTTGCCGCCTGGTTTGGCTATCGCAAAAGTTGTACCAACCATACCAAATGATGGTTTTATAAATTCGAATCAACGAGTTATAATCCAAACGTGCATCAAGAACAGTAATTTGAGGCGCATTGATTCGCACCATAAATGCACACCAGATTCTTCGGCTTCATCCTAACGGTGCATATGCACCACTGTTTTTGCACGCAAGCAAATAAAAATGAAAGCTCAATGCTGACGAAAAACGTTTAACCGCTGTAACGAAGGATGCTGGGGCGGGCGGGATGCATGAACAGGAATATTTTGAGACTACGACAAACTTAATAAGCGGGATGACATTGCTAATTTAAGCTCAATCAGTTGTGATTAGTACCAAGGCGGACAATTGATCTTGTGCCGGCGTTATCCAATTGGCCACCAATGGCTAGGACCCCAGGTCACATTCACTGTTCTTTGCGATTGGAATAAACCGGGAATAGTCTAGAAATTCCCATTTAAGTTGTAACGGCAACGAACTCTCGCGCCAGGCCCGCACCGTGAACTGCCAATAACGTTGCGTCCCTCCGGTTTCCTCCCGCGGATCAGCCATGTCCCATAATATGTCCGGGCTGCCAGTAAGTTGCAGGAGCCGGTTGCGTTCAAAATCAACGAACACCAAACCCGCATGCGGATAGCAGACAAAGTTGCCGAGTGTATTGAACATATTGTTGCCGGAGTAATCCGGAACTAGCAGGGTGCGCGAGTCCAGCGCGCGCACGAAGCCCGGCATCCCGCCACGGTGTGAAGCGTCGGCACCGTGCCGGGGATGGACACTCGCAACAAAAAATGTATCCGCCCCCTCAATCCAGGTTATTTGCGAAGGTTCGAGCTCCGATCCGCACTGGCTCGGCTTATCAGGGCCAGGTGCCGTGCTATCCGGCAACACCCAATGCCGGCGTTGGATATACTTGGGACAGTTCGCATAGGCGGCCTGGACATCGATCACATAGTGTGAATCCGGCGCAGGGCGCATGCAGCCGTTAATCCGCAGGCGCCGACGGGAAAGAAACTCGATAATCAGCAGGCCAACCGCAGCATTAGCTTTGACGTTCTGCCAAAGCGGATCCTCCGCGGCTGACCTGGGTTGTGACACATCCAATGACAAGGTGCGATTATCCTTTGCCCGAAAAAATCCCGGCGTGCCGAAAAGGCATGACGCCCAGACATCATTATCGCATCCGACGCTGCCAACAATAACCATCGGTTGCTGCTCAATAAAGCGCAGCGCACCATCCGGAATGCAATCACTGATAGCGCGGGCGTTCTTACCAGCCGTTAGCGCTTCGTTTGCGCGCTGCTGGACAGCAAGCTCGCCTTCATGATAAGGGTTGTCCGACATCATGCCGATCCTGACCGCACTCGGACCACGAAACCGGTGAGTGCGATGCACATAGATTTATTAATACACAGGTTTATAAATACGTAGGTTTATAAACCACCGGGGTTTCAACTTAAAACACCATGATGTTGTAGCCAGCGGCGGACAATGCCCGTAAGCTCGGCAGTCCGGACGTGCCCGGCACAGCGTTGCCTTTGATCAGTTCGAAGCCGTTCTTTTGTGCCGCCTCGCTGGCGCCGAAAACGTCGGCACACCCACAGGACACACCTGCGACCGTATCTTCGACCGCTTTATAAAGTCCATGCGCAGGATGTTCTTTCTTGGTTACTTCACCGGCCCAACGGGTTCCCGCACCCTGGAACAATAACGTGACTTCGTCGCCGTTGTGTTTAAAGTCGTAGGCGGTAGCCAGGGCATTAAATAATCGGCCAAGCGCCTCTTCAGAATTCGTTTTAGGATCGGACATTACCACGATTGCTGTTTTCATCTTAATTATCTCCTCACAAGATTAGTGTGTTTTGGGTTGCCGTTGCCGTGTAGCAACGTGACTTGAATCGTAGTAGATACATTTACTGGAATAAATGGCCAAAATAGTATTTATCTACTCCATATTATGGAGTAATCTAGCGAATATGGACAAACTGCAAGCAATGACCACGTTCGTCAAAATAGCCAATCATGGAAGCTTGTCGGCCGCGGCGCAGGAACTCGATAAATCTCTGCCAACCGTCGTTAGAATACTGGCAGCCCTGGAGGAAGCGTTGCAGGTGCGCCTGTTTAACCGCACCACCCGGCGGATCGCGCTGACCCAGGAAGGCATACTTTATTTAGAGCAATGCCGGAAGATCCTCGCGGACATTGAGGATGCCGAGCGAGCGCTTATCCAGGAACAATCCGAACCCAGCGGTACCATTACCATGACTGCACCGGTGCGCTTCGGAGAAATGTATGTTGCACCTGCTGTCACTGCATTCCTCAACCGCTATCCCAAGACGCAGGTAAATCTACTATTGCTTGACCGCGTGGTGGACTTGCTGGAAGAAGGCATTGACGTGGCGATTCGCATCGCGCATCTGGGTGATTCGTCATTGATCGCGAAACCCATTGGCCACATCAGGCAGGTCGTATGCGCGAGTCCCGCGCTTCTCGCTCAAACCAGTGAACCGAAGCACCCGGAAGAACTCAGCAGCCTGCCATGCGTACGATTTACCGGCGCCTTCGCCGGATCAGCCTGGCACTTTCATCATGAAGGAAAAACCTTGTCGGTGAATATAATGGGAACTCTTTCCTGCAATCAGGTGGGGGCTTGCGTACAGGCGTGCATCGCGGGTTTGGGTTACGGACGATTTCTGTGTTACCAGGTGATGCCCTGGATAAAAAGCGGCGAACTTGCGCTTATATTGGCTGACTTTGAACCCGCACCCATGCCGCTCAGCCTCGTTTACCCGCACGCGCGCTTGCTATCTTCGCGCGTTCGAGTAATGGTTGACTGGATAGCTAATGATATTAGCCGCGCGCTTCAAGCATCACGCTAACTGCATAGCCGGGAAGCACTGCTTAAGAAACTTTTTAATCATCCCGGCAGGAGCGTTACCGTGGTCTCCGCGGTTTGCTTATTGATATGCAACTGCACTTCACAGTATTCACTGTTTTTTTCAACCGGCGTGGGATCATCCGCGCAACTGCAGCCGGCGATAATGCCACTGTAAAAGAAACCGGCTTTTGCCCGTATTGAATCCGGACTTTCAGACACCTCAATAATCATCACTTCAATTTTATCGTCCAGCGCATAGTTGCTGGTTGACATTCCCTGCTGCAACGGCAGTTGCTCAATACCCAGCTGTTCGAGTTCCGTTTTCAGCGTGTCATTAAATGCCGGTGTGCCCCAGGCGGCAAGAGAATCTTGGAGTCGCAGCATCAGCAAATTCCGGAAATTTATGTTGAATACATAAGAATATTATATTTTCCACGGAAAATAGCGGTGATATCTTTAGGCCTTAGCAATTAAACGCAGTTCTCTATTTGCTCACTGATACTTCGAAAATTACTTACCTTAATAAATTGCGTACATTAATAATAGTAGTTACTACCGGTGAAGAAAATATGGGCACCGCATTTTTTACCATTGTTTAATATTGTCACAAATCTGTCATGTTTTATTCATAGACTTGTCACATTGCTTCTTTACAGTCACATCAGTTTTTTTACTAAGTGACTGATTGGAGGACAACATGAACAAAACTGCTATATCCGCTCTACTGCTGTTATCTGCTACGGTATCCGCCCAGGCTGCCGACCTTGTGAAGGTCGATGGCTCGAGCACCGTATTCCCGATTACCGAAGCCGTTGCCGAGGAATTCCAAAAAGCCGAACAAGGTAAAACCCAGGTTACGGTGGGTATTTCCGGTACCGGTGGTGGATTCAAGAAATTCTGCCGCGGCGAGACCGACATTTCCGATGCATCCCGCCCCATTAAGGATTCCGAGAAAAAACTGTGTGTCGAAAACGGCATCGAATACATCGAGCTGCCGGCCGCGCTGGACGCGCTGACCGTGGTAATTAACCCCAAGAACACCTGGGTAGATCACCTGACGGTTGAAGAACTGAAGAAAGCCTGGGAGCCCGCTGCCCAAGGCAAGATTACCAGCTGGAAACAAATCCGTCCCAGCTTCCCTGATAGTCCGTTGACCCTGTTTGGACCGGGTACCGACTCCGGCACCTATGACTACTTTGTTGAAGCTATCATTGAAGGCAAGTCAACCCGCGGCGATTTCACCGCCAGTGAAGATGACAACATCCTGGTTCAAGGTGTGGCCAACGATGTCAATGCCATGGGCTTCTTTGGTCTGGCTTACTACGAAGAGAACAAAGGCAAACTCAAGGCCGCGGCGATCTCCTGGAAAGGCAGCAAGCCGGTATTACCTTCGGTGGAAAACGCCAAGAACGCCACTTACCAACCTTTGTCACGTCCGATCTTTATCTATGTCAATAAGAAATCGGCGGACACCAAGCCTTACGTGGCGCGTTTTGTCGAGTTTTACATGGATAAGAAACATGCCGCCCCGCTGGTTAAGGAAGTCGGCTATGTTCCCCTGCCTGATAAAGCCTATGACCTGGCGCTTGGCAAGTTCAAGAAACGCACTACCGGTACGGTATTCAAGGGCGCCGAAGTCGGCGTAGGCATCGAAGAACTCATGGCGCGCAGCCCCGCTAACTAATAGTACGCATCATTAGGTGGTAATGATCAGGAAAAAAAGCAATAACAATCCGCGCGGGGCAGTCCTTGGCTGCTCCGCGCGATTTTTTTTAAATTGAATCCTTGCCGCTATTATGAATACCACTGTTTCCACTATGACAACTGACGACCGGAAAGAACGTTTAATTGGCGGCGCCAGCGAAGCCTTTCTGCGCCGCCGGGCGTTCTGGAACCGCGTGGCTGCCGCATTGCTCTTTGTGGCGGCCGCCGCTTCGGTGTTGATCACGATCGGAATCGTGTATGTATTGATCCGCGATTCGATCCCATTTTTCGAGGAAGTCGCGCTGTTCGATTTCCTGACTGACACCCAGTGGACGCCGGTATTCGAGAACGCCCGTTTCGGCGTGTTAACCCTGGTGTCGGCCACATTAACGGTGGCGGGTATTGCATTGGCGGTGGCCATTCCCGCCGGACTCGGTCTAGCTATTTATCTCAGTGAATACGCCCGTCCTGGCGTACGCGAGACGGTAAAACCGTTCCTCGAATTACTGGAGGGTGTGCCTACGGTGGTGTATGGCTTTTTCGCCCTGCTGTTCGTAACGCCTTTATTGCAAACGTTTATCCCGGGCCTCTCCGGTTTCAACCTGCTGGCGCCTGGCCTGGTGATGGGTATCATGATACTGCCCTATACCGCCTCTGTTAGCGAGGACGCAATGCGCGCCGTACCCATGGGTTTGCGCGAAGCGGGTTATGCCCTGGGGTATTCGCGGTTTCGTGTTGCCACCCAGGTGGTCATTCCGGCCGCGCTGTCGGGAATCACCGCGGCCTTTATCCTCGGCATGTCGCGGGCAGTGGGCGAAACCATGGTGGTGGCCATTGCCGCCGGACAGAATCCCAATTTCGGTTTT
>DATCIR010000011.1:0-6529 GCA_036507695.1 Gammaproteobacteria bacterium
TTGCCACGCGCGATTCCTTTGCTGGTCGGATTGCTTGGTCGGTGCGGAAAGCGTTATGCGCGGAAATAGTACTGGGTTCGAGGGGTCCTTACAAGATATTCAACCGGCTTGATGGCTTTGCCGGCCGGGATTTGTGGCCGAGGTTTTGCAAGCGGGAAAACAACAAGGTACATTGCGCCAACATGAAGCGAAAAAGTATGTCACCGCACTGCCGGGTATGATTGACTGGCCATTGATTCTGCTTGCCATTGGCGTTCTGTTTGCCGGTACCGGCTATTTTTATTTCCGGCGTTGCGGCCGCTACAGCCCGGCGGATTGGGGAAGCCCGTTCAAAAACCGCCTCGTCGGCCTGCTGTGCCGTTTTGTTTATCACTACCATCGTTTGACCTATGCATCGATTCCGTTGCCCAAAGAGGGTGGCGCGATCGTCGTGTCCAATCATGTGTCGGGACTGGATCCCTTATTGCTGGCGGCGGCCAGCCCCAGGCCTTTGCGGTACCTGGTTGCCCGGGAACAGTACGATCGGTTGGGACTGCGCTGGCTGTTTCGACTCGGCAACTGTATTCCGGTGGAACGGGAAAAGCGGCCCGAACAAGCCATGCGGGCGGCATTGCGGGCAATCCAGGACGGCGAGGTGGTGGCGCTGTTTCCCCACGGCAAGATTCACCTGGATACGGACCCGCCCATCAAGATCAAGGGTGGCGCGATTCGCCTGGCGCAGATCAGCGGTTGTCCGATTTTTCCGGTACGCATTGAAGGCGTGCGGGGGCAGGGCCATACTGTGCTGGCGGTTTTTATCCGCAGTGACGCGGACATCGTGACGCACCCGGCGGTTTATTGCCGACCGGAGCACTATGCGGAAAACCTGGCAAATCTGCAGCGGCTGCTGGAAGCGCGTCATTTCGATCAAGCATAATGTAGCCCAGCGGCTAAGATGTGTAATTTGCCGGCTTGCTTGAACCTAGAAACCGCAGTTGACCGCCTTGAGGAAACAGCAACTGCTTGCGCCAAATGAAGTTTGAGCGCTTCAGCGAGTTCACCGAGTGGGTGAGGGCCGCTACAGCGTGCATAGCACGTCGCCTTTGGCGCACTCTGCACGCTGTTCAACTGCGGTTTCTAGGTTGAAACAGCGCGGAAAGGCCCTATTTACTGGGTATGCAATCGGGCTCACTACCAGGCAACCTGGTTTTTCCTTGGGAGAACAGTTAAATGCGAATGGATAAACTAACCAGTAAATTTCAGGCGGTGTTGGCGGACGCGCAGAGCCTGGCCGTCGGCCGTGATCATCAGTATATCGAGCCCATCCATGTCATGACCGCAATGCTGGACCAGCAAGGCAGCACGGTGCGGCATTTAATGATGACTGCCGGAGTTAATGTCAGCAGCCTGCGTTCCCAACTCGGTGAAGCGCTGGACGCCCTGCCGCAGGTGCAAGGCACCGCCGGTGATGTGCACCTATCACAGGATCTTGGCCGCTTATTGAATGTCACGGACAAACTCGCCCAACAACGCAAGGATCAGTATATCTCCAGCGAATTATTCGTGCTGGCGGCGATCGACGACAACGGCAAGCTCGGCACATTGCTGCGCAAACTTGGCGCCTCCAAGACCAACCTGGAAAAGGCCATTGAGAATATCCGCGGCGGTCAGAAAGTCGATGACCCCAATGCCGAAGAACAACGCCAGGCTCTGCAAAAATACACCCTTGATTTAACCGAACGCGCCGAGCAGGGCAAACTCGATCCTGTTATCGGCCGCGATGATGAAATCCGCCGCACCATTCAGGTATTGCAGCGCCGCACCAAAAACAATCCCGTGCTGATCGGCGAACCGGGCGTGGGTAAAACCGCGATCGTGGAAGGCCTGGCGCAACGCATCATCAACGGTGAAGTGCCGGAAGGGCTCAAAAACAAACGCCTATTATCCCTGGATATGGGCGCGCTCATCGCCGGCGCCAAATACCGGGGTGAATTCGAAGAACGCCTGAAAGCGGTGTTGAATGATCTTTCCAAACAGGAAGGACAGGTTATTTTATTTATTGACGAGCTGCATACCATGGTGGGCGCCGGCAAGGCCGAAGGCGCCATGGATGCCGGCAACATGCTGAAACCGGCGCTGGCCCGGGGCGAATTGCACTGCGTGGGCGCAACGACATTAAACGAATACCGTGAATACGTGGAAAAAGACGCGGCGCTCGAGCGCCGTTTCCAGAAAATCCTGGTGGACGAACCCAGCGTGGAAGACACCATCGCCATTTTGCGCGGCCTGAAGGAAAAGTACGAGGTGCATCATGGGGTTGATATCACCGACCCGGCGATAGTCGCCGCGGCAACGCTGTCCCAGCGTTACATTACCGACCGCCAGTTGCCGGACAAGGCCATTGACCTGGTGGACGAAGCCGCCAGCCGGATCCGCATGGAAATCGATTCCAAACCCGAAGAGATGGACCGCCTGGACCGCCGCCTGGTGCAATTGAAAATTGAACGCGAGGCACTGAAAAAGGAAAGCGACGAAGCGTCCAAGCGCCGCTTACAGGATTTGCAGACTGAAATCGGCAAGCTGGAAAAAGAGTATGCCGACTTCGATGAAATCTGGAAAGCCGAGAAGGCGGCCTTGCAAGGTTCGCAACATGTCAAGGAACTGCTCGATCAGGCGCGCAAGGAGCTGGAAACCGCCAACCGGGCCGGTGACCTGACGCGCATGTCAGAACTTCAATACGGGCGCATTCCGGAACTGGAAAAACAACTCGTTGCGGCCGCGGAAGCGGAAAAGTCCGAAACGCGCCTGCTGCGTAACAAAGTGACCGAGGAAGAAATCGCGGAAGTGGTGTCGAAGTGGACCGGCATCCCGGTCTCGAAAATGCTGGAAGGCGAGCGGGAAAAATTATTGCGCATGGAAGAACAGCTTTCCCGGCGGGTGGTAGGCCAACAGGAAGCCGTCAAGGCGGTAGCAAATGCAATCCGCCGCTCGCGCGCGGGTTTGTCGGATCCGAACCGCCCCAATGGTTCGTTCCTGTTTTTGGGGCCTACCGGCGTGGGTAAAACCGAATTAACCAAGGCGCTGGCGGAATTTTTATTCGATACGCAAGACGCCATGGTGCGCATCGATATGTCCGAATTCATGGAAAAACATTCCGTGGCGCGCCTGATCGGCGCACCTCCCGGCTATGTTGGCTATGAAGAAGGCGGCTATTTGACCGAAGCGGTGCGGCGCAAACCTTATTCCGTGATCTTGTTGGATGAAGTGGAAAAAGCGCATCCGGATGTATTCAACGTGTTGCTGCAGGTGCTGGATGATGGCCGCTTGACCGACGGCCATGGCCGTACGGTGGATTTCCGCAATACTGTGATTGTCATGACCTCCAATCTCGGTTCGCAAATCATTCAGGAGCTGGCCGGTGAAGAGCATTACGAGGAAATGAAGAGAGCCGTGATGGAGGTAGTGGCGCAGCAATTTCGTCCGGAATTTATTAACCGCATCGATGAGGCCGTGGTGTTCCATCCGCTGGGCAGGGAGCAGATTCGCTCAATCACCCGGATACAGATGGAGTATCTGAAACAGCGCCTGGCTGAACGGGACATTCAGTTGCAGGTCAGCAATGCCGCGCTGGATAAGCTGGGTGAAGCGGGCTTTGATCCGGTATACGGCGCGCGTCCGCTGAAACGCGCCATTCAGAACAGCATCGAAAACCAGTTGGCGCAGGAGATTCTGGCCGGCAAATTTGGTCCCGGCGATATTATCGATGTTTCCGTCGATGGCGAAAGGCTGGTTTTTAACAAGAACACCAGCACGAGTGTCTCGGCGGCCTAATTTGGTTGTTAGATAGCCACAGTCGTTAGCAAAAGCATTGCGCCGAACTCGTGGCGCAATGTGGAGGGAGCGTACGCTGTGCGTAAGGGTCTCCCATGCGGACCGGAAAATTCGTACTGTTTTTAATCCGCTGTTTACTTTTAACGTTAATTAAAGATCCCTTCAGCAATTTCCTACGTAGTATTCAGCTATATTTTGTGTGTTCGTGCTAATGAATTCGACGGGAGGTCCGTTATCATTATAGAATATACCCAATATAGAATTCCGATATCTTAATCTCATCTTATGTGGAAACAACAAGTCAATGCCGGCCTGGTGATAGGATTTACCGTTGCGTTGCTCCTTATGGTCCTGATTTTCGCCATGGGTTTGTCCAGCATGTCCGGGATTCAGAATCGCTTGGAAGGCATTGCCGAAAACCAGAACGTGAAAACAGAGCTGGCAGCCTCGATGCGTTATGCGGCGCGCGAACGCATGCTGAGCCTGTACCGCATGTTGTTATTGGATGATCCTTTCGAACGCGACGAAGAATACCTGGCGTTCAACCGCTTTGCATTGGCGTTTATTACCGCGCGTAATAAATTCCAGGAAATGCAGCTCAGCGAGGGCGAGCAGCGGATATTGAAAGAACAGGGTGAACTCACCACCGTGGCGGTACAACTGCAGGAGCACGTGATTGATTTGGTCTATAAAGATGAACTCGTCAGAGCCAAACAATTATTGTATGACAAGACCATGGAGGCGCAAGAGGCGGTGTTCAGGAAGCTCACTGAGCTTACCCAAATACAGCGTGCCGCCACTGAAACCGTCGTAGAACAGTCCACCGTGGAATACCATCGCACGCGTAACTGGATGTACATTTACGGGTGTTCCGCATTTGCGATTGTGCTGCTGGTCGCCTTGGTTGTGATCCGGCGCACGGCTTCCAGCGACGCCAGCCTGTTCCGGCAAAAGGAGAAACTTCAGGTTACCCTTAATTCCATCGGCGATGGCGTGATTACCACGGATGCGCAGGGTCTGGTTGATTATGTCAACCCCGTGGCCGAACAGCTTACCGGCGTATCGAATGAAGGCGCCAAAGGCAAGAGTTTGTTTGATGTACTGACACTCGTCAATGATGAAGGTATACCTCCCGGCGTAAACCCCGTGTTAACAGCCATTAGCGAACAGCGGATTGTTGAAAACGCCGAGCCGATGACATTGGTGCGTGATAACGGCGGACATTACGCGGTGGAGCTCACCGCGGCTCCCATTAAAGACTTTGACGGCAGTATTATCGGTGCGGTACTGGTATTCCGTAATATGACCGCCATCCGCGACATGGCCAATCAAATGGCTTACCAGGCCACGCATGATTCCCTCACTGGCCTGATTAACCGTAACGAATTTGAGCGGCGTCTGTTGGAAGCAATCAATGTGGCGCGTGGCAACCATGAAGAGCACGTGCTTTGTTACATGGATCTCGACCAGTTTAAGGTGGTGAACGATACCTGCGGGCATATCGCCGGGGATGAGTTACTGAAACAACTTACCGTGTTGTTGCACCGCAAGGTCCGCAAGTCCGATACGCTGGCCCGCCTGGGTGGTGATGAATTCGGTATCCTGTTTCTCGATTGCAAACTCGATAAAGCAAGGCAAATCATCCGGCTATTGTGCAATACCATTAATGAATTCCGTTTTGTGTGGGGTGATAAATCCTTTGAAGTGGGCGTGAGCGTGGGTGTGGTGGCGATTAACCACGAAACCGGCGGCATGCCGGAAGTATTGAGCGCCGCCGACTCCGCCTGCTTTGTTGCCAAGGACCTGGGGCGCAACCGTATCCATATCTACCAGCCCGACGACCAGATGCTTAGCAAGCGCCGGGGAGAAATGCAGTGGCTTCCGAAGATCAGGAACGCGCTGGAGAATGACCGGTTTCAATTGTATTACCAGAAATTTATTCCCGTGACTAATCCCGACAGCGAAGACAACATTGAATTGTTGGTGCGAATGATCGATGAGAAAAGCGAGATTATTTTGCCCATGGCTTTTTTACCGGCCGCCGAGCGTTATGACCTGATGCCTGCGATTGACCGCTGGGTGATAAATAATGCGTTTATGAATATGCGGCACTACCAGCGCAACAGTGCGCACTCCAATTTCATGTGGTCAATCAACATCTCCGGGCACTCCCTGGGTGATGAATATTTTCTGGATTATATTGTCGGCAAACAACGGGAGTACCAGATCGATTCCGCGCGTATCTGTTTTGAAATCACTGAAACCGTGGCGGTCGCCAATTTAACCGACGCCACGCATTTAATTACCGCCCTGAAGCAGGAAGGCTTTCGGTTTGCGCTGGATGATTTTGGCAGTGGCCTAAGTTCGTTTAATTATCTGAAACATTTACCGGTGGACTACCTGAAAATTGACGGCAGTTTTGTCAAGGATATGATGGTCGATCCCATCGACTATGCCATGGTGGAATCCATCAACCAGATCGGGCATATTCTGAAGTTGAAAACCATCGCGGAATTTGTCGAAAATATTGAAACCCTACAAATTCTGAAAGAATTGAAGGTCGATTACGCGCAAGGTTATGCCATCCACAGACCGCAATTGCTAAGCTTTGAAAATAAAAAAGCGGCTCAATTGTGAAAATCACGCCCGCACGCAACAATCGTTTGTCCTGATCGCCTCATAACAGGGTTTTTGTGAAATTAAATCCGGGTTGGGTTTT
>DATCIR010000012.1:0-4871 GCA_036507695.1 Gammaproteobacteria bacterium
TAAAACCCGCACGGGCGCTTGGTTACGCCTCCAGAGGCAAAAGCTCCGGTCCGATACCTGAAGAGCCATAAACAATATTCAAAAAAATATTCAAGTCGTTAACTGTGTTAGGTAGGTCGTGGAGAAACGCCATGTTGGGCAGGAACAAACTAATAGCCGCCATTGAAATCATCATCTTAATCATCATCGCGATGCTTTACACCGAAATGGCCCGCGCGCATGCGCGGTTCGCGGTTGATGGTATTACGCCGCCGCGATCGGATAGTGACGGGATAAAAACCGGACCTTGCGGCAATATCCCGCGTTCACTAAATCCCGCCACGTTTACCGCGGGTCAGCAAATCACGGTTGAATGGGAAGAAACGATCAATCATCCGGGCAATTTCCGCATTGCGTTTTCACCGGCCAATGATCAGGGTTTTGATGATAACGTGTTATACCAGGTCAATGACAACCAGGATGACGCAAACCTGCCGCATTATTACAGCGCAACGATTACTTTACCAAACCAGGCCTGTGAAGGCTGCACGCTTCAGATAATTCAATACATGACCGAACGCACGCCGCCAACCTTGTATTATTCCTGCGCTGATATTCGTCTGGTGGAAGACGTTCCGCCAGCCGATGTGCGGAACCTCATCGCGGGAAATGGTGACAATGAAGTCAGCCTGGCTTGGCAATATCCGGCGGCAGGCGAACTCCAGGTGTTGATCCTGCAAGGCGCATCCACGATCGGCGTTGCCCCTGAGAGGGGCCAGGTCTATCAGGCGGGTGACATTATCGATAGCGCCAATGTAGTGTACGTGGGTAATGCCACTCAATATATTACTACTGGGTTACCGGCGGGGCAGACCTACCATTTCAAAGTGTTTATATTCAACCCGGATTTCCGTTATTCCCCGGGCGTTGAAATCCAGCAAACCGTCGTGGACGTGGCTGATGATACAGTGGCGCCGCAAGCGGTGCAGAATTTCGCCGCGGTGGCGGTGAACGACGCCGTTGAACTGTCCTGGCAGAATCCCGTTGACGATTTTTATAAAGTATTGATTGTCTGGGACACCAATCCGATAAGTACCGATCCCATCGCCAATATCCGCTATGACCAGGGGGATGAAATCGGCACGGCTAGCGTGTTATTTAACGGCTTGGGCAGCACGGCAACCATTACCAGTCTTACCGCCGGACAAAACTATTACTTCAAGATTTTCTCCCATGATGCCAGCTTTAACTATGCAGCGGGCACGGAAGCTTCGGTTTTTATGCCATTGGGAGCAGTGAATCAGAAACCGCAGTTGTCACTGGCAATCAGCCAGAATGGCAGTCCGGTCGTCTCGATCTATCAAAACAGGGGCATGGTCACGATGACCGTGACTATCGAAGATGATAATGATGTGTCGCAGGCGACGATCAGTTGGGGCGGTACCGACAGCCGGTTAGTGGATTCAGACGCGTTACCCAACACCTTGACCTTTGATCCTTCCCTGCTGCCTCCGGACATGTACCCAGTGCAAGTTACAGTGGCTGATAATGGCAATCCACCGGAATTCAGCACCATGAGCCTGGCTATTGAAGTGATGAGCGCGAACAACAATGATGGCATGGGAGCCGGCAGTGTTGGCCATATGGGACTATTGTTATTCCTGCTGTTATTGCAACGTTTCTATTCGGCACACACCCGTAGGCATTAATGCGCGCAGGGAGCAGTTGACTACCCACCGAGAATAGCCTTGTGGGGGCTGGCCCGAATGGCACTTACTTAACGCAATTTCTTGGATTTTCGTCATTCCGGCGGAAGCCGGAATCCATGAAACTGCCACTATTGTAGATTTTGGATCCCGGCTTTCGCCGGGAAGACGGCGGTTCTGAGCTTAAGATAAGTGCCATTCGGGGCTGGCCCTAAAAGCCAGCCGCTGACTAGGGTTCCCTGAATCCTATTTGCCAATCCAAATCCGCGCGGAGTTTTTGCGCGGTACATTCGATATTGACCTCACGGCTCGCGGCGTTATCCTTAACCAGAATGGCGCCCAGCGCGGTAATAGAAACGTTTGTGCCTTTGGCGAATTGGTGGGTAATTTCGCTAAACTCTATGACCGGCACCGTGGTTCCTGCCCGGTATTTACGTTTGAAGTAACGCGCGAAGTTTTCCGTGCAGCGCGCGACCGCCTGGTTGGCAACAGAGGATAAATCGCTGTATGACAAAGCACCCGCGCTCGTGTTGCCTGTTGTATTGTAGGTGTTTGGTTTCGGCTGGGCAGTATTGCCGGGCGCGGCTTGTTTGGTTCGGATATGCCGCTGCACAGCATTATCCGTCATCAATAATGGGTTGTCGTTTTCATAGGTGTAGCACAGGAAATCCGTATAAGTAATATTGCCGTGTGGATCAAAGCAGCGGGCAATACTGTTATTGTTGCCGGTGTTGATACGGGCATAACTGCCGGCAAACGTGGGTAGGGAAGTAAAAAAACCAACGCATGCGGATAACCAGAATGCGGTTAACGAATAATTCCAACGGACCATCGGTCAATCTCCTTCAGGTGCGTAGTGAATGAGTGATCGCTTACAGTGCTGCGAGATGTGGGACACCAGCGTGCGCAAAATGTAAACAACTCGCTTTAAAAGCCTTTATAGCAAAATAATCGCGGATAATGAACCATTAATACCGAGGCTGCGCAAAAATAAATACCTCGCTAAAACAATAGGATAGACTGAAGTTGAAGTACGCCTATAATACTGCTTTAATACCGCACCGCTACACTTTAGGAAACGGGTGGCAGGCAGCGAGTACTTTATTTCATTTCATAATATAGACACGCCACGCTAGTAGATTATGTAAGTTAGCAATTGGATTTACACGTGTATACTGGCCGGCGCGCGCTGCTTCACTGACATAACTCATACAATACCCAACACCGTGGCTCAACAAAACTCACTCTATTGGTACGACCTGGAAACTTTTGGTGTCGACAGCAAGCGTGACCGCATATGCCAGTTCGCCGGCATCCGGACCGATGAAGACCTGAACATTATCAGTGAACCCCTCACCCTCTATTGTCAATTAAGCGAAGAAATCTTGCCCGAGCCGGTGTCCTGCCTGGTGACGGGCATGACCCCTGCTTTAGTCAACGCAAAAGGCCTGAAGGAATACGAATTTATCCGGCGCGTGTTCGAGGAATTTTCGGCGCCAAACACCTGTGTCGCGGGGTACAACAACATCCGGTTTGATGATGAGTTCATGCGTTATGCTTTCTACCGGAACTTTTACGACCCATACGAGCGCGAATGGAAAAACGGCAATTCCCGCTGGGACATAATCGATGTGGTGCGATTGGCGCATGCTTTAAGACCGGAGGGGATCAACTGGCCCAAAAACGACGAAGGGAATACCACCTTTAAACTTGAACTGCTGACCAAAGCGAATGGCATCGAACACAGCATGGCGCACGATGCAATGTCGGATGTGTTCGCCACTGTCGAAATGGCCCGGCTGATAAAAAGCAAGCAAACCAAGTTATACGACTACGCCTACAATAACCGCGGCAAACAGCCCCTGGCAAAGCTGCTGGATGTGCGTAATATGACGCCGGTGATCCATGTTTCCTCCAAGTATCCCGCGGCAAAATTCTGCACGGCCGTGGTTGCGCCAATCGCGATGCATCCGATCAATAAAAACGCCTATATCGTCTATGACCTGAGTGTTGAGCCCACGCAATTGATCAATCTCGGCGTAGAGGAAATCAAAAAGCGCATATTTACCCCGGCCAATCAATTGTCAGAGGACGTGGAGCGCATACCGATCAAAGCCGTTCATATTAACAAGTGTCCGGTCCTGGTGCCGCTCAATACTCTGGACGCGGCATCGGCAAAACGGCTCAATATCAAACTGGATAAATGCTATAAAAACCTGCGGACCCTGAAGCAGTCGAATCCACTCAATGAAAAATTGCGTGCGGTATTTTCCCAGCCGGAATACGAAAAATCCAGTGATCCGGAATATATGCTCTACGATGGATTTTTTAATGACCAGGACAAGCAGACTTTTCCCGCCATCAGAACCGCGCACGCCGAGCAATTGAAAGCCCAAGGGTTTACCTTTCACGATAAGCGCTTGCCGGAATTATTGATCCGTTACAAAGCGCGCAATTTCCCCGAGAGTCTTTCCGAAGCCGAGCTACTGCAATGGGAAGAATACCGTCATTACCGGCTGTTTACCGACGAGAGAGCCAATGCTTTTACGTTGGAATTGTTGCGGGAAAAAATTAACAAACTGAAAGCCGAAGATACCGAGTTTACCAGCCGGCACTCTTTGCTGGACGAGTTGTTGCAATACGCCGATCAACTGAAAGATAAGTATGCGATGCAACCGGTTTGAAAATTTTCTTCAGTTGCAGTCAACGAATCCGGATTGATTTCTCTTTTATCAGTTGCCAGAAAAGATACCCATTAAGCGCAAATATCAAAATGGCCACGATGGTCATCCAGTAAATCGGTTTGACATTTTGATAGTGGGTATCCTGTTCTCGTTTATGCGACAGCAGGGTGCTTTGGTGAATCTGACGGAATGAATCCAGGTTGCGGATGGCATTGGCTTCCAGGATATTTTTTTGAAATACGCGCTCAGTTTTATCCGGTGTCAAATTCGTATGGGTCACTACGATCCAGGCCGTGGTTAAAACGCATAATAGAATGCCGAGTAGATTGATAATGACAATCAAACGTGAACTTAAATAGCCTATTCTCATACCATCCCCATCAGAACCAAAATTGGCGAGTCTGTTGTTTAGCAAATTTGTTTGGCGAATTGTAACTACTCACCCCGTGTGCAGCCTAGGTTAAAGCGGTGCTGGTGTTTCCTGCCGGGGGCGTCTGCGGCC
>DATCIR010000013.1:0-4216 GCA_036507695.1 Gammaproteobacteria bacterium
GATGCTGGATATGTATTGGGTAAAGGTAATTGACCGGGAGTCTGAATTAACCGTGGGCCTTCGCTACGATGATTTCAACGAACAATTTTATGACCGGCAGAATCCGGCGAATGACTATAATTATCAACTGGAAACCCTGCAGGCGTATTTGTCACTGCACCACGACTATGTTATCCATCAGGCCTGGGGTCTGGGTGTGTATGCCGGTTGGTCTGAACGCGGCAAACGCTATCCGGCAGCGGCAAATCAAGATGAGGTGAATGACGGCGTGCAGGCGCAATTGCGCGTTTCCTGGGAATATCATTCCGCCGATAAATCCAGCCGGTTGGTATTTAATTTCGGTTTGAACCTGGATGACTTGTCCAACGATCCGGGCGATGGCGGCGGAATTTATTTCCAAACACAGTTCTAACTACGCACTAAAAACCAACGGAGCGTTCTGAAATGCCGACATTGCGGAACGATCAACCGGAACGGCAAAACGGCACGGCGGCTGCTGAAATCCTGGTGACGATTGCGCGGCAACTGGCCGTGGAAAGCAGCAGTCAGCGTGGAGCGCTGACGGATATTACTATCGATAGCGATATTGCCAGAGACCTGGGACTTGACAGCCTGGCGCGCGTGGAGTTGTTCACCCGCATTGACAAGCGTTTGGGCGTGAGCCTGGATGAAAAACTGTTTGCGGAAGCGGTGACCTTGCGTGATTTGCTGCCTTTTATTACCCAAAAACAGGCTATCCAAGGACAGGCTATCCAAGGACAGGCGACGGTTGCACCCGGCATTACCACCAAAACAACGCCAAAACCGGCAACGGCGGGCAGCATTACCGTCCCGGAATCCGCGCAGACCCTGGTCGACGTTTTACACTGGTATGCGCAACGCTATCCGGATCGGGACCACATTCAACTATACGATGATACCGTTGCGGGTGAGACCGTCTCTTATCAGCGGCTATTAACCCAATCGCAAGCGGTCGCCGCGGGACTGCGGTCACTTAAGGTTGGCATGCAACAACCCGTCGCCATCATGCTGCCGACCGGAAAAGACTATTTCTTCAGTTTCTTTGGCATATTGCTGGCGGGTTGTATCCCGGTTCCGCTGTATCCGCCCGCGCGGCTGGCGCAGCTGGAGGATCACATCCGGCGTCATGCCGGTATTCTCAATAACTGCCGGCCTTCCGTGCTGATTACCGTCAGCGAAGCAAAAACCATCGCGCGTTTGTTAAAGTCGCAGGTGGAAAGTATCCGGCATATCGTTACCGTGGAGGAACTGCAGGGTAGCGGGCAAACGTATCAGGCTTGCCTCCACCAACCGGAAGACATTGCTTTTATTCAATACACCTCCGGAAGTACCGGCAGTCCAAAAGGCGTGGTGCTCAGGCACCAGAATTTACTCGCTAATATTCGCGCCATGGGTCAGGCGGTAAAGGCCAACAGCAATGACGTGTTTGTCAGCTGGCTGCCCTTGTATCACGATATGGGACTGATCGGCGCGTGGCTCGGAAGCTTGTATTACGCCGCGCGCTTTGTGGTGATGTCGCCGCTGGCGTTTTTATCCAAACCCCAGCGCTGGTTGTGGGCGATTCACCGCTACGGTGGCACCCTGTCAGCGTCGCCCAACTTTGGTTACGAATTTTGCGTGCGCCGCATTGCGGATGAGGATCTGGCAAACCTGGATTTGAGTTCCTGGCGTGCGGCGTTTAATGGCGCGGAACCGGTCAGCCCGGATACGGTAAAACGTTTCTGTGAGCGTTTTGCGCATTATGGTTTTCGCCGTGAAGCCTATATGCCGGTGTATGGGCTGGCCGAAAACTCGGTGGGCCTGGCGTTTCCGGCGTTAAATAGCGGTCCCATCATCGATCGCGTGCAACGCGAGTTGTTTATGCGCACCGGTGAAGCCATTCCAGTGGCGGCGGAAGATAGCAACGCACTTGAGTTTGTGTCTTGTGGCCGGGTGCTGGAGCACCACCAGGTGCGCGTGGTGGATCAGTCAGCCAAGGAAGTGTTCAGTCGTCACGAAGGCCGCTTGCAGTTCCGCGGTCCTTCCGCCACGGACGGTTATTACCGGAATCCGGAACAAACCCGCGCGCTGTTTTGCGGTGACTGGCTGGAAAGCGGGGACCTGGCCTATCTTGCCGAGGGAGAAATTTACCTGACCGGGCGCACCAAGGACATCATTATCCGCGGCGGCCGCAATATTTATCCCCATGAATTGGAGGACGCCATTGGCAACATCAAGGGTATTCGTACCGGCCGGGTCGCGGTGTTCGGCGTAAAAGATCCGCAATCCGGCACGGAAAACCTGGTGGTGCTGGCGGAAACCCGTGAGTCGGATCAACAGCTGTTGGCGAATATCCGCTCGAAGGTGAATGAAACCGTTAACGACTTGGTTGGGATGCCTGCGGATGATGTGGTATTGGCGCCGCCCAACACCGTGTTGAAAACCTCCAGTGGCAAATTACGTCGTACCGCCAGCAAGGAACTTTATGAAGAAGGCCGCATCGGCAAACCGCAATTACCGGTCTGGTGGCAATTGGCGCGGCTGACAGGATCCGGGGTGATCGCTTCCCTCAGGAATTTTTGGCGCAATATGCTACACGTGATTTTTGGTGTGTATGCCCGTGGTGTGTTCTGGCTATTGGCGCCGCTGACCTGGACCCTGGTGGTCATATTGCCGGCGCTAAAATTCCGCTGGTTGGTGATGCGCCTGGCAACGCGGTCACTCGCGTTTTTTACCGGTGTGCCTTTGCGGGTAGGCGGAGTGGAGAATTTATTGCCGCATGCACAACGCTGTATCTACGTTGCCAATCATGCCAGCTATCTGGATGGCCCCATTGTCATTGCCGCGATCCCGCGTTATTTCAGTTTTATCGCCAAAGCGGAGCTGGCCACGCAATTTATTTCAAGCCTATTCCTGAAACGCATCCAGAGTAAATTCGTGGAACGCTTCGATGTGCAAAAAAGCGTGGCGGATTCGCAGCAACTATTGAATGAGCAAAAAGCCGGGCAGTCCTTGTTCTTTTTTCCCGAGGGGACGTTCCTTCGGGAAGAGGGATTGCTGCCGTTTCACATGGGCGCGTTTGTGGCAGCGGCGCAAACCGGACTGCCTATTGTACCGGTCACGATAAACGGGTCACGGCGGGTGTTCCAGGCGGATGAATGGTTGCCGCGCCGTTTTCCGATCGACGTGATTATCGGCCGTGTCATAAATCCTGCAGAGGCTCCTGATAAACAGGATACCTGGACAACCGCGGTCTGGCTGCGCGATCAGGCCAGGGCGCAAATCTTAGAAAACCACTCAGAGATTGATCGGGCGACGCACGGTTGATGTTTTGCGGGAACGAATGAACGACTGGCTAATACTTGCCCAGAATTGCCCCTGTCGTTGTTTCCTAAGGAAAATTTGAGGCGACAATAACCATTCTCCATGCTGCAGGCCGTGCTGGCTGTGGACCGGGTTTTTATAAACATGCGCTGTCAACGTTCCGCAAGGTCCTGCGTTATCAAACCTTGGGATGCCAGTTTTGGCACTCCAGTTGACTTAGCAGTTGGAAGTCTGTTCCTGTCGTTGATATTAGCGCCCCTTGCTAACTCGGGGCGCTTTTTTTTGCGCGCGAATAACTCATGCGTGATACGCCGGTGTTGATCAGATGAGGATTACGGTTCGGTGCGCAATGCGGGTGCCGGTACTGGCAGTTGCCGCAGGAAGTCCACAATGTTGTTGGCAACCACCGGGGTGGTGTGCGGTGACAGGATATCACCCGCCAGGATATGTTGCTGTGGATCGCCGGAATCCGTGAGGGCAATGATTTTTTTCGTGCCCGATGCAAACTGTGTGAATTTTTCGCGGATGGCATTGGCATCAACCATCTGGTCCGCTGGCGAATACATTACCAGTAGCGGCAGGCGCAGGCGGCTAAAGTCTTTATCACGCGTCAGCTTCACCAGGCCCATCATCGGCAACAAGGCTTCACTGGGGAATTGTGTTGTCCAGTATTGCTGCTGCAAGTCATTATAGGGTTCGAAGCGGTAAGTGGCGCCTTGCACCCATTGCAAAATAGCATTGCCCCACGGCAATAACAACAGCTCGGAATCCCGGCGTTTCGGTCCGAAGTTGGGGGACAGTAACACCAGCGCGGCAATGCGCTCGCTGTTATCATGACTCGCCAACCAGGCGGCCAGCGCACCACCGGTTGAAGTACCGACGACAATGATTT
>DATCIR010000014.1:0-10371 GCA_036507695.1 Gammaproteobacteria bacterium
GTGGCAATGACGAAACGTACGTCGCCCGCATGGTCTGTCATGATCGAATTAGACCACTGAATCAACCGTTGATAACCATCCTTGGTAAGCCAGTGGTTTTCAAACTGAAAAGGCAATACCGCGGTCGACAGGCCAGTAAACACCTGTTTGACCGAGGCAATCTCATTGTGCGGAATCAGAAAATCCCAAACCGGTTTACCCCGAAGCTCGTCAAATTTATACCCGGTCGCGTTTTCGCATGCCCGGTTAAACCTGACGATGCAAGCGTTTCTATCAAGCACTATAACCAGCGCACCTTGTATCTCCAATACGGTGTCAATGAAGTTTCTCTCATCCTCCAGCTGCAGTGTACGGTCTGCAATAATGTTCTCCAGATTTTCATTGAGCATCTCCAATTGATCTTCGTTTCGCTGCAGGGCTTCTATGGCGTTGATGCGTTCAGTTACTTCGAGCAAGGATAATACCAGCGCTTTGACACAGCCGTTATCATCTTGGATAGGACTCAATGTCCAGTCCCAGTGGGTAATTCCACGCTCGGGATTAAAGGCGGATTCGAACGGTTTGGCGTTGACGATCACCGGTTCTCCGGTAGTTACGGCGTTGCGGAATAATTTTTCATTTTCGGCATGGGGGTATAGTTTAAAATGATTTTTTCCAATAAAAAAATCAGGTGACTTGTGATCCGCAGCTGCATAAGCCCGGTTGACCCGGATAAAGTTCATGTTCTTGTCAAGATACGCAATGCACACGTGCGTGGTGTCGAAAACCGCTTCTAACAATTGATTGGATTCCCTGATTTCTCTTTCGGCAATTACATAGTTTGTTATATCTTGCACAAATCCATACATGCGATCTGGTTCAAATCTATTGCCTTTTATAATTTCTCCCAGGACGCGCATATGACGCAGTTCGCCGGTGGATCGTATAACACGGTATTCTATAGGCTCAAAATGGCTGCAGCTTTTAGCCTTGAGTAAATGATCTTCCACTCGTTGCCGGTCTTCCGGGTGCAAGGAATTCAACGCCAACACAAACTCCGGTTCGTTGACTTTTTCCGGGTCAAAGCCATATTGACGATAAGTCTGCGGCGACCAGTAGAATTTGTTGGTATCAAGGTTCCACTCCCAACTGCCGATTTCAGCCAGAGTCTCAACGCGTAACAATAAGTTTTGCAGATGGCGCCGATGTTGTTCAGCGACAATATGGGAAGTTATGTCCTGAATTGTGCCTACCGACCGGACAGGTTCATTAAAAGTGTTATAAAAAGTCTCGCAACGTTCTTCAACATACTTTACGCGGTCATCCTTCATTAGCAGGCGATGACGAATTTGATAGGGTTTTTTATTGGAAACGGATTCAGTGTACACTTTGTTGACCATGTCGCGGTCTTCCGGATGAATCGCATCCAAAAAAGCTTCATAAGAAGCTTGAAAACTGTTCCGGTCTATTTCGAAAATTTCAAATACCTCGGGCGACCAATACAAAGTATTTTCTATCAGGTTCAGTTCCCAGAGGCCAATTTGTGAAAGCCGTTGTACCTCCGACAACCGGGAAGTTGCGGCCTGCAGTTCAAGTTTGCGATCCGACAAACGTTGTTCGAGGTCGGATTTTGAGTTTTGAAGCGTCTCCAGTTTTTTGCGCATCGGCGTCAAATCCCGCAACACAGCGGTACAATAGCGGCGGCCGTTGTAGGTTGTATGCGATATAGAAGCTTCGATGGCAAAATCATGTCCGCTTGCATGCCGTCCATGAATGGTTTGGCGTTCCGCCATAGGGCGTCCAACAACCCCGCTCGTCATAAAATTCTTCACATGTTGCCGATGACGTTTTGACAGATCGGGAGGTAGTAGCACGTTCAGTGGTTTACCAAGAATATCTTCTTCATGGTAGCCAAACATCTTTTCCGCATATTGATTGAACAAAACAATAATTTGATCTTCGTCGATGATGACAACGCCATCCATACCCATGGCGATGGTGGTGATAAAACAAAGGTCATCGTTAAACTGGATCATAAAATCATAGTTTAGTGAGTTACATCGGCGAAACTGAAAACTGTTAATCTGATAAAAAGCCGCGGCAGCCAATACAGTAAGCTATTTATTTTTATTCAGATAAAAAAACTAGCACGCGTAACACGCTTTGCGCATTCTACCTTAAAAAAGCAATTGTGCGAGTTAGAAATTAAAAACCAAAATTAATTAGCAGTTAATTTTAGTATTCGTTTGGCATTATTGTGTACTGCAAAAACAAAATATTAGCGGGCGTTAAACTGTTCATGCATAATTATTGGAAGCAACCGGAAGAAATACGATTTATTCGTCGCGCGTAATCTATCCCCTGTTCCGGTTCGCGATTAATTGAGGAAAAACGTAGGGATTTTAGATAGACCTTACGTAAAGATATCGTGTATAGCAAAACCGGTACGTAAAAGCATGAGGCGAATTCAAAGCGTCTTAAAATAACTCGATTCCACCTTCGGTCATATCCTGTTGCTGTGCCGCTTTTCTATCCGGGGGTAAACGCTTACGCCGGGTAAATCGCGCGGCGCTGGTCACAGTTGTTAGATGACCGGCAGCGCCACGATTCATGCGTATGTTATCCAGGTATTCATCCAAAAGCGCCTTGATATCTTTCAGAAATGCATCCACGTCATTGGCATACTGGATACGGTTATCCGCGATTTGTACCACGATATCCTCAAATTGCAGCAAACGAATCGCAGCCGCCTCATGCTCTGTTATTTTTTCACAGGCATATTTCAAGTCCGACAATTCTCTTCCATGGTCACCGGTATTTATGGCGGCTAATAGCGAGTGAACCAATTGTGTCTGTTTGCTTGCGTTGCACGATATACCATAAAAACACTCTGTTAATTGTTTTGCGGCGTCGCACACGACATGTTTGATTTGTTCCGTTTCCGACCGCATGATGTGTAAATCTGATTTTATCGTTGATTCGACTAATTCATAGAATTGTTTGATATCAATGGCAAGGTTTTTAATGTTCGACATATTGGAACCCTGCTGGTTATTGGTTTTAGACCGCAAGCTTGAGCAAAGTGACCCGTACAAGAGGACAACCAGGAGAAACAGCAACAACAGTGCTAACTGTTGAAATATTCCGGAATCCGAAACTATAAAAGTACCAAAACAAATCAGGAAAAAGGGCAGTGTAGTCGCAAGTATGGTTTTTTTTTGCTCGGATAACATAGGGATTCTCAAAGTTAACGTGTTGATGGTTTTTCGTTACGATTCACCAGAACATTATTTTTGTTGGCTTGACAATTTCACTTGTGCGCTGGCCATTTTGTTGATGGTTTTTAAAATACAATCCGCCATGGTGTCGATGGGATGGATTACGTCGACAGCGCCCAATTTAAATGCTTCACCCGGCATTCCCCACACCACGCTGCTTTTTTCATCCTGGATGATTGTTGTTGCGCCCGCATCATGCATTTCCTTTAAGCCCGAGGCGCCATCATTGCCCATTCCGGTAAGCAGTATACCGATTGCGTTGGGCCCCACATTCTGTGCGATGGAACGGAACATTACATCAACCGACGGCCGGTGCCGATTTACCGGAGGCCCATCGTGCAGCCGGCAGATATATCGGGCGCCGCTTCGCTCAACAACCAAGTGACGGTCTCCTGGCGCGATATAGACATGTCCCGCCAGAATTTGTTGGCCATCCATGGCTTCGAATACTGTCATCGCTGAGTTTTTATCCATGCGTTCAGCGAAGGGTTTGGAAAATGTTTCCGGAATATGTTGGGTAATGACGATTCCCGGTGAGTTGGCGGGCAACGCAGTCAATATTTCCTTGATGGCTTCGGTTCCTCCGGTGGATGCGCCAATCGCGACAATTTTATCCGTGGTTTTAAAATGTTTCCGGGTTTTCCTGGACTTTATAATGGCGTCCGCCGAATATTTCGGGTTAACGTTCAATTTGGGGACCGATAAAGTCCGGACCTTAGCCGTTGACGCGATACGTATTTTTTCCAGGATTTCCCTGGTGTAGGGCTGTAAGCCGTCAACCAGATCAAGCTTGGGCTTGGAAATAAAATCAATCGCGCCCAGTTCCAGCGCCTGTAACGTGACATCGGCGCCTTTTTCCGTCAGGGAAGAGATCATTATCACCGGTAAAGGCCGCAGGCGCATAAGATTGGCAAGGAAGGATATGCCGTCCATTTTCGGCATTTCAACGTCCAATGTCAGCACATCGGGATTTAAGGCCTTTATTTTGTCCCGTGCGATGAAAGGATCTGGGGCCGTGCCGACTACTTCGATATCGCGGGCGGAATTCAGAATGCCGGTCAACACCTTTCTGATGAGAGCGGAATCATCAATGATCAACACCTTTATTCTATGCTCTGGAGTAAACACGCTTAGTTCCCGTTAAAACAGTTCAATATCACCTTCCAGCGGCCGTTGCTGGATATCCTGCAGGTAACGCGTTTCGCGTTCGATAATGGTGTTATTTTGCAAGGCGCGCAGCTTTTTCACTTTTGCCCTACCGCTGGCCGGGTGATAAACCACTTTCCGGGGGTAACTACTTCCGACGTCCATTGCCAATAAACTTAAATTCTCAGTAGCGACGTAATTCTCTATAAACGTTATGTTGCGTTTGCCGATATCGGTCATTTGCGCCAGAATCCTGCCACCGCCGAAAATCTTGATTTCCAGATTGTGGCGCTCACCGCCATTTTTTAAAATGTCATTGATCAGATTTTCCATGGCGTGGTTTCCATAACGATTGGCCAGGCTGATGCGGGAATTCCTCCAGCTATCCGATTCCAGCATTTGCGCCGGCAACATAAAGTGGTTCATACCGCCGACACCGTAAATCCGGTCTCTCACGCAGGCGGAAATACAGGATCCGAGTGTGGTTACGATCACTTCGTCATGGGTTGTAACGTAATATTCACCCGGCAATATTTTCGCGGCAAATCGATGATTATCCCGGTCCCAATAACGCCGGACTTTTTCAAAACCGGGCAGGGCCACAGCGGGTGACTCCGGTGGCGTGTCCGAGCCAAGAATTCTGTGTAAGGGATTAGTCATCGTATTTTCTGGTATATCGTTTGGCCGACGAGTTTGAAACGGTCAGTGACTTTGAATAACGATTCTGAATGCCCTAAAAACAAATAGCCGCCCGGGCCCAATAAATTGGCAAACCGATCCACCAAAATTCGCTGAGTTGATTTGTCGAAATAAATAACCACATTGCGGCAAAAAATCGCGTCAAATGGCCCCTTCATGGGCCATTCGTGCATTAGGTTTAACTGGCGAAAAGTAATGAGATTTTGCAGGTCAGGCCGAACCTGCATAAGGCCGTGATTAAAAGACTCACCTTTGGGAAACCATTTATTTTGCCGATGGGGTAAAATCACTTTGAGTTTTTCTATCGGGTATAAGCCGCTAATGGCAACGTCCAAAACCGAGGAGTCGAGGTCGGTGGCAAGAATTTTAATATCAAAGCTATTTTCAAAAGGAAGCGTTTCGCTGATGCACATGGCCATGCTATACGGCTCTTCGCCGGTTGAGCAGCCGGCGGACCAAAAACGGTAGCGCTGCTTACCCGACTTTTTTGCCGCAAGTTCCGGTAAAAGACTCCTGCACAAATACTCAAAATGATGTGGCTCCCGGAAAAAGGCGGTGAGATTGGTTGTGACGGCATTAATAAAGTGGACAAGCTCTTCACCGCTGGACTCCGATTGCAAATATTGACAATATTTGGCAAAGCTTTTCAGCTTAAGTTGGCGCAACCGGCGGGTCAACCGGCTGTACACCAACTCCTTTTTCGCTTCCGACAGGCAAATACCCGTATGGCGATTTATTAATTCACGCAGGACATAAAAATCCTGCTCCGTGAAAATAAACTCGCGATCCCACTCCGGCGCGGTTTGGATCATGACTTAGAACTCTTCCCATGACCCATCATCTTCCGCTTTACGCACAGCGGCCTGTCTTGCCACTCTCTCGGATTGAGGAGTGCGGTGCGCCGTGCCAGACGTGTTCAGGCGTTTGCCGCGCTGTGTTTTTTGCTGTTGTTGCCGTTGTTGAGCGCTTTGCAGTTGTTGTTCGGCCTGGGAACCGATGTTAAAGAAGCTTACCAGGTTATCCAGGCTCTTGGCCTGTTCATCCAGCGCGGCGCTGGCGGCGGCCGCTTCTTCGACCAGGGCGCCGTTCTGTTGGGTAACTTCGTCCATTTGAACAATTGCCTTATTGACTTGTTCAATACCGGCCGACTGTTCCTGGCTGGCGGCGGCGATTTCCGCCACGATATCGCTGACCTTTTTCACTGCATTGACGATTTCAACCAGGGTTTGGCCGGATTGATCGACGAGTTTGGAACCATCTTCAACCTTACGCACGCTGTCATTGATAAGCGCCTTGATTTCCTTGGCGGCGCCCGCGCTGCGTTGTGCCAGGTTGCGGACTTCCGAGGCAACTACGGCGAAGCCGCGCCCTTGTTCTCCAGCCCGCGCCGCTTCGACCGCGGCGTTCAGCGCCAGCAAATTAGTTTGAAACGCAATTTCATCGATGACACTGATAATGTCGGCGATTTTTTTGCTGGCATTGTTGATTTCACCCATCGCGGTGACCGCTTTACCGACTACATCACCGCCTTTTTCCGCCTCATCGCGTGCTCCGGAAGCAAGTTGGTTCGCTTGCCGCGCATTATCAGCGTTTTGTTTGACGGTGCTGGTCAGTTCTTCCATGCTGGATGCGGTTTCTTCCAGGGACGAAGCCTGTTCTTCGGTTCGTTGGCTCAGGTCGGCATTGCCTTGGGCGATTTCGGAACTGGCGGATGCGATACTACCGCTGGACTGGCGTATCTTGGTAACCACATCAACAAGATTGCTCAACGTGGTATTCACGGCGTCGCGCATCAGCGCGTAATCTCCTTCGAATTCACCGGACATATTACTGGTCAGATCGCCGTTTGCGACTTTACTCATCACCGTGGTGATTTCCTTCAAGGGGATCACAACGGTATCCATCAGGTTATTGATGCCTTGACCCAAGCCGCGCATAAAACCGGCATATTCGGTCGTATCGACACGTTGATCTAACTTGCCAACAATGGCGTTATCTATCAGATTTCGAATTTGCCGTTCAGCGTCTTTTTGTTCGGTTATATCACCCCACTGCACCATGTTACCCATGTAGTTGCCTTTATGGTCCACGATCGCCGTAGCATTAACTTCGAATTCCAGGTCACCCACTTTGATTTCAGCTTTCTTTGGCAAACGATTGACATCTGTGAGAATGGTGCGTTGATGCGCCGGATTTTTGTGGAACTGGTCAATATTCTGGCCAACCAGCTTTTTGGCGTCGAGGTTAGGCCAGGTTTTGCGTAGTTCACTTTGACGCCGCAACAGCATATTCACGACCGCCGGATTGGCATAAGTGATATTCAGGTCGCCGTCACACAGCATGATATTGGCTTCCGCGCCGTCCACGGCGGATTGCAGCCGAGCGACTTCAAACTCCTTTTTGCGGAGTTCCCCAACATCGGACCATTCCAAAGCACAACCGACATAGGCACCGGTTGCGTCCCTGATCGCCGTGACATTGATATTAAATGTTAGTGGACCTACCTGGATATCCGTGGAATAAGGCAGGTTGGCCGGGTTTTCCAGCAATCGCCGCTGATGCGCCGGGTTTTTGTGGAACATATCGATATTGGTTCCCACAATGGAATCGGCGGAAAATCCCGGATAAATTTTCCGTAATGTCGTTTCATGTTCTTTCAGCAATTTTCTGGTTGACTGATTAACATAAGTTATCTGCAGGTTTCTATTCACCATCATGAATGCCGTCATGGCGCCGTCGATTGTGCCTTGCAGGCGCATGACATCACCTTCTTTTTGGCGTAGCTCGGTAACGTCGGACCACTCCAGCGTGTTGCCGGAATAATTGCCCAGCGTATCATATTGCGCGCTCACATTGATCCTGAACGTGAGCGGGCCCACTTTAATATCGGTCGAATAGGGCAGGTTGGCCGGATTACCGAGCAATTGGCGTTGATGAGCGGGATTCTTGTGAAACATGTCAATGTTGGCCCCAACGATGCGGTCCGCGGAAAAACCGGGATAGAGCCCGCGCAGAGTATCCTCATACTGTTTTAGCAGTTTCTTTGTCGATTGATTAACATAGGTAATGGTTAGATTCCGGTCCACCATCATGATCGGCGTCAGCGCACCGTCAACCGCGGATTTTAGCCGTACGAGTTCATCGTTCCTTTGTGATGCGGCGTTGTTGACTGCAACCCTGCTTGTAGCCATGGTGTCCACCGTATTGTCATAAGCATTTAACATGATTTCCGCTATCGTCTGCAGCGCATTACTCCAGGCAGTATGCACTTCATCCGTCCATGAATTTCCGGCAAACTCTTCCATTACATCCAGCAATGTGCTGGCCACTGCCTGATAGTGTCCTGGCACAGCACCGTATTGCTGGTGACGTTTGCCGAGATTTTGCAGCGTTGTTGTCAGTGCGTCAGGGTTTCTTAAATTATTGACCACCAATTTTAAAGCTGATAGAAGCTTGCGTTGTTGTTCTTCCTGGGTGGTATTTCTGAATAAACTTCTGACCTGCGGATAGCGGTTAAAAAGTTCATCATAGAAACGCGCAACCAGCGCTTCGCCATAAGGCGCAAGCGCTGCGAACGATTGCTCCAATACTTCGATATCCAAAGCTGTCTTTTTTGAACTGGAACCAGGCGATTTCTTGCGCGCGGTGGTACGGCTTGCATCGGCCTTTACGCCATTCTTTTTGCCATTGGTGGGTTTACGTTTTGCTGGGGAAGCCATGTTAAAATTCTCCATTTAGTGATCAAAGCCAATGATAATATTTCCGAAAGGACACTACTCGTTTGCAGCTCTCAGCATAATGCCGGATATGTTCTGCAAAGCGCCGGTCCACGCGTTATTTGCAGCATCAGTCCATTGAGTACCGGAGGCTTCCCTGAGCACATCAATCAATGTGTTGCCGACCGCCTCGTACAAACCGGCGTCAGCACCGTAGTCTTTGTGCCGTTTGCCGAGTTTTTCCAGGGTCTGCGTAAGTAGCTGCGGATTACGCAGATTTCCCACCACCAGTTTTAAAGCGGCAAGCAGCTTGGTTTCCTGTTCTTTCATATTCAAATGCGCGAACAACGGTTTCACAGCGGGGTGACGGGAGAATAGCTTCTCGTAAAAGCATTTCGTCAACTGTTCGCCTTGTGGTGCCAGCGCGGCAAAGGTTTTTTCCAACAGTGCGATATTCGTTGCGCTATCAGCCTGTTGTGATGCCGCTTTTCCAACTGAGTTGCCACCCGCGCCCCGTCTTGAAGCGGAATTTAAAATCTCCATTTCGTTCTTGGTTAACAGGTGATTTATATCCAGGATCATGACCATCTTTTTGTCGACCGTGGCGAGGCCTTTTAAAAATTCGATACTGATTGAGTCGCCAAAATCAGGAGGCGGTTTTATATCGTCCTTGGCAATGTCATAGACGTCGGATACAGCGTCAACGACAATACCCATAGTGCGTTCCCGGCCGTCACTAGTCACTTTCAAAACGATTACAACCGTCATAAGACCATATTCAAGATTTTCCAGGTTAAACCGCTGGCGCAAGTCAATAATCGGCACTATGGCGCCGCGTAGATTCATCACACCTTTTATATAAAGCGGGGCGTTAGGAATTTTAGTCACGTTGTCCCAGCCCTTTATTTCCTGCACCTGAAGAATATCAACTCCGTATTCCTCACCCGCTAAAATAAAGGTCAGGTACTGGTTTTTGTTGTCTTCCTCGTAAGCGTTTTTCGTGTTTATTTCGTCTACAGCATATTGAGCAGAGCTCATAGAATATTCTCCTTAAGCCGCGGCTACTTGTGTAACATTTCTTGCGCCGGAGTTACCGGAGCGGGGTGAATAGGATTTGTGAGATAAATTAATTAAACCCGTTACATCAACAATCAAAGCGACAGTTCCGTCACCGAGTATCGTGGCTCCCGACAGGCCTTCAATACGGTGGTAATTGGTTTCCAGACTTTTAATGACCACCTGCTGTTGTGCTAGCAAGTCGTCAACTACCAGTCCCGCGCGTTTTCCATCGCCTTCAACGACAACCATCAAGCCACCGTTTAAATCGGCTGATTGCGCTGCAATGCCGAAAAGCTCGTGCATGCGTATGAAAGGAATGTATTCATTCCGCAGTTTGTATACTTCCGCCTGGCCGGCCACTTTATTGAGATTTTCCCTTCTTATCTGCAGGGACTCAATAATGGAAACCAGGGGTACAATGTAGGTTTCGCTGCCAACGCGAATCAGTTGTCCGTCCAGTATTGCCAGTGTTAACGGCAAACGAATGGTGAACG
>DATCIR010000015.1:0-25377 GCA_036507695.1 Gammaproteobacteria bacterium
TTTGGAGGTTGCGAACATTAGCGATTTTCATGGTCGAGTTGCGAAAGGCGGGCTAGATGTGTGCCCGCATTCGCTATCTCCGCCTGCAAAGCCATAATAGAACTTTCAAATGCAAGCCTGTCTCTATCTGTTGACATTTAAATATTCCCTTTTCGTGTCGGGACCGTAATTTTTGCGAGATCTCGGACCTATCGTCCCTGTGCCGGTACAATCCGGGCCAGATTTAAAGGACTATAGCCCTGCCGAAGGAACCACCCCTAATTCTACTTATACTTCCAGAGACATTAAACGCCCATCCTTGGCATTCATTCCTCTCAATGATGCGCCGGGCGCTCCTCCGAATATGCACTGCTTTACAAACTGCAAACTTCCGTCCTGCTCAAGTCCAGCAAACCGGCGCAATGCGCGCCAGTATTGACCGCTTTTTTAAGATAATCTTAAAAAACGTGTCCCCGTGGATAGTTTTATTCTGATTTACTACGCTGGTAATTACACTGCATGGGCTGTTGAATCTGGTTGCGCCAGTTATTTATTCTAAAATATTTATTTATTCTAAAATATTTATTCTAAAAACGCTGATCGGTTATATAGAGCGTATTTATAAATAAAAACTATATACGATCATTGCACGCAAAAAAACCCGGTTTTTGTCATTTTTGATAAAAATTTTTGCAATTAATTGCTTTGGTGGAACCGATTGTATTTTAAAGCAAGCAGATAGCGCTGTGTTATGGAAGGAACTTGGGGTTAGCGTACTAATTGGTTCATATCAAAGATAGGCAACAAGATCGCCAGCACGATGACCAGGACAATGCCCCCCATCGCCAGGATTAGCACGGGCTCGAAAATACCCAGTAAACCCGCGGTCAGTGCTTCAATTTCGCGTTCCTGACTGTCCGCGGCCCGCTCCAGCATATTTTCAATATTGCCGGAGGCTTCACCGCTGGCGATCAAGTGTATGGTCATGGGTGGAAAGTACTTACTGGCGTCCAAAGCGCTTGATATTGCCGAACCCTCCCTGACCTTACTCGCGGCGGTTAATACCGCCTCTCGCATGGGCAAATTACTGATAACCTGCGAGGCGATTCTCAGGCCGTCCAGAATCGGCACCCCGCTGGCTGCCACGATACTTAAGGTCCGCGCAAACCGCGCCGCGTTGGCGCCGCGGACCATGCGGCCCACCAGGGGCAGGCCCAGCAGGAACCGGTGAAACGCTTTACGGAACCGCTCCACCCGCATGAGATAACTGAATATTACTAATAATACCAACAGGCCGAACAAAATGTACAACCCATTCGATGATAAAAACGCACTGGTGGCGATTAAACCTTTGGTCAGCAGCGGTAGCTCCTGGCCGATACTCTCAAACACCTGGACAATCTTGGGGACTACGTAAGTTAACAAGCCTATCACTACGGCAATCGCTACCAGGGTAAGCAATACCGGATAGATCATCGCCTGGGACATTTTTTGGGAAATCTGCTGGCGTGTTTCGGTGTAGTCCGCCAGGCGCTCCAAGACGACTTCAAGATGACCGGACTGTTCACCCGCTTCGATTGTCGCGCGATAGAGTTCGGAAAAAATATGCGGGAAATCACTCAGCGCCACCGCCAGCGAATGGCCTTCCATAACCCGCGAGCGCACCGAGACGACCATACTTTTGAGGCGCGCTTTTTCCGACTGCTGGGCCACCGTGCGCAGCGCTTCTTCGACCGGCATACCCGAACGCACCAGTGTTGCCCATTGCCGGGTGATCAGGGATAAATCCGTCGCGCTGATTTTGCGCTTGAAAATAGTTTTACGGCTGCGGGCTTCGCGCTGTTTGACCTCCTCCACGGAAATGGGAGTCAAGCCCAGTTCACGCAGTTGCTGGCGGATTTGCCGGGCCGCGTCTCCTTCGAGAACGCCGGTTTTCTCGCGTCCCCGGTTGTCCAAGGCTGTATATTCGAATGCGCCCATCGCTATGTTATTTCCCGCATTGCACTGTGAGTCTCAAACCGGCTGGCCTTCACTTTGGTAGTTAATCAGTAACTAATAAGGTAGTTAATACGATAACTACGGCAAAATTGGAATTGTTAATAACTCGAAGATTAGGCTTCAATCGTAACCCGCAACACTTCTTCCACGGACGTTTCCCCGGCCACTACTTTGTCGATACCGTCCTGGCGAATACTGGGCGACCGGGTGCGGGCGTAGGCTTCGATTTCATGTTCTCCCGATCCATCATGAATCATGGTGCGCAGTACATCGTTGATTTCAACCAATTCATAAATACCACTGCGTCCGCGAAATCCCTGGTAATTACACTTGGGACAGCCTTTGGCTTTATAGAGCGTGGGCGGATCGGACTTGTCCAAGCCTAAGCGCTCACAGTCCACTTCATTGGCGGTATAAGGCTCCTTGCAGTCATCACACAGTTTACGCACCAGGCGTTGGGCCAGCACACCCAATAAACTGGATGACAGCAAAAAGGGCTCAACGCCCATGTCACGCAGACGGGTAACAGCACCTACGGCGCTGTTGGTATGCAAGGTGGACAATACCAGATGGCCGGTTAAACTCGCCTGTACGGCGATTTCCGCGGTTTCCAAATCGCGAATCTCACCCACCATTACCACGTCCGGGTCCTGGCGTAAAATCGCCCGCAGGCCGCGCGCGAAACTCATGTCGACCTTGGTATTCACATTGGTCTGGCTGATGCCTTCCAGGTGATACTCCACGGGATCTTCCACCGTCATGATGTTGCGTTTGCGGTTGTTAATACTGATGATTGCCGCGTAAAGGGTGGTGGTTTTACCCGAACCGGTCGGCCCGGTGACCAGCAAAATGCCATGGGGACGATGAATAATACGCTGCATTACTTTCAGTGCCTCGGTTCGCATGCCGAGCTGTTCCAGATCCAGGCGCCCGGCCTGTTTATCCAGCAGACGCAAAACCACCCGCTCTCCCTGCCCCGTGGGAATAGTCGATACGCGCACATCCACCGCGCGGCCGGCAACCAGGAGCGAAATACGCCCGTCCTGCGGCAATCGTTTCTCCGCGATATCAAGCTTGGCCATGACTTTGACGCGCGAAACGATTAAGGGTGCCAACACCCGGCGGGGAGTCAAAACTTCACGCAATACGCCATCCACCCGAAACCGCACCACCAGTTTGGTTTCGAAGGGTTCAATGTGTATATCCGAGGCGTTTTCCTTGATGGCCTGGGTCAGCAGTGCATTGATCAAGCGAATAATGGGCGCGTCATCGGCGCTTTCCAGCAGGTCTTCCGGCTCCGGCATTTGATTGGCGACGGAAAAAAGATCCGCATCCTCATCCAGATCATCCATCATTTGCATGGCCTGCCCGGAGCCGTCTTCATAGACCCGCTGCAACTGCGCGTCAAATTCATCCGGTGAAATCAGTTCCAGGCGCACCGGCATACCCAGGTGGCGGCGCAGTTCCGCGACAATCAAATGGGAAACATCCGGGCGCGACAATACCACCGCTTCCCCTTCACGCACTTCTTTGACAAGCACCCCATTTCGTTTCGCAAAAGTGAATGGCAGCGTTTTCGGTTTGCCCGCTTCTTGCTGCCCCGGGGCTTCAACCGTATTACCGGCCATCGGCAATTGACCGGCGGCTTCCGATGCGGACTGCCCCGGGAGATCCTGTTGTTGTTCCTCAGAGGATTTGCTAAAAATAGACATGCGATAAGTTATCTTTCCGGTGGCTCGACCAGGTCTTCACTGCGCTCTTGCTTAATTTCGTAGTCCAGCTGCGATTCACCTTGTTTGCGGGGTTCCTTGAATGCCGGCGGCAACTCCAGATAATTTTCCATCTCCTCCAGCATTGGCGTAAGTTCGTCGGACAATAAAGGCACGCCTTCTTTGCGCTTCTCCACCTGCAGATCGCGAATATACTTGTATTTGCTATTGGTTAAGGCCATGGCGCTGGCTTCATCGCGCAATATCAAGGGACGTAAAAATATCAACAGATTGGTTTTTATCTTCTGTACGCTCTTGGAACGGAACAAAGCGCCCAGCAGGGGAATATCGCCCAACAAGGGAACCTTCTGGGAGTTTTCCAGCAAATCATCCTTGATCAGGCCGCCCAGCACCAAGACCTTGCCGTCATCGACGACGACCGTGGTGCTGATCGTGCGCTGATTGGTAACGATATCGCCCTGGCCGGCTGTTCCCGCGGCGAAACTATCCACATTCTGCTCGATGTTGAGCCGCACGGTGTTGCCCTCGTTGATTTGCGGCTTGACCTTTAATTTGATACCCACCGGCACCCGCTCAAAAGTAGTAAAGGGATTCGTGGCCGTGCTGCCGGATACGGTAAAGGAACCGCTGGGAATCGATACCTCCTGGCCGATAAATATTTCCGCTTCTTCGTTGTCCATGGTAACCAGGGTGGGCGTGGACAAAACGTTGGTCGCGCCGTCACCCTCTAACGCGCGTATTACCGCGGCAAAATTGAACGTGTCGCTATCAAAGCGGCCCACACCCACGGTCATGCCGGGCCCAAAGGGATCGGAGATTGAAGTGACACTAGACGAAATCGCCGCGGCCAGCGCCGAAATCGGATTATTGCCAAAATTGATCACGCCCACCGGCTTGTTGCCTTGGGAGCCGTCAAAAATCCATTGAATACCCAGCTCGGAGGTACGCTGCGAGGATATTTCCGCAATCACCGCTTCCACCTGCACCTGCGCCCGGCGAATATCCAGTTGCCGAATCACCGCTTCCAGCGAGCGAAAAATACTGGGCGGCGCGGTAATTACCAAGGCATTGGCGTTTTCATCCGCCTGGATATCAAACAGCGGCTGATTCCCGCCGGCACTGCGGCGCACCGCGGCGGGCGGCGGCGCGGGCGCTGCCTTGCCCGGCTCCGCGGCCACGGCGAGATTTTTGGTGCTTTCCCCCACACCGGTAAGTACCGGCACCAGGTCTTTCGCGTTAGCGTACTTGAGATACACCACATGGGTGTCGCCTTCCACCTCGGCGGGCGTATCAAGGTGAGATATAATGGCGCGCAACTGCAAGCGGTCGGAACGATCCCCGCCAATTAAAATACTGTTGGTTCGTTCATCCGCCACGAGCGTCGGATTCTCCGCGGGAGCCTGGCCTTTTTGTTCCTGTTGCTGCAAGGTGGTCAGCACCCGCACCAGATCACTGGCCGCGGCGTACTCCAGGCGGATAATCTCGATCTCACCGCTGGCGGGTTGATCAATACGCTGGATGATCTTGACCAAGCGTTCAATATTTCGGGCGCGGTCGGAAATGATCAAAATGTTACTTTGAGGAAAGGCGGCCAGGTGTCCTTGCGGCGGCACCAGCGGCCTTAATATAGGCACCAGTTGCGCGGCGGCGATATGTTGCACCTCGAGTACTTGTGTCACCGACTCATCGCCAAGGGTTTTTTCGTCCTTGTCTAACGCGGGTACGCCGCTGTGTTTGGCGTCGGCATCCGGCAGGATTTTAATGACATTACCGCTCGGGATCGCCGCGTAGCCGTGCACATCCAGCACGGTTAAAAACACTTGATAAATTTCCTTGGCGTTCATGGCGCGCGAGGAAATGATGGTGACTTTTCCTTTCACCCTCGGATCCACGATAAAGTTCTTGCCGGTAATATCCGCGACACTGGTGATCACCGCCTGAATATCCGCACCTTTAAAATTAAGGCGCACATTCTCGGCTATCGCCTGGCCATTGGTTACCAGCAAAAAAACCAGCGCAAGCACCGCCTGCCATAACCGTGCTTGAATCAGCTTTACTGCTCCACATTTTGTGTTATTTTGTTTTCTGTTTTTATACATAGATATATGTCTGCTTAAAATATTAATTCTGCCTCAGCCGGATTGCTTTCACTGGATTTGAAAGGTGAACGACTGAGGAGTACCGTTGCGCTCTACATCAACCGTTAGTTGGGACGCAGAAGACAAATCCCGTAGTACCTCCAATGCCTTGACCGGGTTATTCATGGGCACGCCATTTACCGCGGTAACAATATCGCCGGAGCGAAGCCCAAACCGCTGCAATAACGCACGATCTTTCCCAGGCCGAAGCCGATAGCCCATTAACTGGCCATCCTTCTGGTAAGGCTGCACATTCACCAGGCCCATCACGCTATTGGGGTCGTTCATTAATGCGTCCCGGTATTGTCCCAGTAATACCGAATTGTCCCCAGTACCGGCCGCCGCCTGATCAATATTGTTCCGGTTGATATTAGGGTCTGGCATGCGGCTGACGGGCGGGGTGCTATCACCACTGGTATCGACGGCGCTGATGCCGGTCTCGCCGGCACCCGATTCGGGTGCATCATCCGCCGGCAACTTCAGTGTTTCCAATTGGCCATTATGTTCGAGAATGACCCGGTCAGGATAGATTTCATTTAATATGGCGCCCCCGGGTACTGATGAGCCGATTCTATAGGAATCTTCTTCACCCCTCGAATCGGCAATAATCGCTCGGGCCGCATTATTATCATTCGATGCGAAGACCCCCCGTAATTTTAAATTGAGCCGCGTTTCGGGCACCACAACCGGCTGTGCCGATGCGACCACCTTATCCGGCTCATACTTGCCAAACAAGTGGTAATCATAAATTTTGCGCGCGAGCGCTTGCTCACGAACCTCTCGCTGGACAGCAGGCCGCGCATATTGCACCAGCGCTGCGCCGGTGTCCACTTCGGGTTGTGGGAGCACGTTCCAGGTAAGCCTAGCCAGGCTGTGGGCTAAGAATAAAATGCTTAATAGCGCTGCAACAAGCGGTAAACGGGTATCCAGATTCCCAACCCAAAAACGTTGCTTGAATTCCTGTACCAAATCTTTCATTACTCTCACAACTCAACCTATCCCTGATTGCCGGGTTTATTCATACCTTATCATGAAGAACGTTGCTGTTCCGGAACTTAACCGTGAAGGATATCCGCATGAGGGCCGGTATTTTAACCTGCAACCGGCAGGTTTTCCTAAATTATCATAGCGTTACGCATTGGCCGATGGCGGCCGGCGGTGTGATTCAATGCAGAAATTACGCCATATAACAGTAAGTTAGCCACAACGCAAAAGCAATTTGATCAAATAGCAATCAATTCTGTTTAATAATTTCCAGCATTATATACTGGACATCCGATTTCCCGCCCAGTTTACACACTCCATAGCCCGGCCAGGCAGAATTTTTTTAATGTTTGAAGTTAAACACCCACCGCCTGGTCTCATGCCAGCAGTTGGTTAAGCCTAAATTCACCCGTCCGCGGTTAGACCGCCTTGATTTCCCGCGATCGTTAATCGTTATTGATATCCGGCAAAACGTCAATGTACAAATTTAACGTTTGCCAGTAATTCCAATGGAAGAGCCGTCAGGACAGGAAGGCCAATCAGATGAAAAGAGAACCGCTGTGAAACAACTCAGTGTTCACACGTTGCGTGAAACCGGACATCCGGCCAACGCTCCATGGTGAGTTCAAGATTAACGCGTGTCGGGGCGATGTAGGTGAGTTTTCCGCCACCATCCAACGCCAGATTATCCTGCACTTTCTTTTTAAATTCTTCCAGTTTCTTGCTGTCATCGGAGGTCACCCAGCGCGCGGTTGCCACGTTAACAATCTCAAACTGGCATTCAACACCGTACTCGTGCTTGAGCCGATGGGCAACTACGTCAAACTGCAGTATACCGACCGCGCCTACGATGAGGTCGTTATTGATTAACGGCCGGAACAATTGTGAAGCGCCTTCTTCACACAATTCAATCAAGCCTTTTTGCAGTGCTTTCATTCGCAATGGATCGCGCAGCACGGCGCGCCGGAACAATTCCGGCGCAAAATACGGGATACCGATAAATTTCAAATCTTCGCCCTGGGTGAAGGTATCCCCGATTTGTATGGTGCCGTGATTATGAATGCCGATGATATCACCGGAATAGGCTTCATCGACGTGATCACGATCGGCGGCCATAAAAGTAATGGCATGCGGTATTTTGACATCCCGGCCCAGGCGTACGTGTTTGACTTTCATACCCTTGCTATAACTGCCGGAACAGATTCGCAGAAAGGCGATACGATCCCGGTGAGCCGGATCCATGTTCGCCTGGATTTTAAAAACAAACCCGGTAAATTTTTCTTCCGTCGCGTCGACGTCACGGCTCAGGGTATGGCGTGAAGGCGGTGGCGGCGCGTAGTCAACCAACGCATCCAGCAACTCTCTAACCCCAAAATTATTGATCGCTGAACCAAAAAATACTGGCGTCAATTTACCTTCGCGATAAGCTTGCAAATCAAATGCGTGGCTGGCGCCCTTTACCAACTCAACCTCGTCGCGGAATTCTTGTATCAAGGAGCCAAATAATTCATCCAGGCGGGGATTGTCCAGGCCCTCTATAACCTCTCCCTCCTGAATCTTGCCGCCGTGCGCGGCGCTATACAGATGGATATTGTTTTCATAGAGATTGAACACACCCTTAAAGCGTTTACCCATGCCAATCGGCCAGGTGATCGGGGCGCACTTAATTTTCAAAACATTTTCTATTTCGTCCAGCAGCTCCACCGGATCGCGGCCTTCACGATCCAATTTGTTGATAAAACTGATGATCGGTGTATCCCGCAGCCGGCAAACTTCCATTAATTTAATGGTACGCTCCTCGACACCCTTGGCGCTGTCAATCACCATGAGCGCAGAGTCGGCCGCTGTGAGCGTCCGGTAGGTATCCTCGGAAAAGTCTTCATGGCCTGGGGTGTCCAGCAGATTCACCACATGGTCGTGATAAGGAAACTGCATCACCGATGTTGTCACCGAGATGCCGCGTTGCTGCTCCAGCGCCATCCAATCGGACGTGGCATGACGCGCGGCTTTACGGCCTTTAACCGTGCCCGCCAGCTGGATCGCGCGCCCGAACAGCAATAATTTCTCGGTCAGGGTTGTTTTACCCGCGTCGGGATGGGAAATGATGGCAAAGGTACGGCGACGGCCGGCTTCAGTGGGTAATGACGACATATGTTGACAAGCTATTCCAGTGGGCCGTTGAATTGAATTTTGCAAACGACGTTAACGTGCCGGTGAACCCATTGCGCTGGATGGCATTGAGCTAAACTGAGCTAAACGATGGTGGGCCGTGAAGGATTTGAACCTTCGACCAATGGATTAAAAGTCCACTGCTCTACCGACTGAGCTAACGGCCCGCGTAAAAAAGAGATGCAATCATACAGAACTCACAGAGAATGACAAGCCCTGAATCCGCATTATCTTGCTAACCGGCTGAAAACAAAGGGCGCCCCGGATCCGGGGCGCCCTGCAAAAAGTAGACGTGCGTGAATCGATTCTGGAAATGTTCCGGAGCGATGTAAGCTATGCGCTTACACTGCTTCGAGCCTGCGCATACCGCTCGGCAGCAATTTAAGATCAACCAGCGCGGTAATCAGCGCACCCGCAAAGGATGCTTCGCTCTCATAAACCATTTTATAGTATTGGACCTTCATGGTTAGCGCGCTGCCGAATACCAATGAAACAAACGCCATCATGGAACCAATCGCCAAGGTGGAAAAACCGGTAACGCCCTGGCCAATGGTGCACCCCAGCGCCAGCACGCCACCGACACCCATCAATACCGCGCCAATGGCATGCGCTAGAAAATCCCTGCCTGAATGGAACCATTCCAGGCGGAATTTGCGGAAAATCACTGCGTATAACAGTGAGCCAAGAATCACACCCGCTAATGCCACAACGCCAAACGTTACAAAATTGGTGTTGGTGATATGGAGAGCGTAATCAAAAGTATCCGCCATGGGGCTGGTAAAGGTAAAGGACTGCGCGCCGACGCCGCGTGGAGGTGTATCCATAAACGAAGTGCTTTCCAGCCATTCCTGGCCTTTGCTTCCCCCGGTTAAATACCACGCCGCAACCACCGCAAGGCCCACGGTTAATCCGCCCAGGATATTATTGAAACTGTTCCGGAAATCCGCGGATTTCCACACATAGACCATTAACAGCGCGACAAAAATACCGCCCGTGATGGCGCGAATATTGATACTGTCTTCCGCGCCCGTTGTGCCGGCAATTACCCGGCCAATATCCTGCCCGCCCATTCCCATCGTACCCAGTTCAATGGACAGCGGATTCATCCAGCTATAAAATACCACGCCATAGAAATCGGTTTTCGCCATCAGGTACGCAAAAAACGACGCAATCACCAGTACCACAACCGATTTTAAATTACCGCCACCGATACGAATTAAGGTTTTGTTGCCACAGCCGCTGGCTAAAGTCATACCGATGCCAAACATCACACCCCCCAGCACGTAGCGCAGCCATTCGAAATTTGACATGCGGTAGGGTGGACGCAGATCTTTCAATTCAAAACTATCCAGATCGACCAAGCCGGTTGATTCCAGGAGAATCAAGCCGCCCATGGCGACAGCGATGGCAAACAGCCAGGCCCGGAAACGGCCGGTGTCGCCTATATTGACCCAATCAGACACCGCACCCATGGTGCAGAAATTAGTCTTGTTAACCAGCGCCCCCATAACGGCCGCCAGGATAAATGCGTACAGTAAGATTTCTTGGTGTATCGTCAATTCCATGATGTCTCCATTCAATCTAGGTGGATGGAACTAACCGCTTGAATTTCTATCCGAATTGCAATGATAAGTCTATAAGAAATTACTAATACTGCTATAACGTCCGGACTGCATCGAACTTGAGGCTGAAAATTGGTATTTCAGTTAGCGCGTCAGTGGCAGTTCGGATTCCCGTATCTTAGCCAAGATATCACCTGTATCCATATCCATTTGGCAATAAAAAAGCCAGCATATTCTGCCGGCTTTGTTATTGTCAGGGCTATTGTCAGGGCTATTGTCAGGGTTACTGTCAGGGTTATTGTCAGGCGCTTTCATCGCATGAGCGAGTCCATGCATGAAGCGGTATTATTCCGCTGAAGTATCTTCAGCTACCGGTGTTTCAGCCAGGACAGGGCGGTCAACGAGTTCAACCAGGGCCATTGGCGCCTTATCGCCAGCGCGATACCCGCATTTCAGAATGCGCAGGTAACCGCCGGGGCGGACCTTGTAACGGGGACCCAGCTCGGCAAACAGTTTTCCAACTATTTCACGGTCACGCAGACGATTATAAACGTAACGCCGGTTGGCGACAGAATCCACTTTAGCCTTGGTAATCAGCGGCTCTGCGACGCGCCGCAATTCTTTCGCTTTCGGCAACGTGGTTCTGATTAATTCATGACGAAACAGCGATGACGCCATGTTTTTAAACATCGCCTTTCGATGGCTGCTGTTTCGACTCAGTTGACGGCCGGATAATTGGTGACGCATGATTAGGTACCTACATCAAATCAAAGAATAATTACGGAAAATTAAGCCACGCTTTCTTTTTGCTCTTTCAAACTGGCAGGCGGCCAGTTTTCCAAACGCATGCCCAATGACAGCCCTTTGGTTGCTAAAACGCTTTTAATTTCGGTTAAGGATTTCTTGCCCAAATTCGGCGTCTTTAATAATTCAACTTCTGTACACTGGATCAAATCACCAATGTAGTAAATCTGTTCGGCCTTAAGACAATTGGCGGAGCGCACCGTTAATTCCAGGTCATCCACAGGGCGCAACAGAATCGGATCAATTTCCGGCTCTTCTTCACGTTTTTCCGCCTGCTCCACACTCTCCAGATCGACAAACGTGGATAACTGGTCCTGCAGAATAGTTGCGGCGCTGCGGATCGCGTCTTCCGGATCAATGGTTCCATTGCTTTCGACTTCGAAAATCAGCTTATCCAGATTGGTGCGTTGTTCGACCCGCGCGCTATCGACCACGTAAGCCACACGTGTCACCGGACTAAATGATGCATCCAGCAGCAGACGTCCTATCGCCTGATCTTCATCGGCGTTCCTGCGAAGACTCGCCGGTTGATAACCGCGCCCGGTTTCGACCTTCAAGGTCATATTAATTTCACCGTTCTTGGTCAAGTTACAAATAATATGATCCGGATTGACGATCTCCACATCATGATCCAGGCTGATGTCCGCCGCGGTAACAGGGCCTTCGCCTTTTTTGTTCAGGGTCAACGTAGCCAAAACACGCGAATGCATTACCAACGCCAGCCCTTTCAGGTTCAGCAGGATATCTATAACATCTTCCTGAACACCGTCAATGGTGCTGTACTCATGCAACACACCGTCAATCTGCACCTCGGTAACTGCGCTGCCTTGCAGCGACGACAAGAGTATGCGGCGCAGGGCGTTACCCAGCGTATGCCCGAAACCACGCTCCAAGGGTTCTAATGTCACCTTGGCAAGCCGATCGTTCACTTGTTGGACGCTGACAATACTAGGTTTTAAGAAGTCAGATAATGAACCTTGCATGAAATAGTCCTCTCTAGCACTAAAAGTCATTGCTTGCTTGTATAAGCCCGCATACGTGTCTGTCAACCCTAGCAACAGGGGGTCAAGCACAATTGCACCGATTGATTACACCGGTGATTAAAGTCAGTATTATTTTGAATAAAGCTCTACGATGAGCTGTTCGTTAATGTCGGTTGGCAAATCGCTGCGTTCCGGCAGTGCCTTGAATACGCCACGCATTTTTTTCACGTCCACATCAACCCAATCCACAAAACCACGCTGACTCGCCATTTCCAAAGCGCCTTGAATGCGCAATTGGTTTTTTGCCTTTTCATTAACTGCAACTTCGTCAGCCGGTTTTACCTGACAGGAAGGAATGTTAACCCGATGTCCGTTTACATAGATGGCATTATGCCGCACCAGTTGCCGGGCTTCGCTGCGTGACGACGCAAACCCCATGCGGTATACCACGTTGTCCAACCGGGACTCCAACGCCTGTAAAAGAAAGTCGCCAGTTGCGCCTTTGCGGCGATCGGCGTGCTCGTAATACAAACGAAACTGTTTTTCTAAAATACCGTAGATACGGCGAACCTTCTGCTTCTCACGCAACTGTCCTGCGTAGTCCGATAACCGGCCGCGGCGCTGGCCATGTTGTCCCGGCGGAAACGCCCGGTTTTCAAAAGGACAACGGGCAGTGAAACACTTCTCGCCCTTGAGAAACAATTTGTTTCCCTCGCGGCGGCATTGACGACACTTTGGACCTACATATCTTGCCATTAAACAGTCTCCAAGCTTGCTCTTCTACGGCCTATATAAAGTTACTACACGCGACGCCGTTTTGGCGGGCGGCATCCGTTATGTGGAATCGGGGTAACATCAGTGATACTGGTAATGTTAAATCCCTGTGCGTTCAACGCGCGGATTGCGGATTCACGGCCGGGACCCGGACCCTTAACACACACATCGATATTTTTCATGCCCATTTCTTTGACGATAGTACTGGCGTTTTCCGCGGCAACCTGCGCCGCAAAGGGAGTGCTCTTGCGGGAACCGCGAAACCCGGACCCGCCGGACGTTGCCCATGCAAGGGTATTTCCCTGGCGGTCGGTGATTGTGACGATGGTGTTGTTAAATGACGCATGAACATGCGCAATACCATCGACAACGTTCTTCTTTACGCGTTTTTTAACTCGTGGAGCGTTCATGAAATAAGTACCTGTTTAAACTCTCGTTTAGAAATAAAACTTTTTTGATTTAACCGTTACTTTTTGATTGCGCGGCGCGGGCCTTTGCGCGTCCTGGCATTGGTCCGGGTCCGTTGTCCGCGCAACGGTAGTCCACGACGATGACGGATACCGCGATTGCAGCCCAAATCCATCAGCCGTTTAATGCTCATGGAAACTTCCCGGCGCAGGTCGCCTTCAACAATATATTTAGCGACTTCGGCACGGATTTTATCCAGCTGCTCTTCCGTCAAATCTTTTACCTTGGTTTGCGCCGCTACACCCGACGCTTCGCAAATATCACGCGCGCGTGTGGGGCCTATGCCATAAATGGACCGCAACCCAATTACAGTGTGCTTTTGAACGGGAATGTTGATACCGGCAATACGCGCCATTGCTTACTCTCCTAAAACCTCATTACCAAACCGGTCGCGGCAAACGCGACATTCTAAATCTTTAAATAAAACAAATCAATACAAACGAAATCAACCCTGGCGTTGCTTGTGCCGCGGATCTTCGCAAATCACGCGCACCACACCCTTGCGTTTCACAATCTTGCACTTCCTACAAATTTTTTTAACAGATGCACGTACTTTCATGTCCATTACCTCAAAATAATCGCTATAAGCGAACCATCATCCAACCCGGTTACCGTACCAGGCCACTGCGCCCGTAACCTTTAAGATTTGCTTTTTTCATCAACCCTTCATACTGATGCGACATTAGATGCGCTTGTACCTGGGCAATGAAGTCCATCACCACAACCACGATAATCAGCAACGATGTACCGCCGAAATAAAATGGCACATTCCAGTACACGATCATGAATTCCGGCAACAGGCAAACCGCCGTAATATACACCGCGCCCACCAACGTCAGCCTCGACATTACGGTATCGATATACTGCGCTGTTTGTTCCCCAGGGCGTATGCCCGGAATAAAAGCGCCTGAGCGTTTCAGGTTATCGGCGGTGTCTTTTGGATTGAAAATCAGCGCCGTGTAAAAGAAACAAAAAAATACTATTGCCAAGGCATAACACGCGACATAAATGGGTTGTCCTGGCGACAAGGTGGAAGCAAGGTCCTTTAACCAGCCCATTCCTTCCGTAGTACCAACCCAGCTGCCCAAGGTCGCAGGAAACAAAATAATACTGGAGGCAAAAATAGGAGGAATAACTCCCGCCATATTGACCTTCAAAGGCAAATGCGTCTTTTGCGCCGCGTAGACCTTGCGTCCCTGCTGGCGGCGCGCATAATTTACTGTAATGCGGCGTTGACCACGCTCCATGAACACCACGAATCCGGTTACCACAACGGCTAATAGCAGGATGCCGATCACTAAAAACGTGCTCATTTCACCGATACGCGCCAATTCCAAGGTGCCGCCAATCGCCGAGGGCAAACCCGCCACAATACCGGCGAAAATGATCAACGATATGCCATTGCCTATACCCCGCTCGGTTACCTGTTCGCCCAGCCACATCAAAAACAAGGTTCCGGTTACCAGGCTGACTACCGCGATAGCTACAAATGCCGATCCCGGATTTGGCACTACCTGCAGTCCGCCGACGCTTTGTGACTGCAATGCGATGGACACACCAATCGCCTGGAACGTTGCCAGCACCAGCGTGCCATAGCGCGTGTACTGAGTAATTTTCCGCCGCCCCGATTCGCCTTCTTTCCGCAACTGTTCCAGCGTGGGCACCACCGTCGTCAACAACTGCATGATGATCGATGCTGAAATATAAGGCATGACGCCTAACGCGAATATTGTTAGCCGGCTGAGCGCGCCTCCTGAAAACATATTAAACATGTCCAGAATCGTGCCGCGTTGCTGATCAAACAAAATCCTTAAGGCTTCCGGATCGATGCCCGGCACCGGGATAAACGAACCAATGCGAAATACAATCAAGGCCAGGAATACAAACAATAACCGTTGTTTGAGTTCGGTTAACTTACCCGAGCCCATTGCAGCCATGACTGATTCACGTGATGCGGACATTGTAATGCCTGTGGTTAGACTTCGATGTTAAACTTCGACTTTGCCGCCGGCCGCTTCAATCGCTGCGCGGGCGCCCTTGGTTACGCCCAGGCCTTTTACGGTCACCGCTTTAGCAATCTTGCCGGAGAGAATAACTTTCGCTGATTTAATCTCGCCACTAACCACATTGGCTTTGATCAATCCTTCCAGATCAACAACTCCGCCATCCACTTTTTCCAACTCGTTCAAGCGAACCTCAGCCTGGTACTTAGCCTTACGCGAAACAAATCCCACTTTCGGCAAACGGCGTTGAATTGGCATTTGACCGCCTTCAAAACCCACTTTGTGAAATCCGCCCGCGCGGGAGGTCTGGCCTTTGTGGCCGCGGCCACAGGTTTTACCCTTGCCGCAACCGATCCCGCGCCCGACGCGCTTACCGGTCTTTTTCGCACCTTCAGCAGGTGATAGCGTATTCAAGTGCATCTTATGCTTCCTCCACTTTCAGCAGGTACGAAATCTTGTTGATCATACCGCGATTCGCGGGTGAATTTTCAACAGTAGCGGTCTGATGCATCCGGCGTAATCCCAAACCCGTAGCGCAAGCTTTGTGATTTACAGCGCGGCCATGGAGACTGCGTATCAATGTAACCTTTATTTTTTGTGCGTCAGCCATATCGAACTCGCAAATTAAATTAACCAATAATTTCTTCAACGCTTTTACCGCGTTTTGCCGCTATCGCCTCTGGGGTCGTCATCTCGGTCAGACCTTTGAAGGTGGCGCGAACAACGTTAATGGGATTACTGCTGCCAATGCATTTTGCCAGCACATTGCGCACCCCAACGGCTTCAAATACGGCGCGCATGGCGCCGCCCGCGATAATTCCGGTACCGTCCGATGCCGGCAACATTACAACTTTTGCGGCGCCATGGACACCGATCAACGGATACTGCAAGGTTCCTTCTTTGACCGCGATGGTTTTCATATTCTTACGCGCATCTTCCATGGCTTTTTGCACCGCAACCGGCACTTCACGCGCCTTGCCACGTCCAAAGCCCACGCGGCCATTGCCGTCACCCACAACGGTCAAGGCGGCAAAGCCAAATATGCGTCCACCCTTCACTACCTTGGCCACGCGATTAATCGTTACCAGCTTTTCAATGTACCCATCACTGTTGGCTGCTGCGTCAAATTTACTCATAGTTTAAGCCTTATAGTTGTAAGCCAGATTCACGTGCGGCATCCGCTAACGCTTTTATTCGACCGTGATATTTAAAACCTGACCGGTCAAATGCAACGCTTTCGATGCCTGATGCTTTTGCCCGTTCCGCTATTGCTTTGCCCACAGCGGCCGCCGCTGCGACATTGCCGGTATATTTCAGGTCTTTTTTAATTTCCGCCTCGACGGTGGAAGCCTGAGCCACAACCTTGGAACCATTCGGCTCAATAACCTGCGCATACGTATGGCGCGGCGTCTTGAACACACAAAGCCGGTAAGTAGCCAAGCGTTTGATTTGCGCCCTGGTGCGGCGAGCCCTGCGTAAACGTTGCTGTTTTTTTTCCATTACAATAAACCTGCTCTCTAAGATCTGTAACTTTAATTTCCGGAATTACTTCTTCTTCGCTTCCTTACGAATAATCTGCTCATCGGAGTAACGAACGCCTTTACCTTTATAAGGCTCTGGCGGACGAATTGAACGGATGTTAGCGGCAACCTGGCCCACTTTCTGTCTATCAACGCCTTTGATAACAATTTCCGTTTGACTCGGTGTTTCAATCGTTACGCCTTCCGGCACCGCGAAATTCACCGGATGAGAAAACCCCAGCGTTAAATTTAAAACTTTGCCTTGTGCTTGCGCGCGATAGCCAACACCCACCAGCTGGAGCCGCTTCTCAAATCCGCGGCACACACCGTTCACCATATTGTTCACCAAAGCGCGAGTGGTACCCGCCAATGCGCTGGCATTGGCGTAACCGTCCCGCATGGAAAACGTCAATGTACCGTCTTGTTTCGATACTTCGACAGCTTCGGCGATTCTTTGGGTCAATACGCCTTTGGCGCCTTTAATGCTTATCGTTCCACTGGCAATACTGACTTCAACGCCGGCCGGAACTGCAATCGGATTTTTCGCTACTCGTGACATGGCACCTTAACCTTTTAAACTCTTATAAAGCTCTTATAAAACTTCGAAACGTTAAGCCATCTAAACTTTAACCTTTCGCCGTCTTTCATCTGAACGTCTTTTATCTGAACGCCACTTATCTGGAAATGTTAGGCGACATAGCAAATGACTTCGCCGCCATGTCCCGCTTTTTTAGCGGCTTTTTCAGTCATCAAGCCGTTGGACGTTGAAACAATGGCAATGCCCAATCCACCCATAACCTGGGGCAAGTCACTCTTGCTCTTGTATACGCGCAGCCCGGGACTGCTTACCCTTTTAATAGTTTCGATAACCGGTTTACCCGCATAATATTTAAGATCGATAGTCAATACCGGTTTGCCATCCGCATCATTGACGGCGTAACCGTTTATATAACCTTCCTGTTTTAACAACTCGGCGATAGCCACCTTTTGTTTTGAAGTCGGCATATCGACGGTTACTTTCTCTGCGGATAACGCATTACGAATGCGGGTCAACATATCTGCAATCGGGTCATTCATACTCATACGATACGCTCCAACTCTGTCTTTACAATCAGAACCAATTTGTTTACCAACTTGCTTTTACCAGGCCGGGGATATCACCACGCATCGCCGCTTCACGCAGTTTGTTACGGCCGAGGCCGAATTTGCGATAATAACCACGCGGGCGTCCGGTTAACCGGCAACGATTGCGTAACCGGCAAGGACTGGCGTTACGCGGCAAAGTATTGAATTTTTCCCGCAGCAGTTCCTTTTCTTCGTCGCTAACGCCGGGGTTTTTAAGTTTGCGCTTCAATTCCGCACGCTTGGCCGCGTACTTGGCAACGGTAATTTCGCGTTTCTTTTCCCGTACAATAATAGAAAGTTTTGCCATAGCAATCTCGTTTGTATAAAAATCCCGGTTATTTTTTCAGTGGAAAATTAAAAGCCAGCAATAGCGCTTTGGCTTCCTCATCAGTCTTCGCGGTGGTAGTAAAGGTAATATCCATGCCACGAATTGCATCTATCTTGTCGTATTCAATTTCCGGAAAAATGATCTGCTCGTGGATACCCAGCGAATAATTGCCGCGTCCATCAAACGATTTGGCGTTTAATCCACGAAAATCGCGAATCCGCGGGATGGCGATTGTCACCAGGCGATCCAGAAAATCATACATACGCTCGCGGCGTAAAGTGACTTTACATCCGATAGGCCAACCATCGCGAATCTTGAATCCCGCGATTGAAATGCGCGCTTTAGTCACGACCGGCTGTTGCCCCGCGATCTTCGCCATATCCTCCATGGCGTGCTGAATGACTTTTTTATCCGCCACAGCTTCGCCTACACCCATGTTCAAGGTAATCTTGGTGATTTTTGGCACTTCCATAACGCTTTTATAGCTGAACTGCTTCATCAGCTCACCCACAACGTTACTTTTATAATATTCGCCTAATCTGGACATTGGTTATTCCTGCTTATTACAAATCGACTACTTCATTGTTTGACTTAAAAAAGCGTACTTTACGGCCATCCTCAAGGGTTTTAATACCCACCCGGTCTGCCTTGCCGGTCACGGGATTAAACAGCGCAACGTTGGAAATGTGAATTGACATTTCCCGTTCCACGATACCGCCTGCTTCGCCGGTATTAGGATTTGGTTTCACGTGTTTCTTTACCATGTTGCAATTTTCAACCACGACGCGGTCGTCGCTGGTTACACGCAACACGGAACCCCGCGTGCCTTTATCCTTGCCGGTCAGTACGATGACATCATCACCCTTTTTAATCTTGCGCATGACTGAATTCTCTATTCTCTGACTACGATCACGGTTGCCTGAATTACCTAGCCTTATAAAACTTCCGGCGCCAATGAGATAATTTTCATAAATTTCTCAGTACGCAATTCACGGGTCACGGGACCAAAGATACGGGTTCCAATCGGCTGAAGCTGATTATTCAGCAACACGGCCGCGTTGCCGTCAAAACGAATCACCGAACCATCCGGACGTCTTACACCCTTTCGCGTACGCACTACGACGGCGTCATATACTTCACCTTTCTTAACTTTCCCGCGCGGGATCGCCTCTTTTATGCTGACTTTAATAACATCGCCAATACCTGCATAACGGCGTTTGGAGCCTCCCAGCACCTTTATACATTGCAGCCGACGCGCACCACTATTGTCTGCGACATCCAAAACCGTTTGCATTTGAATCATTGATGTGTCTCCGCAATCCTACTTTATAGCACTCACTAAACTACCTTGGCTTTTTCGACAACATTAACCAGGCGCCAGGCTTTGGTTTTCGATATAGGGCGGCACTCGGTAATAGTTACCATGTCCCCGATACCACATTCATTGTTTTCATCATGGGCATGCAGCTTCGAAGAGCGCGTAACATATTTTCCATACAATGGATGTTTCACGCGGCGCTCAATCAAGACGGTGATACTCTTATTCATCTTGTTGCTGATAACGCGCCCAACCCGGGTACGGATTATCTTTTCATTTGTTTCAGCACTTCCACTCATGCTTTATTACCCATTTCAGTGATAATCGTTTTAATCCGCGCAATATCCCGTCGAACTGTTTTAATGCGTGTCGGATTGCTCATTTGTCCAGAACTTTTTTGCATACGCAGTTTGAATTGTTCTTTTGACAATTCCCGCAACTCGTCTTGCAGTTCCTTGGAATTTTTCTTACGTAACTCTTCCGCTTTCATCACATCACCGTACGTGTTACGAATGTTGTACTTACTGACAATTTAGCGGCAGCCAAACGAAACGCTTCCCGCGCCAGTTCCTCAGGCACGCCTTCCATTTCGAACAACATACGGCCTGGTTGAATTTGTGCCACCCAATATTCCACACCGCCTTTACCTTTACCCATGCGCACTTCCAGTGGTTTTTTGGTAATTGGCTTATCCGGGAAAACCCGAATCCAGATTTTTCCACCGCGCTTAACGTGCCGGGTCAGGGCTCGGCGGCTTGCTTCAATTTGGCGGGCGGTAATACGGCCACGAGTGGTTGCCTTGAGGCCATATTCGCCAAAACTTACCGCGTTGCCGCGTAACGCGAGACCACGGTTTTTGCCTTTACGTTGTTTTCTAAACTTGGTGCGCTTTGGCTGTAACATAACTTAAGACTCCACACTCGTCGCTGCGACTTTTTCGGTCTGAGCTACTGGCATTGCGCCTTTTTCAAAAACTTCACCTTTAAAAAGCCACACTTTCACGCCAATGACACCGTAGGTGGTATTGGCTTCTACTACGCCATAATCGATATCGGCGCGCAATGTGTGCAATGGCACCCGGCCTTCGTGGTACCACTCGGTACGCGCGATCTCCGCGCCGTTCAAGCGGCCAGACACCCGCACTTTAACGCCCAGCGCGCCCAGCCGCATGGCATTGGTAACCGCGCGTTTCATGGCACGGCGAAACATGATGCGCCGCTCTAATTGCTGCGCGATATTTTCCGCAACCAGGCGGGCATCCAATTCCGGTTTACGAATTTCCTCGATGTTGATGTTAACCGCAACACCCATCATCTTGCTCAATTCAGCTCTTAGCTTCTCAACATCCTCGCCTTTTTTACCTATAACGATACCCGGACGCGCGGTATGAATGGTGATTCGCGCATTATTTGCCGGACGTTCAATCTGCACCAGGCTAACCGATGCATTAGCGAGCACTTTGCGAATATGATCACGCACTTTTAAATCCATGTTCAAATGATCTGCAAAGTTCTTGGTGTCCGCATACCACTTAGACGTCCAGTCTTTGACGATGCCCAGCCGGATTCCGATTGGATTTACTTTTTGACCCATTAAAGCCTCTCTATAATTCCGCTTGCGCTGCTATTGGTTGTTTACCTGTTATCAATCCGCCCGCCAATCAACTGTCGCTGACAGTCACTGTGATATGGCAAGTGCGCTTCAATATACGTGAACCGCGTCCCTTCGCCCGCGCATGATAGCGCGCCGAGTAGCGTCCTTCGTCGACAAAGATTTTTGCGATCTTCAACTCGTCGATATCGGCGCCTTCGTTATGCTCCGCATTTGCGATTGCCGACTCCAATACCTTCTTAACGACGCGCGCGGCTTTTTTAGTGCTAAATGTTAGTAACTGCAGTGCGTTTTCAACATTTTTGCCGCGAATCTGATCTGCTACCAAGCGGCCCTTTTGGGCCGATAAACCTGCATTTTTGAGCTTTGCACTAACTTCCATACGCTGACCTTTTATTCGTTACTCTTACTAGGATTTACTTAGCCTTGCGGTCACCTGAGTGACCTCTAAAAGTCCGAGTTGGCGCGAATTCGCCCAATTTGTACCCAACCATATCCTCAGTAACAAATATAGGGACATGCTGCCGGCCATTATGCACCGCAATGGTTAAACCGATCATGTCAGGAATAACCACTGATCTGCGCGACCAGGTTTTAATGGGTTTCCTGTTTTTTTCTTCCGCCGCGACGATCACCTTTTTCATCAAGTGTTCATCGATAAAAGGGCCTTTACTGACTGAACGTGCCACTGTTATATGTCCTCTTCGGTTTTCTTTATAAAGAGTTATTTCTTGTTACGACGGCGTATGATCATGCCGTCAGTGCGCTTGTTTTTCCGGGTTTTGTAGCCCTTGGTCGGCACACCCCATGGAGTACACGGATGACGCCCGCCGGAAGTCTTGCCTTCGCCGCCTCCGTGTGGATGATCCACAGGATTCATCGCTACGCCACGCACCGTTGGCCGAATACCGCGCCAGCGTTTGGCGCCGGCTTTACCATAAGAACGCAAATTGTTTTCGCTGTTACTGACTTCACCTATGGTTGCCTTACACTCGGAAAGAACCTTGCGCATTTCACCGGAGCGCAAACGGATCGTTGCGTATTCGCCTTCACGGGCGACCAATTGTGCCGAGGTCCCCGCGCTGCGGACCAGTTGCGCGCCTTTACCGGGTTTCATTTCAATACAATGAATCATGGTGCCGACCGGAATTTGTCTCAGGGACATACAATTACCTGGTTTAATCTGCGCCTCGGAACCAGACATAAGCTCGCTGCCTGCCGACACCCCTTTGGGTGCAATGATATAGCGGCGCTCTCCATCGGCATACAGCACCAGTGCAATATGCGCGCTGCGATTCGGATCATATTCCAGGCGTTCAACGCTTCCCCGGATACCGACTTTGTCGCGCTTAAAGTCGATGATGCGGTAATGCTGCTTATGGCCTCCACCCTGATGGCGGGTTGTAACACGGCCCTGATTGTTCCGGCCGCTGCCACGGTTTTGCTTTTCCACCAACGGCGCGTACGGTTCGCCTTTGTGCAAATCCGGTTCATATACTTTGACTACAAAGCGGCGGCCCGGTGATGTTGGTTTTGCTTTCTGTATTGCCATTTGACGGATTCCTTAACTACGTAACCTGATTCATGCTTTGAAAGCGGGTTATTCGCCTTCCAGTAATTGAATAGTCTGGCCTTCGGCAATACGCACATAGGCTTTCTTCCAGTCTTTACGACGGCCAAAGCGATGGCCGAAGCGCTTCACTTTACCTTTATTATTCAGCACAGTAACAGAATCAACTTTCACATCCAGCAATTTTTCCACAGCCGCTTTTATCTGCTGCTTGTTGGCATCTTTGGCGACCATGAACACATATTGGTTGCTGTCGGCACGCAGCAGAGTGGATTTCTCTGTTACGTGGTGCCCTAACAAGACATTCGCAATATTAGGATTAATCATGCGAGCATTCCTTCAACTTGTTTAACGGCGTTAACAGTCATCAGTACTTTGTGACTGCTAACCAGATTAACGGGGTTCAAGCGTTTCGCTTCACAGACATCGACATTACGCAAATTCCGGGCTGCCAGGTACAAATTTTCGTTCAATTCATCCACGACAATTAAAGCGCTTTCCAATCCGAGCGCTTTGAGTTTTTCAGCCAGTTGTTTTGTCTTCGGCGCTTCAAGCTTTAGCTCATCAATTACCATCAGGCGGTCCTGGCGAACCAGCTCGGACAAAATGTTCCGCATTGCATTGCGGTACATTTTTTTGTTCACTTTTTGCGAGTGGTCCTGTGGCCGCACCGCAAAGGTCATACCACCGGTACGCCATAAGGGGCTGCGGCTACTGCCCGCGCGCGCACGGCCGGTACCTTTTTGATTCCAGGGTTTGGCGCCGCCGCCACGCACATCAGAACGATTTTTCGTCGCCCGCGTACCGCTGCGAGCACCGGCAAGGTAAGCGGTTACCACCTGGTGCACCAAAGCCTCATTAAATTCGTCGGCAAAATTTTCGTCTGAAACCGCCAGGGTTTTCGTGGAGGCTTTGCCTGTTTCTGTTGTTAACTGTAAATCCATCGTCAAACCCCTCAACTGCCCTTGTTAGCGGAACGGGCTTTTACCGACGCGCGAACAACTACATTGCACTGTTCCGCGCCGGGTACCGCACCCTTGATTAACAGTAAATTGCGTTCCGCGTCCACGCGGACCACTTCGAGGTTCTGCATTGTGCGTTGCACATTGCCCATGTGACCGGCCATGCGCTTGCCTTTGATAACGCGGCCCGGCGTTTGCCTTTGGCCAATAGAACCTGGCGCGCGATGCGAACGGGAATTACCGTGTGTCGCGTCCTGAGCGGCGAAATGATAGCGTTTAATAACTCCGGCAAAGCCCTTACCGATACTGGTGCCGGTTACATCGACTCGCTGACCCTGGGTAAAAATATCGACGCCGATACTTGAGCCTTGCGCCAGACCTTCGCCTTCGCCTGCGCCCAAGCGGAATTCCCATAAACCGCGTCCCGCTTCGGTATTGGCTTTGGCAAAATGACCGGCGCTGGGTTTATTGACACGTGATGGACGACGGCTACCTGTAGTTACCTGTACGGCGCGATAGCCATCTGATTCAATGGTTTTAACTTGAGTAACGCGATTGGGCTCGACCTCGACCACGGTGACCGGAACTGACGTACCATCATCAGTGAACACGCGAGTCATACCCGCTTTGCGTCCAACAATACCAATTGTCATCTTTATTATCCTCTACACCGCATCGATTTCGATTGACCGATGCTGTATTTAAGTTAACCGCCGGCTATCGCAACGCAGCCGGCAACACAACAAAAAATAAAACTGGTGATAGCAAAAAAAACCGCTATCAAAACCATAAATAATTGTAAATGCGCGTGCTAGCTTAGCTTGATTTGGACGTCAACACCGGCGGCCAAATCCAACTTCATTAAAGCGTCGACAGTTTTATCGGTAGGGTCGATAATGTCCATTAAACGCTTGTGTGTGCGCATCTCATACTGATCCCGCGCGTCTTTATTCACGTGCGGAGATATCAAAATTGTCCAACGTTCTTTTTTCGTGGGTAGTGGAATAGGACCTTGCACCTGAGCACCCGTGCGCTTGGCGGTTTCCACTATCTCACGAGCGGACTGATCGATGAGGCGATGATCGAACGCCTTCAAACGAATTCGGATTCTTTGCCCAGCTGCCATTCTCTAGTCCTTTTACTAATACCTGAAAGTTATTAAACAATTTTTGGGTGGCGAATCATATCACCACCAGGCGATAGTTGGTACTACTTATTCAAGAATTTTCGCGACGACACCGGCGCCGACAGTACGGCCGCCTTCGCGAATCGCAAAGCGCAGCCCTTCTTCCATCGCAATGGGCGCAATCAAGACCACGTTCATGTTGATGTTGTCGCCCGGCATTACCAT
>DATCIR010000016.1:0-4980 GCA_036507695.1 Gammaproteobacteria bacterium
TGGCGGACGCCATGAGCCTGGCCAATCTGGCGGCGGGTATCGTGGTGGGCAAGCTGGGCACCGCGACCGCGAGCGTGCCGGAATTGCAACGCGCTCTGCGTGAAGAGAGCGCGGTGAGCCGCGGGGTCGTCAGCGAGCAACTCTTGCTGGACTTGGTAAAAGTAGCCAAAGCGCATGGTGAAACCATCGTGATGACCAATGGTTGCTTTGATATTCTGCACAAAGGCCATGTGCAGTATCTGCAGCAGGCGCGGCAACTGGGTGACCGTCTCATTGTGGCGGTCAACAGCGATGAGTCGGTGCGGCAATTGAAGGGTGCTGGTAGGCCCATTAATCCGCTCGCTAGCCGTATGACGGTCCTGGCGGCGCTGGAGTGCGTGGACTGGGTGGTGGATTTTGGCGAGGCGACTCCGGAGCGGCTGATTTGTTCCGTATTGCCCCAAGTCATGGTGAAAGGCGGCGATTACCGCCCGGATGAAATCGCCGGCGGCCGTTGCGTGCAGCAAGCGGGTGGTCAAGTGGTGGTGCTGGAGTTTGTCGAAGGGCACTCCACAACCCGCACCATTAATGCGATCCGGCAACTGAAAACCGACGCCTGAATTTGGTATCGTAAGAAAGCTCTGATTAATTGACTTTTTCGTCTTGCCGGCGTCTTTAAAAGCATGCGCCGGCATGGTGTAAGCCGGGGCCGGCATCCAGAAATACATTGAAAATGCTAGATTCCGGTTTGCGCCGGAATGACGAAAAATCACAAATAATTAATTATTCAGAGCTTCCTTAAGAAAGCTCTGATTAATTAATGTTTCGTTATACCGGCGTCTGTTAAAGCATGCCCCGGCAGGGTGTAAGCCGGGGCCGGTATCCAGTCACACACTGATTCAAAAGTACTGGTTTCCGGATCTCCGCTTTGCTTTGTCCGGAATGTCGAATTAATCAGGTGTTCCCTAAAAAAGAAATATTGAACGAAAGGTGAGTGAGATGATTATTGTCACAGGCGGCGCTGGATTTATCGGCAGCAACATCGTGAAAGGTTTGAACGAGCGTGGCATAAGCGAGATTATCGTGGTGGATGATCTGCAGGATGGCGCCAAGTTCAAAAACATTGTGGACTGCGATATCGCCGATTACCTGGATAAGGATGATTTTTTGCAGCGTATCCAGGCGGGGAACGGCTTTGGCGAAGTGACCGCGATTTTTCATGAAGGCGCCTGTTCCACGACGACGGAGTGGGATGGCCGCTTTATGATGCAAAATAATTACGAATACTCGAAAGCGCTGTTGCATTACTGCTTTCAGAACAGAATCCAGTATTTATATGCGTCTTCCGCGGCGGTGTATGGCAGCAGTTCGGTGTTCAAGGAAGAGCAGCAATATGAGGCGCCGCTGAATGTCTACGGGTATTCCAAGTTTCAGTTTGATCAGTATGTACGGCGCCTGCAAGCGGACTTTGTCAGCCAGGTGGTGGGTTTCCGCTATTTCAATGTCTATGGTCAGCGTGAACAACACAAAGGCAGTATGTCCAGCGTGGCGTTTCATGTGAATAACCAGCTTAATGAAAATGGGTTCGCCAAACTGTTTGAAGGTTGTGATGGTTACGGCAATGGCGAGCAGCGGCGGGATTTTGTTTACGTCGGCGATGCGGTGGATGTCAATCTGTGGTTTATGGATCACCCGGAAAAATCCGGGATTTACAATCTTGGCACCGGCCGCAGCCAGACGTTTAATGATGTGGCCAATGCCGTCATCCAGTATTACGGCCGGGGAGAAATAAAATACATACCTTTTCCGGATCACTTGAAAGGCCGGTATCAGAGTTTCACCGAAGCGGATATCAGCGCGTTGCGGGCGGCGGGTTATGATGCGCCGTTTAAAACGGTTGAAGAAGGCGTGCAAGCTTATCTGGAATGGCTGAATCGCGATTGACGCAAGTTTTTCTACTGCCAGGGACAGCAACCGGATGCCAACACCTGTAAAGCAAATCCTGGTAGTGGGGCCTTCCTGGGTCGGTGATATGGTGATGGCGCAAAGCCTGTTTATCACCCTGCAACAAACCTATCCCCTTGCCGCCATCGATGTGCTGGCGCCCGCCTGGTCGGAGCCAATCCTTAAGAGAATGCCGGAAGTTCGCGCCACGATTACCCAATCTGCCGGGCATGGCGAGTTTGGATTATTCGCGCGTTATCGCCTGGGTAGAGAGTTGCAGCAGCGGTCTTACGATGTGGCGATTGTTTTGCCACGTTCCTTTAAAGCAGCCCTGGCGCCGTTTTTTGCGCGCATTCCCACACGCATCGGCTATAAAGGCGAAATGCGTTATGGCCTGATCAATCAGATAAGAACGCTGGACAAGTCCGTGTTGACGCAAACCGTGCAGCGGTTTGTCGCCTTGGGTGTTTCAGAAAACACGCCATTGCCGCCCGCTATACCCGAACCAAAATTGATCGTCGATCACGAAAATCAACAACGCGTGCTGCAACAACTGGGATTGACGCTGGAACGGCCGGTGGTGGGTTTGATGCCGGGTGCGGAATATGGACCCGCCAAACGCTGGCCGGAAGCGCACTTCGCTGGCATAGTGGACTATTTGGTTGAACAAGGTTATCAGGTGTGGTTATTGGGCTCCGAAAAAGACCGGGCGGTGGCCGAGACAATCGAGCAGCTGTCGAAACAGCCGTTAACCAACCTCTGCGGAAAAACCCGCCTGCAGGACGTAGTGGATGTGATGGCAGCCATGCAGCTCGCAATTACTAATGATTCCGGCCTGATGCATATCGCCGCGGCGGTAGGCTGCCCGTTGATCGCCATTTACGGCTCATCCACACCGGCGTATACACCGCCATTAACCCAGCGCGCCAAAGTACTTTATGAAGGCTTGTCCTGCAGTCCGTGCTTTGAACGGGTGTGCCCGTTGGGTCACACGCAATGCCTGACCTCGATCACGGTTGCTAAAGTCATCCAGGCGGTGCAGGATATGATGCGACGTACAGCCGATACTATAGGATAGCGATTCAATAAAATGCCGAAAATCAGCGCCTGTATTATTTCGTATAATGAAGAGAAGAAAATCGAGGCCTGCTTGCGCAGCCTGCAGGGCATCGCCGACGAAATCATTGTGGTGGATTCGCTGAGCACGGATGCCACCCTTGCCATCGCGAAAAAATATACCGATCGGATTTATGAACAGAAATTTCTCGGGCACGTGGAACAAAAGAATCTGGCGGTGAGCAAGGCCGGCCATGACTGGATCTTAAGCCTGGATTGTGATGAACGCTTGTCGGAAGAACTGAAAGCATCGATCCTGAATATTAAAAACAACCTGGATGAGTTCGACGCGTATAAAATGCCGCGCAAGACGTTTTATGTGTACCGCTGGTTGAATCACTGCTGGTATCCGGATAAAAAAGTCCGCCTGTTTAACAAACACAAAGCCCGGTGGGGTGGTATTAATCCCCACGATAAAGTCATCGTCAGCACCTGGAAAATCAAGGAACTCAAGGGCGATATCCTGCATTATTCTTTCGACAGCATCTCCGCGCATTTGCAGACCCTGGATAAGTTCACCGAGATCGGCGCGCAGGAGATCATCAAGCGCGGGACAAAAGTCAGTTTGCTTTCGCCGTGGACCCATGCTTCATGGATGTTCTTGCGCATGTATGTTTTTAGGCGGGGTTTTCTCGACGGCTTTGCCGGCCTCGTGGCCTCGGTGCTGTCCTTTGTGCATGTGTTTGTGAAATACAGCAAAGTGATTTTTTATTACCGGCAAGCATCCCAAAAAAATAATCCTTAATATTCCGCTATCGCCATCATGAAAGTCCTGGAGTTATGTTTATCCACCGGCATCGGCGGGCTTGAATTATACGCGGTGCGCACGGCGAGTCAGTTGCGCGTGCGCGATATCGCGTGCGTTGCGGCCGCGGCCAGAGACACCATGACCGCGGAACGCATGCGGCAAAACGGCGTAACCACCATCGAATTCAACAAGACGAATCGTTATTTGCCATTATTGTCTGCCAGGCAACTCGCGCGCATTATCGATGAGCAGCAGGTGGATATCATTCACATGCATTGGGCCCGGGACTTGAATCTTGCGGTGCTTGCAAAAATCTTCGCGGCAAGGCCGGTCAAGCTGGTTTACACCCGCCAAATGATGATCACACGGCCCAAAAAAGATCTTTACCACCGCTTGCTGTACCGGCAGGTGGATTTGTTCCTGACTATAACGCAGCAATTATCCGAACTGGCGCGGCAGTACTTGCCCATGCCAGCTACCGCCATTAAGACTTTGTATTATGGGGTGGAAGCGCCTCCCACGCTCAATGCGCAGCAAAAAGCTGCGTTGAGAAAAACATTTAACATACCGGAGAATAGTTTCGCAATCGGCATGGTCGGGCGCATTGAAGCCGGCAAAGGCCAGCATTTATTGCTGGAAGCAATTCGTCAGCTGGCCGCGCAAGGCGCCAAGGTTCACGCCACGATTATCGGGCCTGCCATGAATCCGGCGTACGAAGCGGCGCTGAAAAAGCAGGCCGCAGAATGGCGATTGACCGGCGCGATTCATTTTTACGGTAGCCATAACAATCCCATTGAGATCATGGCCGCTTTTGATGTGGTGGTGCTGGCAACCAAGCAGGAAACCTTTGGCTTGGTGCTCATCGAAGCAATGCGCAATGGGGTCGCCGTGATCGGCACCCGGGTCGGCGGCGTGCCCGAAATTATTGATGAAGGCATCACGGGATTAATGTTTGAACCGGAAAATGCCCGGGAGCTGGCGGAAAAATTATTGTTGTTAACTAACGATAATAGGTTATGCCAAAAGTTGGCGCAGGCGGGTAAGGAAAAAGCCGATCGCCTGTTTGACCAGTAGCAGCATTATCAGCAGTTAATTGGCTTTATGGAACAACTGACATAAACTTAATTGGCTGCGCTACAGTGTAGCCAGCCACGTAGGGTGGGCACCGCCCACCATAGCAGTAGTGTAGCCAG
>DATCIR010000017.1:0-4107 GCA_036507695.1 Gammaproteobacteria bacterium
TCGTCATGCCGGCGAACGCCGGCATCCACGAACACATTGAAAATACTGGATTCCGCCCCCGGCTTACACCATGCCGGGGCAGGCTTTAAAAGCCGCCGGAATGACTTAGAACTATGAACATACTATTAATCAGAGCTACCATACAGAACGTAATCCTTGGGTTAAGGCGGTCTCCAGCCTGCTGAGTTTTAATTCATTTCTTCGTCAGGACGGTTTGCCTTCAATCCGCCACAGCGGATCTACAACAACATTGAGTTGCGCATAGGCTTGGCGCAATGCGGTTTCCACTTGCTCTGGCGATGGTGCCGAGGCAAAAATAAATCCCAGGTAGCTCGCGCCTTCCGGCAGGCTTATCAATTCATGTCCTTCGCGCACGGCGATGTGCACGGCGTTGATGTGGGGAACTTTCAGCGCGGCCAGCACGCCTTCCACGCGGCGCAGTATGCCCGAGCGCGGTGTCGGTAACATCAATACTCCCGCCGCCTGGTTAAAGGGTTTGATGTCCACGGTATTACCCATGGCAAACTGGATCACCAGGGATTCCAGGCTGTAGCCGCTGGCGTATTCCAGTAACCGGGCACAGTCGCCGCCGATGGTGCGCGCGGCAACTTCTATAATGTAAGGCGTATCCTGGTGAAAGCGGATTTCGGCGTGGATGGGGCCGGTGGTCAATCCATAAGTTTGACAAGCGCGTTCGATGGTTTGAATGGCTTTATCTTGCAATAGTGCTGGCAGGCGTGAGGGGGTGACGTAATAGGTTTCCTCAAAATAAGGGCCTTCCAGCGGATCGGGTTTGTCAAAGACCGCGATCGGAATCAAGCGGCCATGCATGAGCATGGCTTCCAATGCGATTTCCGGTCCCGGAATATAGTGTTCGACCAACAGCGTGGCGCGCGCTTCTTGCTCCGGTAGTTGCGCAACTATCGCGTTGATGCGTTGAATCGCAGCATGCAATTGACTGGGGTTGTCCGCCCGGATAACGCCCCGGCTGGCGGAGAGGTTAAGCGGTTTGACGACGCAGGGAAAAAGGATATCCGGCAAGCGGCCGGCCAAGGCGCCGGCGATGTTGACAAGCCAATGATCCGGCACCGGTAATCCGGCGGCTTTTAATTTAGCCCTTGCCTGGTGTTTCCAGCGGGTAAAATGCACGGCGCCGGGTGGATTGTGGGGTAAACCCAAAGCTTGCGCCGCGGCCGAAGCGATTTCGCCCGCGATGTCATCCGCGGCGATAATGCCCGCATAACCGTGCTGACTGGCGGCGCGAATGATGGTGGCAATCGCGGCCGCGGGATCGTCAAAATTAATATGCAGGCCGGATGCGATTTCACTGACTAAGGAGTATTTGCCGTTGGAGGCGATTTCAATTGCGGTATTGAGCCGCCGGGCGGCCTCGATATAAGGCGCCACCCGGTAACTGCCGGGTGGCGCCACGAGAAGAATGCGGGGATGCTTTGGCGCTAGGGAATCGTTATGCAACAACTAAAGTGCTTTATTGCAACAGCGGGTGCAAGTAAGTCTAGCAACCGCCGCCAGCGGCGCCGCAGGAGCCGCACGTGCCGGAACCGCCGGTTGAGGCAAACACGTTCTTAAACACGAAACTTGCGCCGAGGCCTTGTTGTTGATAGTCGATTTCCACGCCCTCGAGGTAGTTCAATGCCACCGCGTCGACGTAAACCTTGAGACCGTTCTGATGGAATACGCTGTCAAAGGGCGTCGGTGCATCCGCGAACGTCATGCCGTAGGTCATGCCGCCACAACCGCCGCCGGATACAAATATGCGCACACCATTAACTTCATCTTCGGTGCTGAGAAGTTCCACCAGCTTGGCGTGTGCGGCCGGGGTGACATTTATTTCATTGCTCAGTGATTCTTGATATGCGGGTACGCTGCTCATAATTCGACTCCAATCAATTATGTGATGTTGTGGGATTCTAGCACTGTTTCCCTCAATATTACTGCCTCCGGGGATAATAAAGCCGGAATGGCCAGAGGTGGCGCGATGAGGCGATGCCATAAGAAAGTCATCACGCGCGCCAGGCAAGGGTTTCGAAAAAGCGGTAATTCGTTGATTTCCCGAACGCTGGCAGTCAAATTTAGGAAACTATTACTATAATTTTAGTAACTACATTTCATTACAAAAGACCGGCGGTATTTCAGTAGACCTATTGGGTGAGTTTTGGTTGCAATGACTTAACCCGTGATAACCCTGCAATCTCTCGTGTTTTTTGGGGGCTATTCAATAAAGTGTGGTTGTGATTTTAATTGTAGTGACATTCGGGTACTTAATAGCCCACGCTGTGTACCAATACAAAATAATCGGCGCCACTGGTGATCTAAAAACCTCAGCCGGGGCTGGGAAATTTAATGGATTATTATCAGGGCAGATCATGGCAAAGTATGTGAATGTTGCAAAGGCGGCGCGTCTGCTGGGCATCAGCCGTTCCCGGATGCAGGAGTTGATCAGGACCGGCGAGTTACAGGCCTTTGAAGGCCAGGTGGAAGTTCAGCAACTGCGCAGCAAGTTTCCAGCGCTCGCTTTCAACGAATCCCCGATTGAAGAACGGGCGAAAATCATCAAAGACACCGCTTTTGGCGAGCGTCTGCAAAAACTGATGGAGCCGCCCGCCGATGTATTAAAAGCCAAGATCCGGCGCTTGTCGGTCGATCTGAATGTGGAGAGAACCAAGGCGCGTGATTACCAAGGCATCATCGAGGATTTGCTGAAAAAATTGTCGGAAATGCAGCAATTTAGTAATGAAAGTCAGCGCCGGATTATTCATGAGTTGAATCTCTGGCTGGTGGCGCGGTTTGAATCCACAAAAGAATAAACGATAATATTTTATTATGAGTTTTCTGGTAACCCTGACCCCTAGCGGTCATACTTTTTCCTGCGAGGCCAATGAAACGCTGCTGGATGCGGCATTGCGTTCCGGCGTCAATATCAGTTATCACTGCGCCACCGGCGGTTGCGGCGAGTGCAAGGCGAAAATCATTGCAGGCCGGGTCAAGGACTACCGCCACCATGACTTTGTAATTCCGGAAGCGGAAAAAATTACTCATACTGTTTTGATGTGCTCGGTTTCAGCCGCCAGTGATTTGGTGGTTGAAGCCAGCGAGGCGGTGACAGCGCAGGACATACCCTTGCAGCAGATTGCGGTAAAGGTCGCCAAAATAGACCGCGTGAATGACGGCAATCTAATATTGCATCTTCGAACTCCCCGCTCCAAAACCCTGCGGTTTCTGGCGGGGCAGTACGTTCAGGCCGCCATTCCTGGCGGCGCGGCGGCCAATTTCTACATCGCCAGCTGTCCCTGTAACGGCATGGTGATTCAGCTGCATGTGCAGCGCTCCAATCTCCCATTCAATGCATTTGCCTTCGCGCAACTCAAAGCCGGCGATTCCCTCGGCATCAGCGGGCCATTTGGTGACTTTACTCTGGATGAGGACTCCCGCCGTCCGATTGTCATGGTTGCGGAAGATACCGGATTTGCGCCGCTAAAGAGCCTGATCGAGCACGCGCTCGCGCTGGACTTGCCGCAATCCATGCAGTTGTACTGGATGGTGGGTGAGGGGCAGGCCCATTACCAGGACAATTACTGCCGCTCCTGGGAGGACGCATTGGATGGTTTTGTTTATCACCCCTTACGAATAAAAAGATCGGCGAACGGTGACAATGATTATCAGGACGCCGCGGAATTCGTCCTGGGGCGCACGCCGGTTGAGTCGGAAATTGATTTGTATCTTGCCGGCAGCGGCCGGATGCTGGAGTTTTTTAAGGAGGCGTTTGTAAAAAAGGGCACGCCGGCGGACAGGATTCGTCTCGCCAAACCCGCGTGAATAACGCCGTGCAAGCCCGCATTTCTCACCAGGCGGCCGCTAACGATCAAGAATAGACAAAAAAAAGCAAACGACTATGCACTATACGCCAATAACACACAGTTCAGTCCACTGGCCTATCGCGGTTCAGACGGGTCTTCGCGCCCGTAGGCCATTGTGCAGGGATGCACAGGTGCCGCGAAGCACAAGGATGTGCGAGAGCGGCCATTGTGCAGGGATGCACAGGTGCCGCGAAGCACAAGGATGTGCGAGAGCGGCTTGCTCTTCACT
>DATCIR010000018.1:0-10492 GCA_036507695.1 Gammaproteobacteria bacterium
TTGGCAGCGTAATGCATCCATAGCACGGCAAAGTATGGAATTGGGAACTGGCGTGAATGGCGCTTACTTAACGCAATTTTTTGGATTTTCGTCATTCCGGCATTTTTTTTAAGCATGCCCCGGTATGTTGTAAGCCGGGGCCGGAATCCATGAAACTGACACTATTGTAGATTTTGGATCCCGGCTTCGGCTTTGGCATCCTGCGTCACTCTACCGGGTACATCCATGTACCCGTTCGCCGGGAAGACGGCGGTTCTGAGCTTAAGTAAGTGCCATTCGGAACTGGCGTAAGCGTATAATACCGCCGTTCACGCGCATTAGCCTACGCCGTATCAGGACAATCCGCCGCGCCTTTGCTATAGTTGAATTACTTTTTACAACAAAAATAGAAGGAACAAAACAATGTTTCAATCAGGACGAATCGAACTGGTAGTGCCGGCATTACTGCTTTCCCTTGGGATCGCCTCAGCGGGTTACTTTGTCGGTCAAACGCTTTACAAGGCCAAGGTCGCAACGAATACCGCCGAGGTCAAGGGGCTTGCGGAGCGCAGAGTCGAAGCTGACCGCAGCTATTGGAAAATCCAATATACTGTCACCGGGAGCAGCAGAGCGGATATGGCAACGCTCTATGAACAGTCAGAGGCCGACCAAGCAAGGATCATCGCGCTGCTCCAGGAGAGCGGTTTTGAAAAAGCAGAAGTCACGCCCGGGGTCATTGATTTTATTCAACGCGAATTTCGTGACGAACAACAAAAGCTGGTGGAAGAAAAATATTTGCTGGTCGGATCAATTGACGTTGAAACAGGCAAAGTGAATTTGGTTTCTGAAGTACGCGCCAAACTCAACAAGCTGATCGCGCAAGGACTGGATATACAGAACAACGCACCCGCGTACCACTATACCAAATTGAACGAGATCAAGCCGGAGATGGTGAAAGAAGCGACGACCAACGCCCGCATCGCCGCAAAAGAGTTCGCGGATAATGCCGGGGTCAAGGTCGGCGGCATAAGGGATGCCCTGCAGGGTGGTTTTATTATTCGCGATGCCGGCGCGGAATTTGGAGACACAGGCAGTATCGACAAGGACGTGCGGCTGGTCACCACCATCACTTTTTATCTTACGGAGTAGGTGTCGTATCACGCAATCTACTATCGCTACTTTTTGGAAATGACACCGCGATAAAACTCCCCCATGGCAGTTGGTTTGGAAGTGCGTGTTCCATAAGGCGTGCAAGCCAATGGCCCTTAGCGAAAAAAACACCGGTACCTAAACGCGGTTCAGTTGGCGGTTGCATCTGTTCCCCCCACTGTTTGACACCGCCAGGCGTATCCCAACGGGCGCCCTGATACGCGCCTTTATCACGCTTATCCTTATACAGCAGGCTCCGTTGATTGAGCAAACCCAAAAGAACCGATGTTCGGCATACCCGTCTCATTTCCCTAATGGCGGTCAGCGGTTCCTGTATAAAGCACAAGCTGGTAATCGCCATGACATAATCAAAGGCGTTATCCTTAAACGGCAATTGTGTCGCGGAAGCGCGCACATACGGGATATGCCTGGACTGCGCTTGCGCATAAGCCAACATGTTGGCATCCACGTCGATGCCGGTAACATGAAAGCCGGCACCGGCAAACCGGCGGGTGAAATAGCCCGTCCCACAGCCGACATCCAACACGGATGCATTTTGCGCGGGATTGAGCATTTTCATTAATAACCGAAATTCCGTGTTGCCAATCCAGGCGCCACGGCGGGTATGGTACCAGGCGTCATAACTTTCAGGGTCCATTGTAATGATGGCGATGGAGTTATATTAAAGAAAATCTAAAGCCCGCGCGTCATTCAAACGAAGCCGCTTCCCGTTGCAAATAAGTCCAGCTGGCGTTTCGTCCGGCGAGTTCTTCATAATTGGCCAGTTTTGAAAATTGCGACTGATCCAGGCGGTTAATGGCATCCTGCGCATCAACACCCTCTTCCACCATTTTATTCATGTGATTCAGTAATAACGCCAGATACTGCCGGGTGGAAAAATCAAAGGTGCTGAGTTTGCCCGGTTGACCGTGGCCGGGCACAAACATTGCGTCGCCGAATTGTTGCAGGCGGTCGTAGGCTTCGAGCCAGTGTTTCACGTTGCTGTCCTCAATAATCGCCGGCAGCCGGCCGGAATACAACAAATCACCGGTATAAACCAATTTATCCTTGGTGACTTCCACCACCAATTGAGCGGGCGTATGCGTGGGGCCAAAGTCCCAGATCTTGATGTTTACACCACCTAATTCCAGTTCAATGTCACCCGCAATTATTTTGTCCGGCGGCGCGGGTAATTTTACCGTGCCGGATTTGAGTTCCAGGATACTCTCAATGGCCGCTGCGAAGTTACCCGATTGCTTGGCCATGCGTTCCGCGGATTTTTGGTGCGCGATAATCGTCGCGCCGGCGCGTTTGAACACCGGGTTACCCATGAAGCGATGCGGTTGTGAGTTGGAATTAATTGCATATTTCACCGGCACTTTGGTAATGCGTTTTATATGCGCCAGCATTTCCTCCGCCATGGCTTCGGTATAACCGGTATCCACCACGGCAACGGCTTCTTTGCCCACGATAAACAACATATTCATCCGGTATCCCCGGTTCTCCTTACTCGGGCCGGGTACCGGGCCTATCCAGGCATAGACGTGGTCGGTTAATTGTTTGGGGGCTGGAAGAATGGCGCCGCTGGGTTTTGCCGCGCCCGCGGAAAAACTCACCGCGGTCATGAGCAACATCGTCACAGAAATACCAGGTTTTGCAATGCGCATATTATTAGCCTTTTGTAGTTGTTGGATAAGCGAGCAAACGGCTTGCCAGTGTAAGCGATGCAAGCAATGTTTGAAACATGAGTACAGGTATTATTGTAGCTAAATGCAGGGTGGAATGGGGCAAATATCCAATGCCTCGCGCTGCCGCAGCTTCAAACGGGCACCGCATGCGAGAATTTCTCCCCCTGTTTTAAAAAACTTTTGATTTGATCCGTCACCTTGAATTGGCCGGTATCCAGCCGCCCGTATTCGACGCCTTTTCCCAACAGAAATGTTTTTACCTGATCGCCTTGTTGCAAGGCGAATACGCCTAAGCGGAAAACATTCCGCACGGTTTCGGGATCATTGTGGGTAATAACCATTCCCAGTTTCATCACGTTTCCTCCCGTTAGCGTTCAACGCCGTATTCCAATCGGCTCCATTCTGTCATACCGCCTTTCACAACATGCACATCGGCGAAGCCTTTCTGTGTCAGCAGTTGCGCCGCTTTGAGTGAACGTTTATCCGCGCGGCAAACAATGGCAATGGGGTGCTGCCGGTATCCGGCCAGTTCCTCCACGCGATGCGCAAGATCTTCCACCGGTATATTGGACGCCTGCGGAATATGACCCCACTCACCGGTAAATTCTTCCGCGGTACGCACGTCCAGCACCAATACATGGTCTCCGTGGCCGAGTTTTTGTTTAAGGTCAGCCACGGTAAGCATGGGCGCGCGGCGCAGCTGTTTAATCAAACGGGGCAGGAAAGCAACCGTGGCCAGCAGAGCCAGTGCAATCAGCGCTTTTTGCATCAATCCTTCACTGCCGGCGACGGCCTCACGTCCCGCATAACCCAGGTAAGTGTAAGCAACAGCTCCCGGCAACATGCAAATATAAGACGCGATAACATAGTGCCATACTTTGATGCGCGTCAGGCCCAGCGCATAGTTGAGCACGTTGAAAGGAAACAAGGGCACCAGGCGCACAAATGCCACAAACCGCCAGCCTTCTTCTTCGACGCCCTGTTTTAACTGCTTGAGACGCCCACCGGTTTTTTGTTCCACCCATTCCGAGGCGAGATAACGCGCCACCAAAAACGCCAGCAACGCGCCAAGGGTAGCGCCGGTGAGGTTATAAACGGTGCCAAGCACCGGACCGAACAAAGCGCCGCCCGCCAGCGTTAATACCGATCCCGGCAAAAACAACACAGTGGCCAGCGCGTAAGTGGCCATGAATATCAAGGGCCCGGCGGCGCCCGCGTCGTGCACCCATTGCTCCAATGCGGACGCATCCAGGTGTTCGCGGTAAAGCAGTGCGAGCACGATGCCCGCAAGCAGTGCGATTAATACCATCCATCGTATCCAGTTACTCTTCATTCGCTTCAGTCCACTGCCGGCGGTTAATGGCATAGCTGCTGATCTTGCCCTTGAAGGGTAACAGCAACATACCGGGCAACTGATCCACTTGTTTGGGATCACGGTATTTATGAATCCCAATACTCATACCCTGATGACCGCCGCGTGGTTGATCCCGGTAGGTGCCGAACAACCGGTCCCACCAGGACAGGTTAAAACCGAAATTGCTATTGGCTTCGTCGTCTTCCACCGAATGATGCACACGATGCATATCCGGCGTCACCACCAGCCAGCGCAACACACGGTCAATCCCGTCGGGCAGGCGGACATTGCCGTGATTGAACATCGCCATGGCATTGAGTATCACTTCGAATATGACGACCGCCACGACCGGAGGACCAAGCACGGCGATCGTGGCGAACTTGATCAGCATCGATAATATGATTTCGATGGGATGAAAACGGGCGCCGGTCGTCAAATCATAGTCCAGGTCCGCATGATGCACGCGATGCAGGCGCCACAAGGCCGGTATGGCATGCACCATGACGTGTTGCAGGTAAATAATAAAATCCATAACGATGACCGACAGCAGAAACGCCAGCACCATCGGGATTTCATAATAATTTAATAATCCCCATCCCTGCTCTTGCGCAAAGATGGCAACACCCACCGCGGCGGCGGGAAACAATAAACGCAATACAACCGTGTTCAACACCACAATGCCGATATTGCTCAACCAGCGCATCGCCTTGGACACCGTTAACACCCGCTTGGGTGCGGCTATTTCCCAGAGTGCCATCACGATAAACGTGCCGAAGAAAAATCCCAAGCGGATCGTGATTTCGTTCTGCGTAACAAATTCATCAAATGCCATGGCGTCTATCCTGTGTGCGTGCTGCCGGTCACCAACTACGTGCCCGACAACGAGTTGCCCTTCAGTGCATTGCGCAGGCGAGATGCCGTGCTATACTTTCCGGGAGTTAATCTAGTATTCTATTGAATAGTAGAATTATAGACTACATTGGAGAAGGTATGTCAAGCCGCAATTTCAAACATGATCTTTTTGCCCAGTTTGCCCGGGTGGGCAAAGCCCTGAGTAACGGTAACCGGCTGGAATTACTGGAATATTTAGCCCAAGGCGAGCGGAACGTCGAAGAATTGGCAAAGGTGTCCGGCTTGACGGTAGGTAATACCTCCCAGCACCTGCAACAGTTGCGGCAGGCGGGTTTGGTGATTTCGCGCAAGGAAGGACTCAAAGTCATTTACCGGTTAAACGGCGATGATGTCACTAAATTGTTTAACGCATTGCGCACAGTGGCGGAACATTATGTGGCCGATGTCGAACGCCTGGTTAACAGCTATCTCACGGTAAAAGATGATTTGGAACCGGTGCCCCGCGCGGAATTACTCAGCCGGGCCCGCCAGGGATTGGTGACCGTGATTGATGTGCGCCCGCCCGAGGAATATGCCGCCGGCCATTTACCGGGCGCCGTAAATATACCGTTGGAATCTTTGGAACGCGTGCTGGATGATATCGGCACGGATCAGGAAATCGTGGCGTACTGCCGCGGCCCGCATTGTGTATTGGCGTATGAAGCGGTCGCGCAACTGCGCAAGCACGGCTTTAACGCCCGGCGGCTTGAAGATGGGTTCCCGGAATGGAAACTGGCGGGATTGCCGGTCGAACAATAATAATGAACGCGATATAGCCTGGGTAATTTCGCAACGAGCGCCTAACCACCAGAACTCACTTTGGGCAAGACGCTATCGTTCATGAATGAGATGGCTTGGGGTTTTTCCGAGTCGATGGGGATTGTAACCGTAAAACAGGAACCTTTGCCCAGATCGCTTTGCACGTCGATTTTCCCGCCGAGCAAAATACACAAATGATGGCAGATGGACAAGCCGAGACCTGTGCCGCTATAAGACCGGGTGGAGGAATTATCCTGTTGCGTGAATGGTTTGAACAATAAATTGATATTTTCTGTTTTTATTCCTATGCCGGTGTCACTCACTGATAGCGCGAGATAACGATGCGAGTTTTTAATGAGTTGCCGCGCTTTCAAAGTTATCAGGCCGTTTTCCGTGAATTTACACGCGTTACCCAACAGGTTAATCAGTATTTGCCGGACCTTCATGCTGTCGGAATGAATAGTGGTAATGCTCGAGTCAAACTCAATGTTAAGGGTGTTATTGCGCTGCCTGGCCAACGGTTCCAGCGTGGTGACGATTTCCTGGATCATATCCTGGATATTAAATTTGCTGATATGTGTTTCCATCTTGCCGGCTTCAATTTTTGACAGATCCAGGACCTCATTGATTAAATGCAGCAAATGCCTGCTTGCGGAGATGGTTTTTTCCAGATCTTCGATATAGGTTCTATCATTTCTATCCTTCGCTTCATCCAGCATCATTTCACTGTAACCAATAATCGCGTTTAATGGCGTACGCAGTTCATGCGACATATTGGCGAGGAAAATACTTTTTGCGTTGTTTGCCTCGCTTGCCGCTTTGGCGGCTTCACGCAACGTATTATGTTGCTCGATCATGCTATCCAGCATGCGATAAAAGAACAGGGACAGATGACCAAATTCATCCTTTCTATCGGCATCAAGATCGACATTGGTATTTCCCGAAGCCACCGTTTCTGTTGCATCGACCAGTGTCTTAAGCGGTTTGTACAGCCATATCCGTATTGACATAACCAGAAAAACCGCGAATATGATCAGGCACAAAAAAATAACCGCCAGAAAATCCTTGCGTTGTTGCTCGATGATCCGCTCAAGCGGCACGTGATAACTGGTGATTTCAATAAACGCATTTTCGAATCCGTCATCGGCATTGATGATCGGCAAGGTGTGCTTTATCGGCACATATCCCGTGGTATCCACTTTATTGGTAAGTTGATAGTTTGGCGCGGAAACTTCAATCGCTTTAAAATCCAGCTCCGCCGCGATTTTTGCTATTAACGCATCTTTTTCGTCAACGGCTAGCCTGGAATGGAGTATGGTGTTGGAAACCCGGTACACAAGCACATCAGTCTTATATAAAAAACTTTGCGACTGATCTTTTTCGATGGTGTCAAATAGGAAAATACTGCTGACGAAGACAATAGGCACAATCACCCATATTATCTGCGCCGTGATTTTTACCGCGATACTTTGGCGCCAACTGGTTTGTCCAAATTCAAATTTTAATTTTTCCGAACTGTTCATCGAAACCCAATGGCGCGGAACAACGCAATAACCGGACAAAACATCACGATGCCGGATAACAGCATCCCGAAGGCAAAGAACCAGTTAAGGATCCAGAATTCGTTAGGCGCCAGGAAAAACAAGGCGGCGAATGCCGCTGCAATAAACAGGCGCTGGGCCCGTTCCGCATCGAAAGGTATTCGATAATTTTTCCGGGGCGGTTTTTCATATTCAGATACATCCGCGCCAAAGCTGCGCAGAATCCGGGTAACCACAAGGTTTATTCGCTGATTAGTAAGGCCTTCGAACAATGTGACCCCTATTACAACATAGGCAACGATGTAGTACTCCGTATAGAGTAAAACCAACATTAACGCGCCGAGTACCAATCTATAAGTATGTTCCGACATAATCCAACCAGACGTAGTAAAAAAATAGCAGAAGTGATGAAAATTTTTATCCCGTTTCACTCGATGTGAAACGCATCGGATTGACCGCTTAATATGGGATACAGTTTATAATATCGGTTTTTGTTATCAACCCTTTAATACCTTCAAAAATTTAAGCAAGTCAATAATATATTAATAATCAATCTAATAGGAGAGTTTTTTCAAAAGTAACGCATTGAATTATTCGATCCGCCGGCTTTGTATTTTTATTATCCATTAAAATACGATGATAGGGACAGGATGTCCGTAATTTCTCGCAGCACCGCGGCAAGCTTGTTGACCTCTCGGTGCACATAGACGATTGTGGATTAATTTCTAACTCTGTTGTGCGGCGGCAAGGTTTCAATCATTACGTGATTTCCATGAACCGGAATAAGGAATCATCACGGTTTTACCCTATAACGCTTTTATATGTTGAACAGCGGTTTTATTGTCGATGCAGGTAACGATGATTTTATCTCCCCGCTCGAACACCAGTGTCACTTTAACCCCGCCGGCCATGGGCGCCTCCTCATACTCGGCAATGATCGCGCCCTTCACTTGATACTGGCTTCCCAGATCCACCAATGGATAGCGAAACGGGTCATTCTCTTTTTCGATATAAGGCGCGGGACTCTCAGTCTGTGAACGCCAGAATATCGTGCTGTTTTCAAAATAGAGCTGATACCACCTGCCGTTGGATTTGATATATAACACATCCACTTCTTTGAGCAGTTTGTTTGACTGCCAGTACTGTTGGCAGATTAACGCTTCACACTCGCGCCCGGTTAATTTTGGTGGAATACCATTGGTATGCAGCATATTAATAGTCGCCCTTGTTTATGGGATTCATGTTGTGATGGTTTTCGTGATTGCTTTTGTGGTTGCTTTTGTGATTGCTTTTGTGATTGCTTTTGTGATTGCTTTTGTGTTTGTGTCAGCCTTTGGTCAACTCGACGTCATATAGCACTTGTGTATACCATTATCCGAGACAAGCCAGAGACCATGGTAACCGTGCACTAGAATCGAGACAACAATGCCAAAGTAACACCATATATCCGCGAATCATAGAAATTGATATTAGCATCTTCGTTAAAATAGTAGAGATTGGCCGCCAGCGCCAATTGTGATGGATAATTTTTAAATAAACCGAATTGCAGATAAGTGAAATCAATACCGTAACGTTTGTCGCTTCTGGTTTCATTATAAATGGGGTTAAGCGCATTATACTCGGCATGGGTATAACTGCCCGATGTGATTAGGACCAGTCCGAATTTTTCATGGACGAACGTATGCGTCAGTTTAATCCCGTAGCGCTCGGCGGCCATCGCCTGGCCATTGGCATCATTATTATCATAAATCAATTCCGGCGTCAGGCGGTGGCGCTCATTCACTTCCCTTTCATACCACACGCGCAGCTCGTGTAAATCAGCGTTTCGATCCAGAAGGCTCGCTTCCCGCTCATTGAGCGCGAGTTGGGTCTTGCCGCTCAGCTCATCCATTTCGATGGCGCGCAGGGTGTATTGCAAAGATACAGGTGTAGCGAACATCCGCTCCCAGGACAACCGCCAGCCCTGTTGTTTCCGGTCAGTCTCAATACGCTCGGCAGCAACGACATAAGGGTCTTTCCACACTTTCGCGGCAATTCCGGAAAACACATAGCTGACACCCATAGTACCCAGGGATTCGATTTCATGGCGAACACCCGCTGAATTAATCACGTCATACCGAACATAGTCGGTAAAGAGCTGGCCGGCAACCAATTGAGTGCGCTGGGCAGCGAAGGTATATCGCGCTTCACCCAGCACTGTTGCCGATACTGAATCGCGGCTTGCCGGTGCGGAGGTGAGTGAATCTGTGGTTGGGTAAGTGAGATCCGCGGTTTTGGTGCCCGCCAGCATATTGCTGCTGGTATTTGCAAAACTGGCGCCCAGTAACAGGTAACCGCTGAACCCGGATTGATTTGGAATCGCATCAAACGCCGGTACGCTGAACGACCAGGCCATTACTAATGAAACAATAGAAAGCTTAGAAGTTATTTTCGTTGTCATTGAAACAATTACTGGTATATACAGCAAACGCTAACGCTTTCTGCCAGCGCAAGTTAGGATTTACGCAGTTTGCAGCAATCCAGTTTCTGCTTCCAGTAGGCGTACAAACTTTCCTTCGCCGAATGGACGTGATCACTGTCCAGCAACATGTCCTTGGGCACTTTCAAGGTAATCATTTCCCAACCGCCATCGACATCGCATGCGCACTCTATTTTTAATTCCCAATCACCATCGTGCGGTTCCACTTCATAGATATACGCGTCCAGCCGCAACTCGTCGAGAATTGCGCTGGCGTTAAAACGGGCTTTGGCTAAATCCAGGGTGGTTAGTAACATCGGGCCTCCTCCGTGCTCAGGTTAGGCTTCAATCCGGGCCAATGGTAGTTGGCAAGGTGACAATATCAAGCTTCAGCAGAAAATGTATTAATCTCGATCAATATAAGGGTGAATTTGATGCGTGTATCCTTTGATGGCTTAACTAAATTTTCATCTAACTATAGAGTTTATTGATCTTGCTAAAAGACTTGTCAAAGATTTCCGACTATAAAAATAACATTGTGGCCCAAGGTATTTATAGGTCATTTTTATAACCCGTTTAAACTCCTGTTGGCCCAACCAATAAAATAACCCATGCCCATTCATAATGCAGACATCGCCGCGGTATTTGAAGAAATCGCCGATCTCCTGGAGAT
>DATCIR010000019.1:0-6428 GCA_036507695.1 Gammaproteobacteria bacterium
GCCCTGAAGTTTTTCAGGGCCTTATTGTTTATACCGGAAGTTCCCGGTAATAAATTTACAGCAAGGGCGCGATAACCAGACTCACAATCGCCAGCACGTTAATCAGGATGTTCATGGAGGGGCCCGCTGTATCCTTGAACGGATCGCCGACGGTATCGCCAACCACGCAGGCTTTATGCACCTCAGAGCCTTTGCCGCCCAGATTGCCTTCCTCGACATATTTCTTAGCGTTATCCCAGGCGCCGCCGGCATTTGACATCATCAAGGCCAGTAGCACGCCAGCAACCAGGGCGCCGCCCAGCAAGCCGCCCAAGGCTTCCGGCCCGAGTGTGAAACCGACGGCGGGCGGGGCCGCGACGGCCAATAGCCCGGGAGGCACCATGCGTTTCAGTGCGGCGGTTGTTGCGATATCGATGCAACGGGCGGTGTCCGGTTTGCCGGTACCCTCGAGCAGTCCGGGAATTTCCTTAAACTGCCGGCGTATTTCTTTTATCATTTCGAAGGCCGCGTCACCGACCGCCGTCATAGTCATCGCGCTGACCAGGAAAGGAAAGATGCCGCCGATAAACATGCCCATCAGCACTCGCGGATTGCCCAACTCAAGGCTAAAGCCGGGTTTATGGATAGACACTGTTTCCACAAACGCGGTAATGATCGCCAGCGAAGCCAGCGCCGCCGCGCTAATGGCGAAGCCTTTGCCAATCGCGGCTGTGGTGTTACCCAGTTCATCCAATGAGTCGGTGATAGCGCGCGTCTCTTTACCCAAGCCACTCATTTGGGCAATACCGCCGGCGTTATCAGCCACCGGGCCGTAAGCGTCAATCGCCATGGTGATGCCAACGGTCGCTAACATGCCTACTGCGGCGATACCGACGCCGTACAATCCAACCAGCGACGTGGAAATCAATATAATGGCGCTGATCGCCAGCATGGGAGCCACTACCGACTGCATGCCTACCGCCAGCCCGGTAATTATGACCGTGGCAGGCCCGGTTTCACCCGCATGCGCGATATGCAACACCGGTTTACTGGAAGTGTAATATTCAGTGACCAGCCCGACAATGATACCGCCGATGGTGCCTACCAGCACGGCGCCCCATACTGCAGTGGTGACACCCGTGAATTTAATCACAAAGAAGGACACAACGATAAAAATTACCGCCGCACCGATGGTTCCAATACGTAACGCGACGGCCGGTGACTTGGTGGAAAATTTTCTGACCAATGCGATTCCCAGCATGGAACAGATGATACCGGCGGATGCCAGGGCCAATGGCAGGAACATTAATGCGCCGCCTTCGGTGGCTAATCTCGCCAGTGCCGCGGCTTTTTCGGGGTGTGCTTCCGCGGCCAGCATCATGGTAGAGGCTACGGCAATGGTCGCGATAATCGATCCGCAATAGGACTCGAATATGTCTGATCCCATACCGGCCACATCGCCAACATTGTCGCCGACGTTGTCCGCTATAACACCGGGGTTGCGCGGATCATCTTCGGGGATGCCCGCTTCCACTTTACCCACCAGGTCAGCGCCCACGTCCGCGCTCTTCGTGTAGATACCGCCACCCACACGGGAAAACAGCGCAACACTGGACGCGCCCATGCCAAAGCCATGAATGACTTCCGCGGTGTGGGGATCCGTGCCGAACAATAGATACAATATGCCAAGACCCAAAAGACCCATGGCCGCAACGGTCATGCCCATAATGGAGCCGCCGTAAAAAGCCACGGTGAGCGCGGCAGCGGCTCCTTTTTCATGGGCGGCCGTTGCGGTTCTTACATTGGCCTTGGTTGCGGCGTACATGCCGATGTAGCCAGCCGCAGCGGAGCAAAAAGCACCGAGGGTAAAAGCCAGTGCTGTTGCCCAGCCGAGTTTTGAAACGCCTAGTAAAATGATAAGTACAATGGCAAACAACCCCAGCATGGAATATTCCCGCTTGAGAAATACCATTGCGCCGAGATGAATCTGGTCGCCGATTTCGACCACCTTGCCTTCCCCGGTGGGGTACTTTTTTACCTGATCGAAAATAATGAATGCAACGGCCAGCCCGACAACACCTAAAACCGGTGGTATATATTCAAGAATCATTTCTATCACTACCTCCCCGTTGTTGTTTTAATCCAGCGCGGCTAATGGTGCCAAACCGTTCCCGGGTTGCCCACTATTGAGCCTGTTACTGGTCAGACGTGATGAAAAGCGGGTGGATTTCAACGTTGCTTAGTCCCCGCGAACCGAATTTTCCGGCTATGATAACGAGCCAGCATCGAAAAATATACGCCAAAATCACTCTTGGCAGTTGCGATGACGGCGATCTACCGATGGGTTCAGCGCGCTCTTCCAGCCACGCTGTTGCCGGGATTAAAGTTGGCCGTTAAGCGAGCAAATAAGGTATAATGAGCGGCCCTGATGGCCCTGTCGCTGTGACTATAACTGGAGTACTGGCTGCAATGAATTTAGATCGAGTAAGTTCCGGTAACAACGTTCCCGATGACGTCAATGTTATCATCGAGATTCCTGCGCATAGCGACCCTGTCAAATATGAGGTGGATAAAGAAACCGGCGCGATGTTTGTTGACCGGTTTATGAATACCGCCATGTATTATCCTTGTAATTACGGTTATGTCCCCCATACCCTGTCAGAAGATGGTGACCCGGTTGATGTATTGGTGGTGGCGCCCCATCCATTAATCAGTGGTTCGGTTATTCGTTGCCGCCCGGTTGGGATGTTAAAAATGACCGATGAGTCGGGCGTGGATGCCAAGATACTTGCCGTGCCGATTGATAAACTTTGCGTGTTGCATCGTAAGGTTAAAGAGGCTGACGACTTGCCCAAACCATTGCTGGAGCAGATTACGCATTTTTTCGCGCATTACAAAGATCTTGAAGCGAATAAATGGGTTAAGGTGGAAGGCTGGGTCGGAGCAGAACAAGCCAAGGCGGAAATTATTGCCGGCGTTGAACGGCATAAGGTGGCGCCCAAAAAACCCTGCTTTTAAATTATTTTAATCTAATCGTAGTAGATCCCTAATGAAAATTTGTATCGTTTCAGATAGTCACGACAATCGTAAATTATTGGATATTGCCGTGGAGGATGCCAAGGCGCGGGGCGCGGCAGCCGTATTACATTGTGGCGATGTTGTCGCACCGACAACCTTGCGGGTTTTACAAAAGCATGGTTTGCCTGTGCATGTGATTTATGGCAACAACACCGGTGATTTATACAGTACCGCAAAATTGGCGCATGAACCGGATAGCGTTATTAATTTTCATGGCCAGGATGCCGGTATTGAATTGGCGGGAAGGAAAATCTTTATGGTGCACTATCCGCATTATGCGCGCGCCATGGGAACAACGGGTGATTGGGATCTGGTGTGTTGTGGTCATGACCATAAAGCGGAAATCGACCGTATTCGCACGATCAAGGATTCACATACATTGTTTATCAATCCCGGCACGGTGGGTGGCGTCGGCGCCAAACCGACTTATGTGCTGGGTGATTTACTGGCGATGCAATTTGAAATCCGCGAGGTACCGGTACGCGAGGACATGGCGTATAACATGCCGCATGTAACGCCACACGCCTAGGTTATTTAGCGGGGGTGTTGCTGCTTACCCAGCGTGTTGTGTTATCGCTAAGGGTTTCTTTTTTCCAGAACGGCGCGCGGTGTTTGAGTTCCTCCAGGATAAAACGGCAGGCCTGGAACGCCTCATCACGATGCTCACACCACACGGCAATTAATACGATGGTGTCCTCGGGATGTATGTCGCCAACGCGATGTAACACCAGTGCGTCCTGTATAGTCCACTGCTGCAATGCCTGATGGGCAATTTTATCCAGGTAACGGGAGGTCATTTCCGGATAGTGCTCAAGGAACATGGCTTTCACCGCGGCTGACGCATTCGTGTCGCGCATGGTGCCGGCAAAAACAGCCGTCGCGCCATACTTGCCCCGCAATTCGTTGCATGTTTCCTGATAGCCATGCAATTCCTGCCAGGCATTGAATGGCTGTTCGCGTATTTCAATTTTCATTATGAAAAGATTATCCGCCGGTTACGGGTGGAAAGAATGCGACTTCATCACCATCTTTTACCTGATGGCCACGCCCGACATAATCCATGTTAATCGCGACCAGGACATTGTCGGGCATTTTTGCGCCATTGGTCGCTTGATTCCAGGCATCGATCACGGTAGCTACATTTTGTGCGTTGAGTGTTTGGGAAGACATATCGAGCGATTCGCGCAAACTGGAAAAAAATTTGACGGTGATCGTCATGGCCTGACTCCCCGGTAAATACATTGAACCTCAGTGTTTTCGCTCATACACTACCCTTAGCACCTGAACCTGATGACGCAAATTATACAATTTGACCGTGCAAAATACAGCATGTTCATCCGTTGCTCTGAATGTATACTATAATAAATTCAATAAGTTGTATAAGTTTTGCGATGCGGGGCTATTATATAAATAGTAGGCCCTGATTCCAAGGCAACTTAACGCACAAGCGAATGGTTATATATGAGTAAATTAACGCATTTTAATAAGGCCGGTGAGGCGGAAATGGTGGATGTCAGTCACAAACCGGCGACTGTTCGAACCGCGATTGCGACGGGATCCATTGCAATGCAGGCGCAAACCCTGCAGCTTATACAACAGGGCGAGCATAAAAAAGGCGATGTAATCGGCATCGCCCGGATTGCCGGCATCATGGCCGCCAAAAAAACCGCGGACATGATACCACTTTGCCACTCAATTAATTTGGACAAGATCAGCGTCGATTTTGAGATAAAAGAGCATGAAAATACGATAACTTGCCGCGTTCTTGCAAAAACCCAAGCGCAAACTGGAGTAGAAATGGAGGCATTAATGGCGGTTCAGGTTGCGCTACTAACTATATATGATATGTGCAAAGCCGTGGATCGGGGGATGAAAATCACCAATGTCCGGTTGTTGGAAAAAACGGGCGGTCAATCAGGAAGTTGGAAAGCGCCGGAATAAATTGCCGAAACGGGGACATTATTCTTAAAAGAGTTGGGACCTAATGACCATTAACTGTGGGTAAAAGATTAAAACATGCCGTTAAATTTCACGAAAATGCAGGGAACCGGGAATGATTTTGTCGTTATTGATGCGATAAATCAGGTGGTCATCCTAAGCCGGGAACAACTGCGATTTCTCGCCGACCGCCATTTTGGCGTGGGTTGTGATCAAATATTGCTCGTGGAAAAACCGGATTCCCCGGAAGCGGATTTTCGCTATCGAATATTTAACCGTGATGGCGGCGAGGTGCAACAGTGCGGCAATGGCGCGCGCTGTTTTGTGCAGTTTGTTCATGAAAAAGGAATGACAAAAAAAAACACCATCCGGGTGGAGACGTTATCGGGAATCATCGAAATTCAGCGCCGACCGGACGGGACCGTGACCGTCAATATGGGAATGCCCAATTTCAATCCACAGGCGCTGCCGTTTTTGGTAGCCGAGCAGGCAGACCATTATTTGGTCAGCGTTAACGGTGAATCGATAAAGTTGGGCGCCGTCTCCATGGGAAATCCACATGCGGTCATTCAAGTTGACAATGTGGCTACCGCGCCCGTCGCTGCCTGGGGTCCGGCGTTGGAAAGTCATCCCCTGTTTCCGGAACGCGTGAATGTCGGATTTATGCAAGTCCTTGATCGCGACAAGATTCGGTTGCGCGTGTATGAACGTGGCGCGGGTGAAACATTGGCTTGCGGCACCGGCGCCTGCGCGGCGGTGGTAATGGGTATTCAGTGGGGAATCCTAAATAATAGAGTGACCGTGGAAGTGTCAGGTGGTAATCTGTTAATTGAGTGGGAAAACAATTATTCTCCGGTTCTAATGACAGGGCCTGCGCAAACCGTATTTGATGGGCAGATAATTTTATGAGTATTCAACAGAAAAAAGGCAATGTTGAAGACAAACTGAATGATAAGGAAGTTGAAGAATTTTTGCGGCAAAATCCGGAATTTTTTATCAGTCATCCGGATCTGGTCGCCGAACTCAAAGTGCCCCACCCCAATACCGGTTCCGCGGTATCCTTGATCGAACACCAGGTGGAACTGCTGCGTCAGCAAAACACGAAACTGCAGAAACAACTTGACGAGCTGCTGCAGATCGCGCGTGAAAATGACCGTCTTAGCAAGAACCTGCATCAATTGACTGTGGACTTGATGGCTTCGCGTAACTTGATTGATATCTTTGCCCGGCTGGATGTGGGGCTGCGCAAGGATTTTTTGGTCGATGCGGTTTGTATACGCATTCTGGCGCAACCCAAAAGCAGCAAACTGGCTGATCGCAAAGAGTTTGCGTCCAACGTTGCGGAGTTGACCCGGCATTTTGGCCGGCAGTTAAAGGAAGGCAAGGCCATTTGCGGCAAGGCCAAAACTGAACAGAAGAAAATCCTTTTCGAG
>DATCIR010000020.1:0-3908 GCA_036507695.1 Gammaproteobacteria bacterium
AAAAAGCTTACTTTAAAGTAGAAAAGATTGGTATTTTTATCAGTGTGATTACACGATTTCCACTCGTTACTGAGATCCGGCCTAACGGAGTCTCTTTTTCAGTCTTTTTTCTTGCCATCATCCGCTAGATCATCGTAATTACTTACCCGTAGGCGGCGGCGGTGTCTCCTGCCGGGGGACGCCACAAGTACGTCCCTGTAGGCTCGACTGCGGCCATCCCTGGCCGCAGACGCCCCCGGCAGGAGACACCCGCACCGCTTTAACCTAGGCTGCACACGGGGTGAGTAGTTACAGATCATCTTAATCAGCGACTCCTTTAATCACTTAAAAAAAATGATGAAGTTGTAGTATCCGCCAGCAACAAAGCCCTGCCGGCGCTGGAGGAATGCTGAACGCTAAAGAAACCGCTGTAAAACAGCAGCAAAAGTTCTACAATAGACCGGACTGAAGTCCAAACACTATCGCTGGCTTTGCTGTGGAATTGACGATCATGCAAAAATTTGCCGCTGGCCACCTACGCCTTCCAATTGAGACGGTCTACAAGGAACCATCCTGCCGCGTACTCGCAACGCTAACCCGTCCGTTCGGCCTGATAAACCAGGATCGCGCTCGTTGCAATCAGCCATCCTCCGCGGAAGGAACCAGTTCGGCCAGGCAGGCGCTGCCGCCGCGTCTGGCGTACGCCGCCAGGGCGGATTCGCGGCGACTCGGGAAAAACCCGCGGCCCAAACCGCTTGCCAACAGACATTACCCCTGTCGCAACAGGGACCAGAACCGCGTTTTCCGCAAAAATGGCTGAACGAGCTGGCCGGCACTACTGGCTATTTAAACGTCAATCCTGAAACAAAAAAAATATTTGCGGCCGGTTGTCGATTTCGTAAGGTGTAAAACGATGTTAGATAGCACGCTAAGTATGTTTAATTTACCCACGGAACAGGAGGAAATATGCTGATTCAAGCTTATCTATTTTTTGAGGGCCGCTGCGAAGAAGCGCTCAACTACTACCGCGATGCCATCGGCGCTGAGATCTTAATGCAGATGCGATATAAAGAAAGTCCTGAGCCGCCGCCACCGGGCAAGCTAGCGCCCGGCTTTGAAAACAAAATCATGCATGCAAGTTTTCGCGTTGGCGACACCGTTGTCATGGCGTCGGACGGCATGTGTTCAGGCAAACCGGGCTTCCAGGGTTTTTCATTATCGCTGACCGTTAATAATGAAACACAAGCAGACCGGCTGTTTGCCGCGTTGGCCGATAGCGGGCAGGTGCAAATGCCACTGGAAAAAACCTTCTGGTCAGCCCGCTTTGGCATGCTCGTCGATCGATTTGGCGTGTCGTGGATGATTGGCGTAGAGGCCAAAGCGGCGCCCTAGAATCTGCAAGGAGAAATCCAATGCCATTGAATCTGAATAAAATCACGCCGTAATCATTCCGCCGAGACATTAGCGCCTATCGATCGGAGTAAACAATACCGAGGTCTGGTTTATCGCGATGAACGAGGCATGAACAACGCATGAACAAAAACCCGGGTGCAGAATGTGTCGACTATTTAATAAAACAATCAGACACAACGGTCATTGCGCACCTCCGAAGCGCTGCAACCCGCGCAGACAGCCACGACCGTCTCAAATAAAGCCGGGTTAGTGACCATGTCCGGTTAATACGCACCAGCATTGTCACTATTGTTATGAAGCCTGCCCAAGTTTGGCGCAGGTTTGGCAGGTGATGTTCAAATCCCAGCTGTCTTCCACAGCCCAACGTGAGAATACAGCTTCGCGATCTTTGGTAGAATAGAGCGCCCAATAGAACACTCAGGCGCTGTGGCCTTTAATAACTGTGGCTTGTAATAGCTGGGGTGTAATAAATAACGCACGCAACAAACGCCACACAAAACCAGGCGTGATCGAGGTGTTTTTTTGGACATAACGCTTACCAACGCAGGATACGATCATGATTTCACGAAAATTATTGTCATTGAATGCGGCGGCCGGGCTTATCACCGCCATCACCGTGCAAATAGCGGCTTGTCAACCGGCGGAGTTCAATCCCCAGCAAGACGCGCCACCGCAGGAGGTCGCGGTGGTGGCCGTCGAAGCGCGGGATGTGCCGGCGGTTTTTGAGTATACGGGCGAAACCGCTGGATCACGTGAAGTCGAGGTGCGCGCCCGCGTCACGGGCATTTTGCTGCAGCGCAATTATCTCGAAGGCGGTAAAGTCACCGCCGGGCAATCATTGTTTAGTATCGACGCGGCGCCTTATGAAGCGGCGCTGGCGCGGGCGCAGGCCGACGTCGCCTCGGCTACTGAAACTCTCGCTAAAGCGAGGCGCAATGTCACGCGTTTCAAAACGCTCTACCAGGAAAAAACTATTAGCCAGCAGGACTATGACGACGTGGTTTCAAACCAAGTGATCACCGAAGCAGAACTAAAGTCGGCCCGAGCCCGCCTTACTGAAGCGAAACTCAATCTTGAATATACGCGTGTCGAATCACCCATCAGCGGCACTGCCGGGCGCGCCCTGCGTTCCGAAGGTAATTACGTCACTGGGCCGGAAGTGCTGCTCACCACCGTAACGCAGATCGATCCGATTTACGTGTTGTTTGGCGTATCCGATGAAGAACGGCTCAAGCTGACTCGTGAAGTGGAAGCCGGCCGGCTGCTGTTGCCAAAAGACGGCGCGTTCTCCGTGACCGTAACACTGGCCGAAGGCAGCGAGTATACTAACTCGGGCAAGCTTACCTTTTCCGACATTCGCGTCTCAGGCACGACCGGCACCAGCGAAGCACGCGCGGAAATTCCCAATCCGGACGGCCTGCTGCGTCCTGGACAATTCGTGCGCGTGGCGGTGAATGGCGCGCGCCGTCCCAACGCTATTTTGGTGCCGCAACGCTCAGTGCTTGAAGGGCCAAGCGGCAAATTCGTGTATATCGTAAACGCTGACGGCAAGGCAGAATCCCGCCCGGTTGAGGCCGGAGACTGGATGGGAGACGACTGGCTCATCAAAACCGGCCTCAATCCGGGCGACAAGGTTATTGTTGACGGCGTCATGAAAATCGGGCCCGGCGCACCGGTGAGCATCGCGGCGCCAAAGGCGGCGGATAAAGCAGCGGCGCTCGCCAATCCCGCTGCCAGTCATTAACAGCAGGAGATACATTTTATGTTCTCGCGCTATTTCATTGACCGTCCCATCCTCGCGGCCGTGATGTCGATCTTCATTATAATTGCGGGACTTGCGGCGATGAGCAATTTACCCGTCGCGCAATACCCCGAGATCGCGCCGCCGGTCGTTACCGTGCGCGCCATTTATCCCGGCGCTTCCGCCGCAGTCATCGAACAGACCGTCGCCGCACCGCTTGAGAACCAGATTAACGGCGTCGAGAACATGATTTATATGAGTTCCAACTCCGGATCGAACGGCATGGTGGAAATCCAGGTGACGTTCGACATCGGCACCGGCGTGGACCAGGCGGAGCTCAATGTCAACAATCGGGTTAAGCAAGCTGAACCACGGCTACCGGATGAAGTACGCCGCCAGGGCGTGACGGTGGAAAAAGGCTCATCATCGTTTCTCCAGGTTTTAGCGTTCTACTCCCCGGACGGGCGCTACGAAGACTTATATATTAGCAACTACGTTACGCTCAACGTCCTGGATGTGCTTAAGCGTGTGCCCGGCACGACCGGCGTGCAGATCTTCGGCGCCAAGGACTACGCCATGCGCATCTGGGTCAGGCCTGACCGGCTGGCGCAATTGCACTTGACGCCGAACGATTTAATTAACGCTCTAAATGAGCAGAACACGCAATTCGCCGCCGGCAAGATCGGGCAGACGCCGACCGGCGGCCCGCAGGAACTGGTTTACGCGATCACCACCAAGGGGCGCCTCAGCGATGTGCGCGAATTCGAAAACATCA
>DATCIR010000021.1:0-19326 GCA_036507695.1 Gammaproteobacteria bacterium
TGACGATCGTGAAGACAAGCGTGCAATCCACTGCGTAGCGTTGCTCACCCAACCGGTGAACCTCGTTCGTGCATGAAAATAGAATGACATCCTATGGGTAGCTATTTTATAAAGTGGTCAACTGCGGAATCTAGGTTTAATGTGAAATGTCTCGTCGCAGCGTTCACCAAGCCCCCGGATAATACCCTTTACCACATCGCACATCTTGCAATGCGATTGATAGCGAAGCACCAACATAAACGTCATCGCGCTGCCGGCCACATTATCCGCTTGCGGCATTAGACAAGAATGATGCCAATCCCGGCAACCATGAGTAAGCCCGCGACAAAATGTTGCGCCAGCCCTTTTTCTGAAAACATCAGTGCCCCTAAAATTATGCCAAACAACAGGCTGGTTCGTTTCACCGTGATCATATACGCCACTTCCACCAAGGCGATGGCCAGAAAATGGGCAACCACCATTGCACTCATGAAAATTGCCACGAGCAGAATACTGCCGGGCTGGCGGTAAATTACCGCGATACTGTTTGGTTGCGCCAATACACTGAGCAGCAATCCAGCGCCCCCCATCACTGCGAAATAAAGCGCGCCGAAATATTTTGGTTCTACATACTGCATGGCGCCTTTACCCAATACGGATGTAATGCTATAAACAATGGCAGCAATTAACATCAGTCGCGAACCTTTTTCTTTTACAATGGATATCAGTGGCAACAATAGATGTTTGGGTTGCGTCATGGCCTGTTTATTACTATTTAACAGGTACACGCCTAACACAACCAGCACAATACCCAGTAGTTTTTCCGATGACACCGTTTCACCGAGAATAATATGGCCGGTAACAACATTAATCACCGGTGTAAATGCGAGGTAAGGCAGGGTCAGGTACAAGGCGCTATCCCTGATCGCGAGGGAATAAAGCAGCATCGCAAACAGTTCCAGCGGCAGCAGCGCGGCAAGCCACCACCAGAATGGACTTGATAGTGACGGATAGCTGCCCGAGAGCGTGATGGGTAATAACAATATACCGGGCACCGTAAACCGAATCAGTAACAATTCCCAACCGGAGCAGGAACGAAAATACTTCTTCGCAAAGGCATCGGCAAACGCCAGGGAAATCGCGCTAATCAACGCCAAATAAAACCATTCCATAATTTTCCATGTTATAATGACGCGGCCATGCGGCGGGTTAACCTTGTAACAAAAGGCTTATGTAACAAACGGCTAATGTAGCAAATAAACGCTGCAAAAAATAACTAACTTGACAAACGTACAATTTTACAAAAGCACAATCAGGCGAAGGTTTCGCAATGATCCCACTCCATGATGACAACCCCACCTCGACTATTCCCTTTATCACCATAGCGTTCATTATTCTCAGTGTGTTGGTCTTCATTTGGGAACTGTCCCTGGGTCCCACGACGGAACAGGCTTTTTATTCCTATGGCGCAATACCGGCGGTAGTCATTGGTGGAAAACTCCTGCCGCCCCAAGTTGATGTAATACCAACCTGGGCGACCGTGTTGACTTCCATGTTTATGCATGGTGGCTGGATGCACCTGATCGGCAATATGTTGTACCTGTGGATTTTTGGCAACAACGTGGAAGACGCCATGGGCCATGCGCGATTTGTGGTGTTTTATGCAGTCTGCGGAATCGCCGCGTTTCTGGCCCATGCTCTGGGCGAGATTAATTCACAAGTCCCAATGGTGGGCGCGAGCGGCGCCATTTCCGGCGTATTGGGCGCCTACGTGTTATTGCATCCACGCGCCAAAGTGCTGGTGGCAATACCCTTGGGCTTTTTTATTTATACAACCCGGTTACCCGCCGGCATCGTGCTGGTATTCTGGTTTGTCTTGCAGTTGCTTAATTCGGCGGTCTCCGGCGCGGGAGAAAGCGGTGTCGCGTGGGGGGCGCATATCGGCGGCTTTGTGGCGGGCATGGCGCTGATCCCGTTTTTCAAATACCGTCGCGTAAAACTTTTTCCCCAGGCGTGACGGGTTACCCGCTCACATTGCACCACCGGCGCGATTTAGACATATTATCGATCTAAACCAATGCTCAAACAACGATTGCCCTGTTTTATCTGCGCTGCAAATTTTACTTCGCGCAAAATTATCATACAATGTAACTACTCACCCGTGGGCGGCGCCGGTGTCTCCTGCCGGGGGACGCCACAAGTACGTCCCTGCAGGCTCGACTGCGGCCATCCCTGGCCGCAGACGCCCCCGGCAAGAGACACCAGCACCGCTTTAACCCATGCTGCACACGGGGTTGAGTAGTTACCATACAATTAGCTAACCATGAACATCCCAGCGAACCATGCTCAATCCTGAGAGTACCAAGCCTATGACGTCATTTATCAACGCATTGTTCGTGCTGACACTCTTGTTGCCACTATCTTTATTGTTGCCGGCGTGTGGTGGCGACAAACAGCCCGCGGACAAAGAAAGTATGGAAAAGCCCGCCCCGCAACCACCGGCCGCGGATGCCGCGCGCGGTGAGCAAACTGCCCAAGGTTGTTTTAAATGCCATCCGGCCGATGGCCATATCGTCAACGAGGCATATCCGCAAATTAACGGCTTACCGCAGGACTATTTGCATAAAAGCCTGCTGGATTATTCAACCGGCGCGCGCAAGCATGAAGAGATGAATCAAGCGGTGCAGCCATTAGATAAACAACAGATTCTGGAAGTCGCCGCGTATTACAGTTCGTTGAAAACACCCTGGAAAATCCGCGTTGCGGGCATCGGCAAACCAAGCGCCGCCCCAAGCGCCAGGGACATTGACGCCGGCAAGGAACTCGCGGGTCCCTGTATGTCGTGTCATGGCCAGAACGGCAACAGCACCACGGAAGGGGTGCCAAGCCTGGCCGGCCTGAGCCGCAAATATCTGACTAGCGCAATGGTGGGTTATTTTACCGGCCTGCGGGACGACGACATTATGAAAGTGTTCAAGGATGCGTTGGACAAGGATAAGATCGCCAAACTGGGGGCCTTCTTTTCGGTTCAGCAGCGCACATTATCCGCGCTGCCGATACACGGCAATGCCGCTGCCGGTGAAAAACTGGCGAACCAGCACTGCATTGGCTGTCATGGTGAAGGCGGCAATAGTTTTCTGAAAGAGTTTCCCAGCCTGGCCGGCCAAAATTACAAATTTCTATACGAGGCGATCCTGTCCTACACCAATGGCAAACGCAAAAATCGGGGCATGCAAACCGCGGTTAGAGAGCTATCCAACACCAATGTGAAAAATCTTGCCGCTTACTACGCCACGCAAATGCTGGCTCCGCCACAGCCCGCGGCGGTTGACTCGAACGAACCCAAGCAGGCAGCGGCTAATGCCGCTAAATCCTGTTTTGGTTGTCACGGCAAGGACGGTAACAGCCGCAGCGCCGGCACTCCCAATCTGAGCGGCTTGCATCCGGCGTACCTTGCTAACGCGATCACCCAGTATCAGACCAATGACAGGCAGCATACATTAATGAAAAATTTTGCCGGCGGTCTGGATGCCCTGCAAATCGAACTGACCAGCATCCACTTCGGCAGCCAGGAACCAACCGCGAGGTTCAATGCCGGCAAAGGCAACCCAGAGAACGCCAAGGACGTTATCGGCGGCTGTGAAAGCTGCCATGGCGCAAAAGGCGTCAGCTCTACAAAAACTCCTGGGTTGGCGGGACAGGACGCGACATACCTGCGGGCGGCACTGGCAAGTTATAAAAACAAATCACGTAACAACAGTGAAATGCAAAACGCTGTCGCGGGGTTATCCGATCAGGATTTTACGAATCTTGCCAGCTATTTCGCCGCGCAAACGCCGGTAAAACCGCCAGTCAGCCCGTTACAAACTCCCTTGCAATTGGCTGAGAAATGCAACCGCTGTCACGGCGTTACGCTAGACAATCCGGAAATGCCGGTACCAAGGATCGCCGGGCAATCCGAAGCGTATTTGCTCAAAACCTTGTATGACTACAAAACCAAGGCGCGCGACAACTCCGCTATGTTCGCCATGCTGGATGTGCTAAGCAACTGGGAAATTGCACAGCTGGCGGGTTATTACGCGCGCTTGAACAGCGACGGAAACTAGCCGTTAACTCTGCCCATGACTCCGATAATTCTCAGCACGCTCAATGCGCGTTTTATCCATAGCGCACTGGGTCTGCGCTATCTCTACGCCAATCTGGGGAATCTCCAGGCACAGGCGTCGATTATCGAGTTCACCATCGACAGCCGCCCCATCGATGTCGCTGAGAAACTGTTAAAGCTGCAACCCAGAATCATCGGCTTCGGCGTTTATATCTGGAACATCGAACAGACGACGTATACCGTTGCACTGCTGAAAAAACTCAGCCCGGAAACCATCATCGTGCTGGGTGGGCCGGAAGTCAGCTTTGAGCACGAACAACAGGCGATTGTCGCGCTTGCGGATTATGTGATTAATGGCGCCGCGGACCTGGAATTTTATCGTTTGTGCGCGGAAATTCTGGGTAGTGACGACAACAAAGCACGCATCCCACGCGATAAGATTACTCAGCCGCGCGAATTTCAATTATCGGAAATAACCCTTCCCTACGCCTATTATTCAAAACTGGATATTGCCAATCGAGTAATCTATGTCGAAGCGTCCCGCGGCTGTCCATTTAAATGCGAATTTTGCCTGTCCGCGCTGGATAAAACCGCGTGGCCGTTTGACCTGGAGCTGTTTCTCGGTGAAATGCAAAAACTGTATGCGCGTGGCGTGCGCCAATTCAAGTTCGTTGACCGCACGTTTAACCTGAAAACCAGCACCACCACCCGGATTCTGGAATTTTTTCTCCAACGCCTGGATAAGGATCTGTTCCTGCACTTTGAATTCATCCCCGATCATCTGCCGGAAGCACTGAAAGATATAATCCGCCGGTTTCCGGAACACAGCCTGCAGTTTGAAATCGGCATTCAAACTTTTAATCCCGCCGTGCAGCAGATTATCAGCCGCAAACAGGATAACGACAAAGCCATGGACAATATCCGCTGGCTGAGGAACGAAACCCATGCCCATTTACACACCGATTTGATCGCGGGACTGCCGGGAGAGGACATCAATAGTTTTGCTCAAGGCTTTAATCAACTGGTTGCGCTCAAGCCGCATGAAATACAGGTGGGCATACTGAAACGCCTGCGCGGCGCGCCGATTATCCGCCATACCGGCGCGTTTCACATGGTGTATAACCCCAATCCGCCTTACAACATTCTCAGCACCAAAGACATTGATTTTTCCACTATGCAGTCCCTGTCCCGTTTTGCGCGTTATTGGGACATGATCGCCAATTCCGGCCGGTTCAATGAAACCCTGTCCTTGATTCTGGGCGATGATGCGTTCCACCGGTTTACGAAACTGAGTGACTGGCTCTACGCCACCACGGAACAAACGCACCGTATCGCGTTGGTCCGGCTTTTTAACCTGGTATATGACGCGTTGAACACGGAATTCGCGCTGGATGGTGAACTCATTGGGAACGCGATGGCAAACGATTACGCCCGCTCCGGCCTGAGCGACAAACCCGCGTTTTTAAGCAAACCGCATCAACCGCCGGAAGCCAGTAAAAACCCGCCGCGCAAAGGCGCACAACGTCAAAGCCGGCACGGAAAAAATCCCGTCTAACGGCTCATTAAGTTTGCGACTAAAGCCTTATCCTTCACACCAGCATTGTTTATCATTTGCCACGCAGTCTGATAGCCGAGTTCCCGGTATGCTTCAAATTGTTTCTCATCAAAGAACTAATCACTGGCTCAACCATCGCACCCCGAGTACTTGAGTAATGAACGACCAGGGATAGCGGTTATGCCCGCCGGCAAGCGATGATGAAACAGGCGAGACTAGTGTAAAATGCTTTTAGCGGTCCGAACTCAGGAGTTTATTAATAGGCGATTTGTACTACGGTATTGCGGCCTTTCTTTTTCGCGTTATACATGGCCGAGTCGGCTTTCTGCAACAGTGTTTCGATATCATAGGGCACCGAGGAGAAATTATTTTTCGCGGGATGCAACAAGCCAATGCTGACGGTCGTTTTTATTTTCTGATTTTGCCATTTGAAATCGTAGTTTTGCAGATAGGCGCGGATTTCGCTCGCGCGCATCATACCGATATCGGCGACACAATTCATCTGAATGACAAATTCATCACCGCCGTAACGCGCAACCAGATCATTGGGACGCATATTCATTTTTAGGATAGGCGCAATCTGAACCAGCACCGCATCACCCGCGGCGTGACCGAATCGATCGTTGATATCCTTGAAGTTATCGATATCAATTAACATAATGCATATAGGCTCGGTCAACTCTGTTTGCCGCGCCAGCAACTGGTTAAGGCTTTTTTCAAAATGGCGCCGGTTTGCCAGTTCGGTTAAATAATCACTTTTCGCGAGATGCTCCAGCCGCCGGTTGGCTTCACGCAGTTTTTGGGTTGCCGCTTCGATTTTAACCTGCAGCGATTGATTGAGTTCGTTTACCTGCGCGCGTGATTGTTGCAAACCGGAAACCACCTTGCGAAAACCCTGATCCAGCTGACTGATTTCTTTTGGCGCATGTCCAGGTATCGCGGGGATATCACCGTAAAAATCGTTGGCCTCCAGTTCATCGGCGGCTTTGGCCAGACGATTAATGGGTACCGTGATCCAGCGTGCGAGCGGAACCGCCAAAAATAACGCAAGCATTAGCCCGACAACGCCCCACGCAAATTGGGAACGCAGTAATGCATTGACTTGTGCTTCGACTTCCCGTTTGGGTTGCGGCACCATAATGCCCCAGCCAATCTTCGGCACTGCGGTATATCCGGCCACCATTTGCTGTTTTACAAAGGGCGAATAGAATTCGGTAACCCCGGTTCTTCCTTCCATCATTAACCGCACCACCGGCAGATCGGACAAATCCTGAATGTCCTCCATCCACTTCGGGTTGGGATGCGCAATCACGTGCCCGGTTTTGTCAACAATCGCCGAATGGCCTTGTTCACCGAAATGAATATTTTTCCGCAGTTGCTCGATTAGATCAATCCGCAATTCCGTGAGCAACACGCCGGTAACCGAACCCGTTTGAGCCTGAAGGGGATGAGATAACACGATCGTTGGTTCTCCGGAGATGGGACTGCGCTTGATGCCGGATAGAGCCCAGGTTGCGCTATCCCGGCTTTGTAAAAAACATTGCTCTTCGGAAAACACGTTCTTGCGCTCGGGCGGTGTTTGACCCGGCCGCTGCGCAAGAACATGCATATCACCGTTGAGCGCGATCAACGACAGCGACCGTAAACCGCCCATGTGTTTTAAAGCATTATCAAGCTTGTGCTGGACCTGGTTAAGATTCTTGGCATGGAATACATCATCGATTGCATTAAATTCATTGGCTATTAACGCCAGTAAATTGTGATGGTCATCGATATAGATGGAAATGGGGGACGCCAGGTTTTCGGCTAACAAGCGGTGTTTTTCGTTAATCTCGCGCCAGGCGTTGTTCCAGGCTTCCTGGTAAAGTTTGAACGCCAAAAAACCTACTGGCACGCATGCAATAAACAAAAATCCCAACACCAGTAGTCGCTGCACCGGTTGGGAAAAAACTGTTCTGCCAAGTCGTTTTTGTTGCGGCATTTACATCTCACTAAGACCTAATCGAGCTAAGTGGCAGGCCATACAAAAGCATTGAAATCCCCGCAGCCACGGACGCTCCCCAATCAACACATTGGGCGCAATTTCTTTACTTTTATACTCAATATGTTGTCTTACTTTTTCTCGCCCTTTACCCGATTGGCTGGTATAAATATAGCTGAGTAACACGATTTTTGTGGATCCCCTGAACAAAATTTGTTTCGCCGCCAATAAAATAAACTGAATAAGGCTCGGGGCATGCTGGTTTGAATGTGGCGTTACTTAACCTGGCGCCCGCAAAGAGACGGCCAGTTTTTTAATATCTTCAATTATGTCGCGAATTTCGGCTTGTTGCCGCTGGATGCTTTGCAATAACTCCAGCTGAGTGACGGCACGATTTAGATTATCGTTGGGACTGTTCACCTTGAAGTAACGATCTCCCTGTAAATAATCGGTGTAGAACCGCAACCCCAGCTCAAAGGGTAATAACTGGATCGCCGGAAACAGATAGTCAAAATCCTGTGTTTCCAGAAACGATGCCGCCGCCGAAACATAAGCTTCCAATATCGCGCGGCATACCCCGGTATCAAATTCGATATTTGCGGTGGAGCCAGGCATTTCGCCGCCGCGATTACAACAAGAGCGCAGGCAATCGGCAATGTCGTAGTGAATCAGCCCGGGTTTTACCGTGTCCAGGTCGATAATACTCACCGCCCGGCCCGACCGGGTGTCAAACAGCATATTATTCAGCTTTGGATCACCATGCATGACACGCGTGGTTAACGGCGGTGTTGCGTTTACCAGTACGCAGGCCAGGTCGCGGTTGGCCGCAATGACCTCTTCGCAATAACGCCACGCTTCGTTGTCCGTGCCGCTATCCCTATTGTTCCCGGCGCGTGCGGCGGTGACCGGATCCGCGATGACTCGTGCATAGTGCCGCAGATAATTCGGTGTAATATGAAAACCCGGCAAGGTGTCATAGAGTTGCGCGATCGGCAAATTGTGCACCCGTTGATGAAACGTCCCCAATACTGTTCCGGCCTCGGTGGCTTGGCGTAAACTCTCCACGGTATCAAAACTTTCCGTGCCTTCGATAAAAGTCATTGCCCGCCAGATATCCCCCTCCGCATCCCGGTAATAATTGTCGCCCGCGTGCGTCGCATAGAGCTGGGGCAACAGAAAATACTGATCAGCCTGATCGTCCGGTTCCTGTTGCGCGGCATGCTGTAACAACAGCTGCAGGTTGTGTATGACTTGCACCGGCTGCGGGAACACTTGGCGGTTGATGCGCTGCAAAATGGCGCGTTTGCCTGATCGTGGAGGTAAGCACGATGAAAAAACCACAGGCCCAGGATTAGTGAATGTCACGACATAAGTGTCGTTGATAATGCCGGAACCAAATGGCTGGACCTGGTCCACCACACCCGGGAAACGAAATTGCTCGGCAATGGTTAACAGCGCTGACATGACAATTAGTCGTGGTGCAATTCAGGAATTTCTGAAGCTTTGACCGCGATTGCTTTCGTCGATAGTGTTTTTATCGACTTTGTCATTATTGCCATTGTTTTTATCGGAACCAAACAATTTTTCCAGTTCGGATTTTGCCTTTTCCGGATCATCACCGGATGTGGCGGCGGCCCCACTACCGCCAAATAAAGTATCCAGCGCGTTTTTAGCGACCGCTGCCGCTGTTGTGTCACGCGCCTGAAAAGCATTGGCTTTCACCTGGAACAACTCGCAAAAATTGGCTTTTTCTTTTTCGTAGACCGGTTCCGCGATCGGTTCCTGACATTGATTACTGCGGGTCTTATCGTAGAATTTACATAGTCTGCACACGTGCAAATGGGCGCCACAGGACGAACAACTGGCATGCCGCGCCAGGGGATACGGCAAATCGGCAATGGAAGCACCGCATTTCCAGCAGACCAGGTTATCCGGCATCCGTTGTTCTCCATGTTCTTCGCCAATTAGGCTAAGTATTCCTAATCTTAGTCCGTATTTGCAGCCTCGTCGATGCGGCAACTGAAGGCGGAAAAGGAATACGCGTCCATTGGCGCCATCGAACACGCGGGAGATATTCCCCCTAACATGGCTTTATCGTGCAATACAAATGTTGGTGAATTACTCGATACTACGGGTACAGCTAACTGCGGGCAAAAAAAATGCGTATAGCGACAAGTCGCTATACGCTTCTCTTACGAAAAGAAAGCTAAAGAACCTAAACAGTGTAGTTATTTTTTTTACAATATTCAACTTTTAAATATCAAAATTTTGTTTTGATATAGACGCCGAACCAGACGTGGCGGGTGTAATGATCCTCACAGAGCGCTGGTTCACTTTGTCCGCCAGCGGTTTCCCGCTCCGCTCGTTATATTTATGAATTGAGGAACCGCAACGTTAGTGTGGTTCGCTCGATTGGATCATTAATAAGGCCCAGTGTGGCGAGTGCCCCTGCATACGGCGAGACTCTTTCAATCCGCAAGTAGTAGTTATGACCGTCCTGTTGCAGCCCGTTTCCCCCGATGTGAAACCCGCTTGCTCTGCCTGGACAAGGGTGATAAATCCTGTCACTTGAGCGACGCTGATAACGGTCCAACTCCGCGCATAAGCGCAGCACTAGTGATAATGGGTATTCATCTACTGGCTAACACAGTGTTGCCGCGGGTAATAACTTATGGCATCAGCGAGGCAAACATTGACATCATCGGGTTTCGCCAGACCTTGCCCGGTCAGCGGATTAATCAGAGTTGCTGCGGCCTGAGATCCCGAGTTGTCTTGTTTTATTATCAAAAAGCAGGACATTTCGTTCACGTTGCATTAATCGCGAGGCCGATATACTCCCTGCTCGACTTTATTCACCGATTAAATAATGAACATTCTTGGTGTCTGTATTGGATATTATTTAATCGATTTAATACCAGCGTGCTTTAACTTATTAATATTTAATCAAATAGTAGATGTACTATCGTTTCAATATTCTAGAATTGCATTAAGCGTACGTTCAGTTATAGGCGAGTAGTATAATAATCACCTCTAATGTAACACTAACCCCCTAGTTACATTTAGACGCTCCCTTAAAAGCCCGCTCCCCCGCGGGCTTTTCTTTTTGCCCCGGCTGTATTCGCCGAAAAAATTCTTGTGGAAAGCCGTAGTGGGTCCGTACCGATATTAATAAAGTTAAAAAGCGACGCGCCGTAGTGGGCGTTTTTATTGGACGTAAACGCGGCAACAATTAATTCTTGGTTTCTTTGGTGTAAAAAACGCCGGGAATCCAGCTTTTATGCAATTTGGTGGTCTTCTGAAATTCTTTTTGCATAGCTTCGTTATTGTTGTGATCAAATGCGAAGTGCGATAGCCCCACACGCACAACATCCCCATCCTGCAATTTGCATTCAGTGATTGCCTTGTTGTTAACAAAGGTCTTGTTTGTGCTCTGTAGATCCTGAATGCGATATTCTTTAACAGCTTCGTTATCGGACACAGTGACGGCGGTGATGACGGCGTGGTGGCTACTGACGGTTTCATCATGCAATATGACATCATTGTCCGACGCCCTGCCAATTTTTAACGTGGATTGGGTCATGGAGTATTCTTCCAGAACCTCCCCATTTTGAGTTTTTACCAGTTTAGCCATTGATTCTGCTCACCGTTACAATGTATGCGAGGATCGGGTTTGTACGCGAGTTTTATATCGGCATAGTGTTACCCTTTCATAGTGCTTTTGTTGTGAGAATCATCTCAGTTTTGAAGGTTTCACCCGCTCGCCTGCGAGAGTGAAATCACCTGTTATCGAAAAGCGTTGCATACGCGGAAGCGGTGGGGGTATGCCGATTTAGTGGTTGATTTTTATTACAAAAAACTGTTAGCGTCTACTGTATGACGGCAAGAGAATCAATTATCCAGTTTCGGGAAATTTTCCGATTATTTCATCACATTATCTTCAGCATCGAATCAAACCTTATTAAGGTGTTTCCCTCGCATCATTGAACACAGGCACCACCCTATGGCAATCGATTTCGACAGTGTGAAAAGAAGCTACGGACGATGTATATTCACGCGTGAGGCCAAGGAAAAATTTTTTCACCATTTTTATGACACCTTGCTCAACAGTCATCCCGCTATTGGCGCCATGTTCAGTAATACCAGTTGGGACAAGCAGATTAACATACTGAAAAACGCGATCAGTTTCACGATCATGTATGCGGAGAAACAGGACGAACTGGCAAAAGATGTGCTCACCCGGGTGCGTAAAAGCCATTCCAGGGAGCGGCACAACGTCGAGCCGGAGTATTACACGCATTGGCTAAACAGCCTGGTTAAGACCTTGCGGGTCTGCGATCCCAACTTCAATGATCCGCTGGAACAACATTGGCGGGACATGATGCAAATAAGTATCGACTATATTGTCGCCGGTTATTAATTCTCAGCACACAAACATTGGACCCGTTAGTGGGTTCCCATCGGATAGATACCTGCAAGAAACTGCTCCAACCCCTTTTCATACTGAGCTTGGCTATGCAAAAATCCGGAATTATGATCACCGTGGATGTCCATCATTTGCTTGGGCTGGCCGGCCGCCTCATAGACTTTGCGCCCCAGCGAATAAGGGATAATCTCGTCGTCCGGACTGTGAATCACCAACACTGGATAATTGACTGCTTTAATGAATGCCTCGGTATTAAAATCAAACCGCATCGGAATAAAGTAAGAAAATACGGGAAATAATTCACGCGCCATGTCCTTCGCCGAACTGAATGTCGATTCCAGAATGACCCCGCCGGCATTGATCTCCGCCGCTAGCTTTGCCGCAACCGCGCCGCCCAATGACCTGCCAAACAAAATGACGTTCTTGTCACTGATTCCCCTGATTTGTGTTAAGTAGCGCCAAACAGCCCGGGCATCTTCATACAGGCCGTCTTCGGCCGGTCTGCCCTCACTTTGCCCGTATCCACGGTAATCAAATATCAACACGTTCAAGCCAAGCTTGTGAAAAATTCTGAGCGAATCACCGCGATGGGAAATATTACCGGCGTTGCCATGAAAAAATAGCAAGGTTTTATCCGTGTCATGCCGGGGAATAAACCAGGCATGCAAGCGGACTTCATCCGAAGTTTTTATGATGACATCCTCATAACTCATGCCCCAATCGCCGGGTGTTTCACGCAATTCCTTAATCGGGAAAAAAATCATGCCCGGCTGATTCACATACATAAAGCCGCTAAAGATCGCGATAATCAGCACCAGTGTGGTCAAAACACTCACAATATTCATTCACTCTTTGCTTTTCGTGGCGACACGCAATTGGAATTCTTCTGGGCTAACGCTTAGCTGTATACCCTTTACGACTGTATTACGCTGCATGTTAACGTAACACGCATCCTGGCTTGTGACTGTAAATCCAGCTAACAACCTGCATAGTGACGTCATCGATCAAAAAAATAACCAAAGAACTTTTTGTGCAATCCGCATTTGCTGCCGCACAATACCAAAGAACGGGCAGTGCTTGTTTCGCTCGCGGCACAACACCTTATTGGTGTCGAAAGCGATGGCTCGCCGCTGAACACTGCGCTGGCCAATGCGTTGATAGACGATGACCGTGGCGAAGCCTGGTATACCATACGCTATTCCCTGTATGACAGCGCACTGCCCGGCAAAGCCGTTGTCAAGCAGCGCCTTTTTGAAAGTGAAATATTTGGGATTTATGACCAGGGTGTTGCCAGCAACAATATCGAACGCGGGCAGTGCAAGAAACTATACGCCATGTACAACCAGCATAAAAACCACATCCTGCAGTTCGAGCGCAATTATAACTACCTCATCGCGGAAGCCAACCTGGAATTGGGTTTAACCGGTAATCAGCAAATTAAAAATCTGGAACAGAGCTTCAGCACAGCATACAACTATATTCGCAACATTCCACACAACATGCCATCGCCGGTCAATAAATACGTCGCGCAAATTGAAGAGGGCCTTGATGAGTTGGTTGATTTCTGGGCCCGCCGGGATGACCTGGAATATTCAATCGCATTGGCCAGTTAGACAGTCTCCCCCGTAGCAGTAGTTGAGGTCATGCAACTACATCACTGACAGGCGTGGATTCGTAGGCCTTGCATTTATAGCTTGCGAATCCACCCTTTTTTATTGCTAATAAAACGCCTTAACGGCCCCGCTGGCAGCCTTTCAACCTCGCTTCGCAGTGCGATGCTAAACAGGTCACAGGCAAATTGTCATTACGTTAGTGCGTTTGAGGCGTTTAAACAGGCGTTGGTTGCGGTTTTGGGGTTTTTATTTGCTTTTGCCGGTTCGAGAAGTCCAGCATGCGTTGAATAGGAATTACCGCTTTTTTGCGGATGTCCTCATCGATGTGAATTTCGTTTGCGCCGGTTTCCAGAACGTGCGCCAGCTTTTCCAGGCTGTTCATCGCCATCCAGGGGCAGTGGCCGCACATGGTGCAGGTTGGGCTGATTCCACCGGTAGGGGCAACCAGAAATTTCTTGCCGGGCGCCGCCTCTTTCATCTTGTGGAAAATTCCATAATCGGTTGCCACGATCAAGGTATCAGACTTGGAATCACGCGCCGCATTGATCAGCTTTGTTGTCGAGCCAACCACATCCGCCAGTTCGATCACGTCTTCGGGCGATTCGGGATGCACCAAGACCTCGGCGCCGGGATTTTTCGCCATCAGTTCCCTTAACTCCCGCGCCCGGAATTCATCGTGCACCACACAAAAGCCTTGCCAATTAATCATGTCCGCGCCGGTTTGCTGTTGCACGTAATGCCCCAAATGCTTGTCCGGCGCAAAGATAATTTTTTCGCCCTGCTCTTTCAGATAATTAACAATATCAACCGCATTGGATGAAGTGACCACCCAGTCCGCGCGCGCTTTAACTGCAGCGCTCGTATTAGCGTAGACAACGACTTTGTGGCCGGGGTGTTCATCACAGAACGCGCTGAATTCCGCTGCTGGACAGGCCAGGTCCAGGGAACAGGTGGCTTCCAGGTCAGGCATCAGAACGCGCTTTTCAGGATTAAGAATTTTGGCGGTTTCACCCATGAATTTCACGCCGACAATCACCAGGGTTTGGGCAGGATGGCGATTGCCAAAATCCGCCATGTTGAGGGAATCCGCCACGTGACCGCCGGTTTCGTCCGCCAGGACCTGCAAATGCTCCTCTGTGTAGTAATGAGCGATAATGACTGCATTCTTTTGCTTGAGCAGGGCTTTGATATGCTGGACCAACTGCCTGGAATCACCGGACGGAGGCACCGGTTGCGCTGCGTGTTCGGCTAACGCAATAATGGAATCCCGTAATTTTAATGGTACATCTACCGCGTTATTCATAGGTCCGGCTCATCAATGTAGGTATGCTTGAATACTGCCAAAACTAATTTCAGAATTAAATAGAAAAAAGCCTAATAATCCAATTATTTTCGTTTAATCAGCCACTTTTGCACCCAAAAACGTGGAAATAATCTGTTGAAAAAACGCGTATTGTATTGGTTAGATATTTTTCCTTCCGATTATCAGGCTGATATAATGGCTTAGTGTGTAAATTCAAGCATACGTTCAACCGTAAGTTCAACCGTAAGTTCAACCATAAATTCCACCATCTGCTAACCCATCTAACAAAACATCTAAAGCATCAGTCGCGCTTGATCAGGCGTTTTAGTTTACCAAACCAGCCGCCCCGCGCAACGGAATTTTCCACTTCGTTATGGCCGCCAAGTGAATCCAGACTCAGGCCTGATTGTGTTTCCGGATTGGTCATATTATTCCAAACCAGGCTGAATTCCATATCCCCGCTGGAAGGGGTAATCACCAAATTCTGCTTGCGCGCGATCGCATTACGCATCGCCAGCCAGCCCTCATCACTGAACTGTATGTTAAAGCCGTCTTCCAGCATGGCGGCGCCGGAGGTTACACCGCGGGACAAAAGCGCAAAACTGCCAGCGATTATTTCACCCTGCGAATCGGGGTGAACGTTCATTTCAATACTGTCTTTTTCCGGCAACCATACCAACGCTCCTTCGTGATAAGGCAATAACTGGGTGATAAACCCCAATTGATCGATATTAGCCTGCTCCTTAATAAAACTGTTTATTGCGCCATGCATGGCAACCGCAAGTAACAGCACAACCTTGTCACCGCCCAACAGATTTACGGAGCTGTACTTTAACGGCAATACCTTGAGGTTTCGAAATTGACTGTTTTTAATCACAGCCTGCAGGGGTAAACTCTGGCGTTCCGTATCATTCCAGGGATTAAATGGAAAGCGATTGGTCTCGAATCCCATACGGGACAACGCCCGCGTCAAACCAAACGTTTGCGCCGTTACCAGTTCTTCCCTGGTCAGCAACATGCAGGATAAATAATGCTGCGGCAACTCAATTTGTTTGGCATTCAGGTTGCCAAATGTAAATCCCATTCCCGCGAAACCCAACAATCCCTTTTCACCGAAGCGGATCACGTCGCCAACCGCAAAACGCTTTTTCTGCACGATGGCCTTGAACAGGAACATAAACAGCGGTAATGGTGTTTTTGGAAATTTTTTCCCGTCTTCGTTTTTCGCCAACCGCAACACCAGGGCAATTTCCCGCTGTTTCAGCGCAGCCAGTCCGTGGGTTACAAATATCCAGCAGGGAATCTGGCTGCCTTTGCCGGGCAAATCCAGTTGATACACTAAAAGAATCAACCGTTTCGGAATTAGCTCCAGTTTAATCGGATAGTTGCCGATGCCACCGCCAAGGATTTTGATGGCGCTGGTTTGAGGCTTCTGATTCATACCGGGTGTAGCTTCCGTTGTTTACAAGAATTGGGATTCGTCATACTTAACACCACCGTGACAAGCAGGGTGCCGGCCGGGCGCTTGGGTAACGGCAAAGTGAATAGTGTTACTTTCCAGCGACTGCACCTAGCCATCGCGGTAATTCCGCCTGGAAAGCTCCCCCGCCCGATCGTTATACCTGTTACCTCCTGGTTTATAGACACTACTGTAATGCTTGTCACCAAATTTATGCGTAGCCGGTTTAATAATCAGCCAACTCATTATTTTTTCGGCAGACCGGATCATTACGATTTTGCTGAATTGCCTGGTCCGGGCTGTTGAAAATGGCGCACCAGAAACTCCTCCTCCAGTGGCGTTAAATCAAACTTGACGCTGGCGGCTTCCAGCGTTTTTGCGTCATGTTGCGCTTGCTCGCCAATCCATTGAATCGCGCGCCGCAGGTTTTCACCGGTAGGCAATAATGATGAATCTGGCATAATATGAACGGTATACTGGTTTGGAAAGAGTCTTACGCTTAAACTCTTCCAGTCGTGATTAAGCACACTGCAAATTATAGCAAAAATATGTCTATTACCTTATTCGCTTTTGTCTCCGCCCTGCTGAATCTGCTTATTTTAAGCGTGACTTATGCCTTCCTGGCTATGCGGCGTGAAAACGGTAAAAGTGATATACGGCGATCCCGCGTCATGTTAGTCATTTCAGGCTTTGCAGCACCCATTTTTAGCACCTTGCTTTTTGTTGCCGGCGCAGTCATTGCCCAGTACTTTTTGCACGTTCCGCTGCCGGTCGGCCGGCGCGGTGGCGGTGTCTTTATTATCCTGATTGCTTCGGTAGCCGCCGCTATGCTTACATTGGCTATATTACTACCCCGTATTAAACATCGCTGGGAAAACTAAACCTCAAACCAGGATTGATTGCACATCATGCCGGCCGTGTTTAATGGATTTCCAAAAGACCTGTTCAAGTTTCTACAGGAGCTTGCCAAACACAACAACAGGGAATGGTTTCATGCCAACAAGGCACGCTATCAGAGTTCCATTGTTGAACCCATGTGTGACTTTATCCAGGCCATGGCGTACCGCTTCGACACTATGAATATTCGTTTCGTAGCCGATCCCAGGCCGCATGGTGGCTCCATGTTCCGCATCTACCGCGACACCCGGTTTTCTAACGACAAGCGCCCCTATAAACACCACGTCGCCTGCCACTTTCGTCACGAAGCCGGCAAGGACGCCCACGCCCCGGGATTTTATGTGCACCTGGAACCTGGCGCGGTGTTTTTTGGCGGCGGAATCTGGATGCCGCCTAATCCGGTTCTGGAAAAAATCCGCAACACTCTCGTGGAGAACCCCAACGCGTGGAAACGCATTATCAATAACTCCAGCTTTAAAAAACGCTTCGGCGGCCTCGAAGACTCTGGCCGCTTGCAGCGCGTACCCCGCGGCTTTGATAAAAATCACCCTTATGCCGAAGACCTGAAACGTAAAAGTTTTTTCGTGACACAGGACGTGGACCCGGCGCTCGCCCTGACACCGAAATTCATCACCGAAGTGGAACGCGCATTCAAAACGGCAGGACCGTTAATGAAGTATTTGTTGTTTGCGATGGGCTTACCGTATGATAGGGAGGATTGAGCTGTTGCAATAACAAGAGGGACTACGATGATTCAGCAAGACGTAACAGCCACCCCTGCCGCCAAGGTTAGCCAACGTAACATACCCGGGTATCCACACCGCCATCATCCTGCAATACAATGTGCCGGTACCCCGCCGGCAAGTTATCAATGCGGGCCGTTAATTGCCGGGCTTTAAACTGGAAACAGGTGGCTGGTGTGCCGAGAAACCGCATCCCATTACTGTGTTGGTCGAGTTCCTGGTGAATGTGGCCATTCAGCACGGCTTTGACATTGGGATAGTCTTTCAATAGTTCCAGAAATTGTGCACTGTTACGCAACTTTAATGCGTCCAGCCATGCTGAATGGATATCTATAACATGGTGGTGCAGCGCGATAAGCACATGCTTCCGATGATTGTCATTGAGGCACGCCGTTAATTTCTCCATTATGTCATCCGCCAACTCACCGTCCACCCGGCCATGAACGGAGGAATCCAACAGCGCGACCAGCCAGTTGCCCCGTTCAACCAGGGTTATTCCCTGTTGAGGCGTGTTGGGTAATATCGCTTGCATCATCGCCGGGTCATCATGGTTGCCCGGCAGGTAATACGCGGGAACGCCGAGACTGTCGATGAGTTTGCGTAACGCCGAGTAACCTAACTCGGTCTCATCATGCACCAGATCCCCGGTGACCAGCAGCATATCAAGCGCCGGCAAATTCGCCTGCATATGGCTTAGCACGGCTTGCAAGCTGGCGCGGGTATTTATGCCATATAAAGCTCCATCGGGCTCGGCAAACAAATGCGTATCGGTGAGTTGTGCGACCTGGATCATGGATCTGAAATTTACTCCATTGTTGTTATTATTATTAATCGACTGCCAATGCGTTCATTTTAGGAGAATTTTTATTAAACTCCAAAATTTTCTGAAATGGCTTGCCAACTTTATTAACCGTGTCACGGATTTTGTCGTGGTTTTGTGGTGGTGAAGTACAATTAACGCCGGTTTGCCCGAATCTGCAAATTAACTGTCAATAAGCGGCAAAATATGTTACAAAATTCCTTCTACTTCGCAGGAGAAAATACATGAAAAGGAAAATTACCGGCATTTTGTTAGGGTTGTTTATTTTCAGTTTTAGCGCCCTGTCGTATGCTGATACAGTGAAGAAAACCGTCGCAGCCGTGCATACGGAAATGCAACAACTTAAGGGTAAGCAGATCGAAGTTCGCGGCAAGGTTGTTAAGGTCAACAACGGAATTATGAAACGAAACTTTTTGCATATCCAGGACGGTTCGGGCAAAGACGGCAC
>DATCIR010000022.1:0-3220 GCA_036507695.1 Gammaproteobacteria bacterium
ATGATGAATGGGAAAAATGGGTCAATGACGATTCTGAAGCACGGGCGCTGGCGGTCAACGAAGGCACGCTGGAATTTCTAACCTCACCTCCGGAAAAACCACCGCATGAGTTGCATAATAAACTGGTTATTCATTCCAGCAGTCTTCAGGATGGCTGGATTGATCTGGTGCAATGTCATGAAAACCTTGACCGGGTATCCCGCGCTCAAATCATGTATCACAACCGGCGCACACGTGATATCAAGATTCTTTCCAGCGCCGGCGTGGAGCGCGCCTGGGTGGACAAAAATACCGTGCAGATGGTGAATATCACCGACAATGCCCGCGTCTGTGTGGGTGCGCAAGTTCACTCACTCTATCCCAATTTTGACGGCACCTACAGCATGCACAATGGCCCCTTTCATCGCCGCTTTCTTGATGGCTATTATCCCATGCATGTCACCATGGATGTGACCTTACCCAAAGGTGAATTGAGTTTTGGCGCTATTACACCAATAGAGCAGCAGGGGTTTAATGTCAGTCATGACAAAGGCAGTATGACCGTTGACGCCTTGTTTGTGGGAGAGTTAAGCATCGAAGTGCATTTTGACGGCGCGGATAGTTAAGAGCGCAGGGGAAGCCGGCAAGCCTTTGAGCTGGCGCGCCTTGTTGGTTTTACCATCGTTGGTTTCCAGAAACAAAAAGCAACCCGCATTCCGGCGGGTTGCTTTTTTTATGGTTGTCTGCGACCTCAGGCCTTGCCTTGCAATTGCTGCAGGATAGCCTCGTTTTCCAGCGTGGAAGTATCCTGGGTAATTTCCTCTCCCGTTGCAATGGTGCGCAACAAACGGCGCATGATTTTGCCCGAGCGGGTCTTCGGCAAATTATCGGCGTAGCGGATTTCATCCGGCCGGGCGATGGGGCCGATTTGCTCAGACACCCAGGCGCGCAGCTCCTTCGTTAGCGCTTCATCTACGCCGCCTGCGGGACGGGCGCCGCGCAATACGACAAAGGCAAAGATGCCTTCACCCTTGATTTCATCCGGCTTGCCCACGACGGCCGCCTCCGCCACTTTGGGATGGGCAACCAAGGCGGATTCAATTTCCATGGTGCCCAAGCGGTGGCCTGATACATTCAACACATCATCAATACGGCCCATGATCCAGAAGTAGCCGTCTTCATCGCGCCGCGCGCTGTCACCGGCGAGATAATATTTGTTTTTAAACTTGCCCCAGTAGGTGTCCTTATAACGCTGGTCATCACCCCAGATGGTGCGCAGCATGGATGGCCAGGGTTTGCGGATGACCAGATAACCGCCTTGGTTCGGCGTAGTGATTTCATTGCCTTTTTCATCCACAATCGCCGCGTCGATGCCCGGCAAGGGCAAGGTGCAGGAGCCGGGTTTGGTCGCGACCGCGCCGGGTATGGGCGCGATCATGTGGGCGCCGGTTTCGGTTTGCCACCAGGTGTCCACGATGGGGCATTGTTCCTTGCCGATGACCCTGTGGTACCACATCCAGGCTTCCGGATTAATGGGTTCGCCCACGGTGCCGAGTAAACGTAATTGGGAAAGGTCGTAACGATTGGGATAATCGTCACCCTGTTTCATCAAGGCGCGTATCGCGGTGGGCGCCGTATAGAAGATCGTGACCTGGTGGTCCTGGCAAATTTTCCAGAACCGGCCGGGATCCGGAATGACCGGCGCGCCTTCGTACATCAACAGAGTGGCGCCTACGGCCAATGGTCCATATGCCACATAACTGTGACCGGTGATCCAACCCACATCGGCGGTACACCAAAAGACGTCATGATCCTTGATGTCGAACACCCATTTCATGGTAATCACGGAGTTCAGCAGATAACCGGCGGACGAATGCTGGATACCCTTGGGTTTACCGGTGGAACCGGAGGTGTACAACAGGAATAGCGGATGTTCGCTATCAACCCACTCCGGCTCGCAGCTTGGGCTTTGGTTTTTCACCAGATCATGCCACCAGAGGTCACGGCCGCGATTAAAGTTGATCTCATGGCCGGTGCGTTTCAACACAATCACTTTATTGATGGTGGCGCAGCCGTGGGACAGCGCCTTGTCGGTGGCGGCTTTCAGCTCCACGATTTTACCGCCACGGTGGCCGCCATCGGCGGTGATCACGCACACCGCGCCGGCATCCTCGATGCGGTCCTTGAGCGACTCCGCTGAAAATCCGCCAAACACGACCGAATGAATCGCTCCGATGCGCGCACAGGCCAGCATGGCAATGGCGGCTTGCGGCACCATGGGCATGTAAATCACCACCCGGTCGCCGTTTTTGATGCCGATGGATTTCAGGCCATTGGCGAACTCGCACACTTCGCGATGAACCTGCGCGTACGTCAGGCGCTGGATATCGCCTTGCTCGCCTTCAAAGATAATCGCGGTTTTGTCACCAAGTTTGCCAAGGTGACGGTCCAGGCAGTTATAGGAAACGTTGAGGGCGCCATCGTAAAACCAGCGGAAGTGCGGGGCCTTGCGGCTGTCCAGCGTCCGGGTAAATTCCTTGTGCCAGGAGAGTTCCTCGCGCGCCAGCTTCGCCCAAAAACCTTCGTAGTCCTGCTGGGCGGATTGCCGTAACTGGTCCAGGGAATCCTTGGTGAGCTTAGCCTGTTGGATAAAACCGTCGGAGGGCGGGAATAAGCGATGTTCCTGCAAAATGGATTCAATATTCTTTGAAATCTTTGAATCTGGCATAGACGTCTCCTGTACTGGGCTGTATTTGTTGTGGCGGCTTATGTTAACAAACGATCGCGCATTACCACACTACCAGCTTAATAAAGTTACCGGCCCAGCGTAAAAACCGGCGGCGAGCGGGATTGCTTGCTACGGGTGCGGCGCCCATGTGGGCACTTTGGGGATGTGATGCAGATGCCAGTGTTGGCAGGCCCATTGCCACAGTTCGGAAAGCTCGTTTTTTGCCAGCTCAGCCGGCGGCTGCTGGCCCAGAAAGACCAGTGTTTGAAACAGGTTGGTGGACGGTGGTGGCGTTATTGATGGCTTGGGCAAAGGTCTGCTTGTTTAATTTTTCACCATTTTGGTTTACCGCAATCGGCAGGTGGGCATAATCCTAGATTCCGCAGTTAACCACTTTATAAAATAGCTACCCATAGGATGTCATTCTATTTTCATGCACGAACGAGGTTCACCTGTTGGGTGAACAACGCTACGCAGTGGATTGCACGCTTGTCTTCACGATCGTCAAAGCGC
>DATCIR010000023.1:0-20473 GCA_036507695.1 Gammaproteobacteria bacterium
ACTTAAGCGTCATTTCTCCCGATATAAAAAATGGTTATTGAGTTATATGATGTGTGGGGTAATATGCTTGTGACCCACCTACGTATTAGACGCTAAGTGCATGTTAGCACAGCGTAAGTGCAGAAATTAAGCACTAAATCGCCATTGGCAAAACAGCGTCTGGCTTAGAATTTAACTAATTGTTTTTACATCTGATTTTGGCTGCGTGGCGCATTAAATTTTCAGCAGGGTTATGGCTGTAACACCATTAAGTGGCGATTAGTTTACGCTTACTATAACGTTAACTTACTGAAAAACTTAACAGTCGCGGCTTAATGGCATTGTTTCATGGGTGTCGTATCCAGGCGCTGTAATAAAATTGTCATACAATTTTGTTCTAATGCCAGCCATATCAATGAGATGACGGCGCTTGGCGGCTGTCCAACATGACGATTATGACAATGGAACCAATTCGCGAGCGCCGCAGTGCAATGATGAAATCCAATTATTTACTGGTTGTAGAAGATGAGTCCGCGATTCGGGATATGGTGGGATTTACCTTGGAACGCGCGGGATTTGACTGGTCGGGCGCTTCCGATGTGTCCGAAGCCGACAGCCAAATGAGTACCCGGCAACCGGACCTGATTATTCTGGATTGGATGTTGCCCGGTATCAGCGGGGTGGATTTTGCGCGGCGGGTGCGGCGTAATGCCGTGACCAAGGATATTCCCATTATCATGTTGACGGCGCGCAGCGAAGAAGATGACCGCATCAAAGGCCTGGACGCCGGTGTTGACGACTACATCTCCAAGCCCTTTTCCCCGCGTGAATTAATTGCCCGGGTTAAAGCGGTGCTACGCCGCAGCCAGAGCAATGAATCCGATAAAATCCTGCAAGTTAACGCGCTGCGTTTGGATGCCACCAGCCACCGGGTAACTATCGAAAATCATCCGGTGGACATGGGGCCGACTGAATTTCGATTATTGCATTTCTTTATGACGCACCCGGAACGCGTATACAGCCGCAGCCAACTGCTGGACAACGTCTGGGGTAACAACGTTTATATCGAAGATCGCACGGTGGATGTGCACATTCGCCGGTTGCGCAAAGTGCTGGCCGAGCAGGGTTATGATACATTAATCCAGACTGTACGCGGTGCCGGTTATCGTTTCTCTGCACAGGTATAAGCTTTGTCAAATCCATGGCTCAAAGAGTTTTGGCGTGTCGCCACGCTGGGGTTACTGGCCCTTGCGATCGGCTTGTTGATCAACCAGATATTCGCGAGTTTATTGATCGCAACAATTATTTACCTGGGTTGGCATGTTTATAATCTCTATCGCCTGGATCAATGGATTATCAAGCGTCAAACCATCTCACCGCCCGATGCCAAAGGCATCTGGGGTGAAGTCTTTTATCACATCTACAAACTACAGCGCCGTAACCGGAAACGGAAAAAGAAGCTGGCGAACATGCTGGCGCGTTTCCAGGAATCCACCTCCGCGATGCCGGACGCGACTCTGGTATTGAATCAAGAAAACGAAATCGAATGGTTTAACAAAGCCGCGATAGCGTTATTGGGTTTGAATAAAACCCTGGATGTCGGCAAACGCGTTGACAACCTGGTGCGGACCCCGGCGTTTGTAAACTACTTGATGCGTGGCAATTTCCAGCGGCCATTGGAAATGTTCTCACCGGAAAACCGGGATGTCCGCCTGTCCATCAATATTGTGGGTTATGGTAAAAATAACAAACTCATGATTGTCCGGGATATCACCCGCCTGCATCAATTGGAAAACATGCGCCGCGATTTTGTCGCCAATGTCTCGCACGAATTAAAAACACCGCTCACGGTTATCAGTGGCTATCTGGAAAACCTGATGGACGCCGGGGATGAAGACGTTTCACATTGGCAGGGTGTGCTTGAACAAATGCATCAGCAAAGTGAACGCATGTCGCAAATCGTCAATGATTTATTGCTGTTGTCCCGCCTGGAGACCGATGACGATAGTCAATCCCGGGATCCGGTCGCAGTGCCCGCGCTCCTCGCCGCGATTGTTGATGATTTGAATTCCCTGATGAAAGAAAAACAACAAACCGTAGAGGTCGATTGCGACTTCGATCTCTGGCTGCAGGGCAATGAGAAAGAACTTTACAGCGCGTTTTCCAACCTGATCGTCAACGCCGTGAAGTACACGCCGGCGAAAGGCAAAATCACCATACGTTGGCAATTGTTGGGTGAGCGTCCTTTGTTTGAAGTCATTGATAGCGGTATTGGCGTCGCCCCGGAACACATCCCGCGCTTGACGGAGCGTTTTTACCGTGTTGACAAGGGGCGCTCACGGGATCAAGGCGGCACCGGATTGGGTTTGGCGATTGTGAAACATGTGATGATACGGCACAACGCGAAATTAATAATCACCAGTGAAATCGGCAAAGGCAGCAGTTTCCGCTGTGTATTCGCACCCGAACGCCTGCTGAAAAAACCAAGCAGTCAAGCACAAAGCCTCTAACGCGGTTACATTGCCGTCATTCCTGTCTTATCGTCAATTTTCCAGTGGTTGTAACAATTTTGTCATATTTCTGTAACATAATCGGGTCCACTAAAACGTCAACAAACCTAGGGGAGAAACGCAATGCCGGGAGCAATACGCAAGGTTATGTATGGGGCGGTTTTTTTAGCGGTTTTAACTGCAAAAGCCCCGCTGGCGGATACCAAGGTTGATCCAGCATTGCCGGAATATACGAAAGCCAGCGGAGTGTCCGGAAACTTGTCCAGCGTGGGCTCCGATACCCTGGCAAACCTAATGACACTGTGGGCTGAGGAATTCAAACGCCTTTATCCGAATATCAATATTCAGATCCAGGCCGCGGGTTCGTCTACCGCGCCACCCGCGCTGACCGAAGGCACTTCCAATCTTGGTCCCATGAGCCGGAAAATGAAAGATAAGGAAGTGGAAGCGTTTGAGAAACGCTATGGCTATAAACCGATGGCTATTCCGGTTGCGATTGATGCGCTGGCGGTATACGTGCACAAGGACAATCCGTTAACTGGATTAAGCGTTCCCCAGGTGGATGCGATTTTTTCCGGTAACCGTAAATGCGGTTATGACAAGGATATTTCCAAATGGGATCAACTGGGGTTGAGTGGTGCGTGGAAAGGGCGCGACATTCAGTTGTATGGCCGTAATTCGGTATCCGGGACCTATGGTTATTTCAAGGAAAAAGCTTTATGCAATGGCGACTTCAGAAATACCGTGAATGAACAGCCCGGTTCAGCTTCCGTGGTACAGTCGGTTTCATCGTCCATTAATGGAATCGGTTATTCGGGCATCGGCTATCAAACCTCCGGTGTTAAAGCCTTGCCGCTAGCCAAAAAATCAGGCGATTCCTTTGTGACCGCAACAGCCAATAACGCTATCGACGGCAGCTATCCTTTATCGCGCTTCTTGTACGTTTATGTGAATAAACATCCTAACCGTCCGTTGTCACCCTTGGTTCAGGAATTTATTCAGATGGTGTTATCCAAGACCGGCCAGGAGGTTGTGGTGAAAGATGGTTACATCCCCCTGCCCGCGAAAGTTGCGGAGAAGTATCGTAAGCAGCTCCAATAGGGTGACGGGATCGTTAGCAACAATCCGTGGGTAATTGCAGCAATGCAACGCGAAGACGCTAGCCTACTGGGACTATCCCAAAAAATAATTTATTTCTGGCGATTGCTTAACGCCGTGGCGCCACTGGCTAAAGTCACGGCTGGCAAAGCAGGATGCGCCGCCTGACATATCAGCCGGGGTGGAAAAACATAATGTCAACAACTGGTACCCGGGTCGGCGCATGCCGGATATGACTTCGGAAAATACTTCACTACTGGAACACCGCCAACCGGAACTGGCCCGCCGGCGCAAGTGGCGTTTGCTCAAAGACAGCCTTGCCCGCTATGTCGTGGGTTTAGGCGGTATCAGTGTCATCATCGCGATCGTACTGATTTTTTTCTATTTGCTTTATGTGGTAATACCGCTTTTTGCCAGGGCATCAATTGAGACACTGGCAGATTATCCGGCGCCGGGCGGCGCTGGCCACACCACCCAACTGATTGCGCTTGAAGAGCAGAATGAAATTGGCGTGCGCTTTACGGCAAACGGCCAGGCGATTTTTTTTAATGCCAAAACCGGCGGCTTGGTTGAAGAGCTAAGCCTGGCTATTCCACCGAATACCGCGGTTACCAGTTTTGCGCCGGGTAATCCCGCAAACCATCTTGTGGCGTTTGGATTATCCGACGGTAGAGCCCTCATTGCCAAACATCACTATCAACTGAGTTATCCCGGCGATCAACGGGTTATCACGCCAAACATCGAATACCCCTTCGGCGGCGAAGCGCTGATCATTGACGAGAAAAGCAGAGCGATTAAAAAACTGGAAATACGCGCCACGGACGAAGCGTTATCAGTGGTTGCGTTGCTGGAAGATGCCGTAGTGTTGATCGTGCATTTCGAAAAGCAGGAATCCCTGCTTACAGAAGAGGTGAGCCTGCAACGCAGCGCGGTTACCGTGGATCACGGCATGGGACTCGTGGAGTTTATGCTGCTCGATAAGGAACGGCGCAATTTGTTTCTCGCGAACCGCAACGGCGCAATCCGGCACTATGACCTGAGTGACGGAAACAGCGCCGTACTCTTGGGTACCACCAGTGTCGTCGAGCAAGGCGCGCAAATCAGTTACCTCACGTTCCTGACCGGGGAGTTGTCATTACTGGTGGGAGATACCAGCGGACTAATTTCGCAATGGTTTACCACGCGGGATGCGCTCGGCAATAGAAAACTGGCGCAAGTGCGTCAATTCAAACTGGACAGCTATCCGATTTTCGCCATCGCGCAGGAGGAACGCCGTAAAGGGTTTATCGCCGCGGATGACAAAGGTAATGTCGGTGTGTTTCATAGCACGGCGGAGCGCCGTTTATTGGTGGAGCAGATACCGCATCCGGTTAAATTTTTAGGTTTGTCACCGCGGGCCAATGCCCTACTCATTGAAGACAGCCGGGGAACCTACCGTTTTTGGAAATTGCAGAATGAGCATCCGGAGATTTCCTGGTCGTCGTTGTGGAGCAAAGTCTGGTACGAAAGTTACAACGAACCCCGGTATATCTGGCAGTCTTCATCCGCGAGCAACGATTTTGAACCCAAGATGAGCCTGACGCCGCTGGTCTTCGGTACCTTCAAAGGCGCTTTTTATGCCATGCTGTTTGCGGTTCCATTGGCCATCATGGGCGCTATCTATACCGCTTATTTCATGGCGCCGCGCATGCGCCGCTTGGTAAAACCCAGCATTGAAACCATGGAAGCCTTGCCGACGGTAATCCTGGGTTTTCTGGCTGGACTCTGGCTGGCGCCGTATGTGGAAAATCACTTGCCGGGAATTTTCAGTATGTTGCTGATATTGCCCGTAGGAGTACTGCTGGCTGGCTATGCCTGGCATAGCTTGCCCGGCTCCATTAAACACCGGGTTCCGGACGGCTGGACCGCCGCACTACTGATTCCCGTGATATTGTTGATAAGCTGGGTGTCGATGTCGCTTAGCCTGCCGCTGGAAACCTGGTTATTCGATGGCAATATGCGCGGTTGGCTAACGAATGAAATGGGTATTAACTTCGACCAGCGCAATGCGCTGGTCGTGGGTTTTGCGATGGGATTCGCGGTTATCCCTAACATATTTTCCATCGCGGAAGATGCGATTTTCAGTGTTCCCAAGCATTTAACTATCGGTTCATTGGCGCTGGGCGCCACGCCCTGGCAAACGCTGGTGCGGGTTGTGTTGCTGACCGCGAGCCCCGGAATTTTTTCAGCTATCATGATCGGCCTTGGGCGCGCGGTCGGGGAGACCATGATTGTATTGATGGCAACAGGAAATACTCCCGTGATGGATTTGAGTATCTTCCAGGGAATGCGCACCCTGGCGGCGAACATCGCCGTGGAAATGCCCGAGTCGGAAGTCGCCAGCACGCATTACCGGGTGCTCTTTTTAGCGGCGCTGGTGTTGTTCATGTTGACGTTTTTGTTTAATACCCTGGCGGAACTGGTTCGTCAGCGCCTTAGGGTTAAATACAGTTCACTATGATGAGAGACTGGATTAAATCTGGAAATCCCTGGATTTGGTTGACCGCGTCCGCGGTCAGCGTCAGCCTGGTGCTGGTATTCGGTTTGATTTTATTGATCGCGGCGCGCGGGTTCGCGCATTTTTGGCCAAAACAACTGGTGGAATTAACCTATGTTGAACGTGACGGTGCAACGGTTAATTTGATCGGCGAAGTTCATGATTCCGAAATTGTCAGCGCGGAGCGCGTTAAGGACGCCGGTTATGCGATCGATAAAGACCAGCCGCTGTACGAGCGCCTGCTGCTGAAAATCGGTAACCGGGATTTATACGGTCAGGATTTTACCTGGGTTGTCCGCAGCCACATCCAGCAACAAGCAACGCCTGAATCGATTATTGCCGTGGAACGCCGGGAGTGGGGCAATTTTTACGGTTATCTTACCGCGGTAAAACAGGCAGGTGAAATCGTTGCCGAGGGTGAACAAGCGGTGCCGGTGCTGGAGGAGCGGCTGGACCGGGCCATTGCACTGCATAAACAGATTCGTGATATCGAAAAACACGCCATCGGCGCCATCAACTATGGCATGGAACGGCTGCGGTTAAAGCAACGCAAACTGGAGCTGGATAAAAAGGACACGCCGGAGAATTTGCAAAACCTTGAACAAGAGCGTAACGGGTACCAGCAACGTTACGACGCATTGCAGCATGAACTGACAACGCTCTACGGAGAAATTGCCCGCGATTCCATTGCGGCGAAGTCGGCCGATGGACGCCTGGTCGAGCTGCCGCTCTCTAAAATCGTTCGGGTATATTATCCCAATGGCATGCCGGTCTTTGCCAAGATCCTGTTCTATGCCGCGAAGATTTGGGAATTCGTCGGCGATGAACCACGGGAAGCCAATACCGAAGGCGGAGTGTTTCCCGCCATCTTTGGCACCGTGATGATGGTTTTGATCATGTCGGTCATGGTGACACCCTTTGGCGTGGTGGCGGCGGTTTATTTGCGCGAATACGCAAAACAAGGCGTGCTCACCAGGACCATCCGCATCGCGGTGAACAATCTGGCCGGTGTGCCGTCGATTGTCTACGGGGTTTTTGGCCTGGGTTTTTTTGTGTATTTCCTGGGTGGCAATATCGATCAATTATTCTATCCCGAGTCGGCGCCGTCGCCGGTGTTTGGAACGCCGGGCCTGTTATGGTCGTCCCTGACCTTGGCGATTCTTACCGTGCCGGTAGTCATTGTCGCGACCGAAGAAGGCTTGTCGCGCATTCCCAAGGCTATTCGCGAAGGCAGCCTGGCGCTGGGCGCCACCAAGGCGGAAACCCTGTGGCGCACCGTGCTGCCCATGGCCAGCCCGGCGGTCATGACCGGATTAATTCTCGCCATCGCACGGGCCGCCGGCGAAGTGGCGCCTTTGATGCTGGTGGGCGTGGTAAAGCTCGCGCCCTCCTTGCCGCTGGATGCCAACGCCCCGTTTTTGCACCTGGACCGGAAATTCATGCACCTGGGCTTTCATATTTATGATGTGGGATTTCAAAGTCCCAATGTCGAAGCGGCGCGGCCCCTGGTTTACGCGACCGCGCTGTTGCTAGTTGCGGTGATCGTGGTGCTTAACCTGACCGCCATTGCGATTCGCAATCATTTGCGCGAAAAATACCGTTCACTGGAACAATAACGGGTTGAGTATTTAAAGAGGAATACCATGAATAACGAAATATCCAAACCAACGCTGACTCATGCCATGGATATTGAAGCATTAGCGCGGGTACAGAGCCGGGTTGATCCTGAGTTAGCCGAGACCTGTCTGGAGGTTAAAAATCTCAGTCTCTATTACGGCGAAACGCAGGCGTTATTCGATATTAATATGAAAATTTCCAAACAGAAGGTCACCGCTTTTATCGGGCCAAGCGGTTGCGGTAAATCCACCCTGCTGCGCTGCATGAACCGTATGAACGATCTGGTGGATGGCTTGAAAATCAACGGCCAATTATTGCTGGATAACGAAGACATCTATGCCAAATCGGTCGATGTTGCCGAGCTGCGCCGCCGGGTGGGCATGGTGTTTCAAAAGCCCAATCCGTTTCCCAAATCGGTTTATGAAAATGTGGCGTATGGATTGCGGTTGCAGGGAGTGAATAACAGGCACACCCTGGATGAAGTGGTGGAGCGCGCATTGAAACGCGCGGCGTTATGGGATGAAGTGCGCGACCGCCTGCATGACAATGCGCTGGGTTTGTCCGGCGGCCAGCAACAGCGTTTGGTCATCGCCCGGGCGGTGGCGATTGAACCGGAAGTCTTGTTACTGGATGAGCCGGCCTCCGCGCTGGATCCTATTTCCACCTTGAAAATCGAAGAGCTTATCTATGAATTAAAGGATAAGTACACCATTGTGATCGTAACCCACAATATGCAACAAGCGGCGCGGGTGTCGGATTGCACCGCGTTTTTATATATGGGCAAGTTGATTGAGTTTGGCGATACCAATCAGTTGTTTACCAATCCCAGGAAAAAACAGACCGAAGATTATATTACCGGCCGTTACGGCTAAACAGCGCAGGGTGGCGAAATTGCCATTGCTATTGCCGCCGGATAAGTTTCTAATATTCGAGTGTTATCGGTCTAAAGTGAGTTGCCAATAAACCGGATTAATCAGCAGAATGCGGAGCCGCCGATGGAAAAGAGTTCATTAGGTCATCATATATCGCAACAATTCAATGCCGAATTGGAGGACATCCGCTCCAAAGTGCTGGCGATGGGCGGCCTGGTGGAGCAGCAGATTCACGATGCGCTCACCGCCCTGGTGACAGGTAATGTGGATCTGGCGGAGGGTGTTGTGAAAAACGACGTCAAAGTTAACGCGCTGGAAGTCACTATTGACGAGGAATGCGCGCGCATCCTGGCGCGCCGCCAGCCGGCCGCGGGTGATTTACGGTTAATTGTCGCGGTTATCAAAACCATCACCGACCTGGAACGCATTGGCGATGAAGCGGAAAAGGTGGCGCGCATGGCGGTTGAACTTGCCGAGCTGGAGCGGCCGCGCAACCAGTACCATGAAGCCCAGCATCTGGGCGAAGGCGTGCAGCGTATGGTGCATGACGCCCTGGATGCATTCGCCCGGACAGATGTCGAAGCGGCGTTAAAAGTCGCGCAATATGACAAAGAAGTGGACATTAAATACGAGGGTATTCTGCGCCAGCTCATTACCCACATGATGGAAGATCCACGCTCCATCAAGCGGGTGATGGATGTGATCTGGTCCATTCGCGCCCTGGAGCGCATTGGCGATCACGCCAAGAATATTTGTGAATACATTATTTATCTCGTCAAAGGCAAGGATGTGCGCCACCTGGGTATTGAGGCGATTGAAAAGGAACTGCAATCCTGATGCACGCTCTATTTATTGCCTTGCCTTGCCTTAACTGTTGCAGCTTATTCCGCGCGCAAGGCTTCCACCGGATCCATTTTCGCGGCTTGCAGCGCCGGTATTACCCCCGCCAGCAGTCCGATGATCACTGAGGTGATCACCGACAACGCGGTAAAAAACCAGGAAAATTGCGTGGGCAGGGCGGGCAGGAAAAGTTGTAAGGAATATGCCAGCCCAATGCCAATCAGGATGCCCGCGGCTCCGCCCAGTGCGGAAAGAATAGTGGCTTCGCTCAAAAACAATATTAATATCTGCTGGCGTTGCGCGCCGAGCGCGCGTAACAGGCCGATTTCCGCGGTGCGCTCCCGGACGGCGATGGTGGTAATGGTCAGTATGCCAACGCCGCCGACCAGCAGGGATATACCCCCCAGCGCGCCGACCGCGAAAGTCAGAATATTCAGGATGGAGCCCAGCACGTCCAGCATTTGTTGTTGCGTGGTAATCGTTACATCATTTCTGCCGTGCCGCGCGGTGATAATGTCTTCGATGTTTTTAACAATGGTTTTTTCGTTGACGCCTTCCTTATACTGCACGTCTATTTCCATCACGCCTTCACGGTTAAACAGGGCGAGTCCGCGCTGGGTTGGAATATACGCGGCATCATCCAGGTCTATGCCAAGGATCTGCCCCTTGGCTTCCAGCACACCGATCACCCGGAAGCGATTACCACTGATGCGGACTAGTCGCCCCAGCGGTGACTGACTGCCAAAAAGCTCCTGCTTGAGTTTATGGCCGAGTACCGCGTACGCCCTGGGCGCCTGAATGTCGTCTTCCGGCAGGAATTTTCCCGAACGTATGGTAAAACTGAACACGGTGGGAAATTCAGGACCCACGCCATATACCGTGGTGCGACGGCTTTTTTCTCCCGCTTCCACTTCGGCATTCCCTTGCACCACGGGGATGACCGCCTTGACATTGGGAATGCGTTTCAATGCTTCCGCGTCGTCAATGGTCAGCGGCCTTTCGGAGCCAAACACGCCCACCGAGGCGCCGGCGGTGGTTACCCGGCCGGGATTAATGGCGATCAGTGTCGTGCCGAACTGCGTGAATTCCGCCAGTACAAACCGGTGTATGCCTTCACCGATGGAGGTTAACAACATGACCGCGGTGATGCCAATGGTGATACACAACATGGTCAGGTAGGAGCGCAGGCGATGCGCGAGGATCGCGCCTTTGACCAGATGAAAATAATCGCCGGTTTTTACCATGTGCTTTAAACCACGCTCTATTTGTGCGCCAGGGCTTCTATGGGATTCAATTGCGCGGCGCGCCTGGCCGGCATGGCGCCGAATATCAAGCCGGTCAGCATGGCAATGCCCGCCGCGCCGATCATTGCCCAGAGCGGCGCACTGGCCGGAAACGCCGGATAAACATGGCGGATGACCGTGTTGGCCAGCACACCGAGCAGCAAGCCCGAGAGGGCGCCCAGGCTCGCCAGCAGCGTGGCTTCGGTGAGGAATAACACCACAATCTTGTGTTGCGAAGCGCCCAGCGCTTTCAGTAACCCGATTTCAGCCGTGCGCTGGGCGATCGATACCAGCATGATATTCATAATCAAAATGCCGGCCACCGCAAGGCTGATCGCCGCAATGCCGGCCACCGCGTAAGTCAGTGCGCTGAGAATTTTGTCGAACGTGCTCAGTATGGCGTCCTGGGTGATGATGGTAATATCTTCTTCGCCCTGGTGGCGGCGTTTGATGAGGTCTGTAATCTCGTCAATCACGAAGGGAACCACATCGCGGGTTTTGGCTTCCACCAGGATGCGGAACAACGACGGCGTGTTAAAAATGGCCTGCGCTGATGCCACGGGAGTAATCACCAGGTCCTGCACATCCATCCCGATGGAACGGCCTTCGGAGGCGATAACGCCGATAACACGAAACCGGCGGTCACCAATCCGCAACCACTGCCCGACTGGATTGGTGGCGCCGAATAGTTCGCGTTTTATCGTGTTGCCGATGACACATACTGGCGCGGCCTGATCAAAATCAACGTCGGGCAGGAAATGTCCGGCAGCCAGCTTCCAATGCCGCAATTGCAACAGCGAACTGCTCGAGCCAAGTATCGGCGACTCGCGTTCCACACCCTCCCAGGATACCGTGGCAGACCCGACCACCAGGGGCGCAATGCGTTTAACGCCGGGAATTCTTAATAGAGTGACGGCGTCATCATTGGTTAAATCCCGCGGTGTTTCACCCACGAACACCGATGGCGAATGACCCCTGGTTTCACTCTTGCCCGGCAGCACGATTACCAGGTTGGTGCCGAGCGAAGCGAATTCGTTAATGACATAACGCCGCGCGCCTTCGCCCAACGCGGTCAACACAATAATCGCGGCAACACCGATCATCATGGCGACCAGCATGAGCAGGGTGCGCAGCCGGTGCCGGCTCAGTGCACTCCAGGTGTAGTACAAGACATCGAATGCCCGCATTATTGGTCCCCGCTAACTGTCCTGTTCAATACGGCCATCGACCATGCGAATTTGGCGTACCGCGCGCCGCCCGATTTCCGGGTCATGGGTCACGACGATCAGGCTCATGCCCTGCTGGTTGAGTTGCTCCAGAATGGCCACCACTTCACCGCTGGAGTGACGATCCAGGTTGCCGGTGGGTTCATCCGCGAGTATGACGCTCGGCCGCATCACGGTCGCCCGCGCTATCGCGACCCGCTGCTGCTGGCCGCCGGAGAGTTGGTCCGGACGATGGGACGCGCGATCCAGTATAGCGAGCGACTCCAGCACCGCGCGGGCGCGCTGGCTGCGTTCGCGGGGATCCATGCCCGCCAGCAGCATCGGCAGTTCGACATTTTCTATGGCGGTTAACCGGGGCAATAACTGGAAGAACTGAAAAATAAAACCGATTTTGGTTTGACGGGTGCTGGCCAATTCATCATCGGATAAGGCAGTGACTTCCTGGTTATCCAATTTATAGGCGCCGCGCGTTGGCCGGTCGAGCAGGCCGATGACATTGAGCAAGGTGGATTTGCCGGATCCCGAGGGCCCCATAATCGACAGGTAGTCACCCGGGGCAACCGTCAGACTGACATCCTGCAGGGCATGAACGGTCTGGTCTCCTACAATAAATTCGCGATCGATGCCTTTAAGTTCAATCATGCCGGAAACTACCGGGAAGTTGCTTCCGCGATTTGCACTTCAATACCATGTTTCAATCCTTCAATGCCAATCGAGGTGATAATGATGTCACCTGCCGCGAGCCCCGCCAGTACTTGCGTATAACTCCAGTTGCCAATGCCGGTTTTTATTTGGCGTTTTTCCACTGTATTCCCGGATGAATGCAACACGTAAACCTGGTTGTCTTCAAAAATCGTTTCGGTGGGGATGCGCAATACATTGTCTTTTTTGTCGAGAATAATTTCCGCATCGGCGCTATAGCCAGGCAACAGGTTCTGGTCGCCGACAACATGGTTAAAATAAACCTCGACGTCCACCGTGCGGGCCTGTTTTTCAACATCCTGGATATACGGGGAAATACGCCGCACCGTAGCCGGGAACGGATGATCGGGAAAGGCATCCAGTGTGATCCGCGCCGGCAGGCCTTCTTTGACCTGCGGGGCATCGACTTCATCAATCGGCGCCAGTACATAAATGCATTGGTAGTCAATCAGGTCCACAACGGGGAGTGTCGGTACACCCATGGGTGAGGGCGTCACGAATTCACCAATCTCGCCGTTGACTTCGGCAACGACGCCGTCGAAAGGCGCTCTGATGATAGTGCGCTCCAGTGTTGCCTTGATAACTTCCACCCGGGATAGCGCCACATTTTCCCGATCCCTGGCGGCGTCGCAGGCGGCGCTGGTGGCTTTGGCGTTACCTTGCGCCTGTTCCGCCAGTTCTTCCGATGCCAGCTTTTGTTTGAACAACTTGGTAAGTCTGGCCGCTTCCCGGTCCGCGGTTTCAAAGCGGGCGCAAGCCTCGCGCGCCGTGGCTTTCGCCGCCTTGACCTCGTTTTGCACCAATAAGAGTTCCGCTTTAACATCCTTGTTCCAGAGCTCGACGAGGATTTCATCTTTTGTGACTTTCTGGCCTTCTTTGACCGCGAGATTCGAAATCTGCCCGCCGATGTGCGGCGCGAGCCTGGCCCGGCGGCAGGCCTTGATCGTTCCAGCCCGGGTATTGGTAACGGTGGATTCAACACTGCCGGTCTCCACCTTGGCCACCGTGACCACCAGCGGTGCGGGGCGGGTGAAATACGTAAAAAGTCCTACAACGGTAGCAACGAGAACAATAAGCGCCAGTGTTTTATAAGAGGGTTTGGGCATCGTGTGACATTATGCAAGATAGTAGAACAGCTGTGCCGGAATTGCGGATACCGGGCAAGTTATTGTGGATTAATCAAATACGCGAACCGCCAGTACATCACACTCGGCGTGATGCAACACCGCGTTCGCGGTTGAGCCCAATAACAACTTCACGCCGTGCCGGCCGTGCGAGCCGAGCACGATGAGATCAACGTTATTGTTCTTTGCGTATTGCACGATTTCGACCGCCGCGTTGCCGAACTCAAAGACTACGTTCGTGCCTTGCATGTTTAATTTTTTCAGCAGTTGTTCGATGGGCGCCTTGGCATTGTTGATTAACTCCTCATTGGGAATCGTGTAGGTTGGAGTAATCAAGGCCGTTTCACCGAATCCCATGTAAGGGAGATAGTCGATGGTGTGTATCACCGTGAGCGAGGTTTTATTCGATAGCACCTGTTCCTGGGCTTTGCGCAGGATCTTTTCGGCGGAGTCCGTCAGGTCGACGGCTGCCAGTATATTGGAATAGGTGCTCATGGTATCGCTCCTGTAACGGCGTTTTAGAAACAATGCTTCAAAGACAATGATTCAAAGACCACGATTCAAAAACAACAATTCATGAACAACATTAGTTGTTCTCGGCGCCTTGCTGGATCCATTGTTTAATGGTGTCGCGTTCCTGTTGCGGTAAAATTTGCAGGGAACCATGGGGCATGGTAATCGCCGGATCCGCCTTGCCTTCAATAAGTAAAACCAGGCTGCTGGACAGCGGGTTTCCCGGCACGATGACCGGTCCAAACTTCGTGCCTTTCATCAAGGCGTCATAGGTTTCCATGCTGAGGCCGCTTTTTTTATACCCTTCACCTTCGCTGGTATGGCATGACAAGCAGCGGCTGGTCAGGATGGGATAGACCTGTTTGGAAAAGCTCACCTTGCTGGTGGATGAATTTCCGCAACCGGTCAAGGCAATGAGTATAATGCCCAAAGAAAATAGATTAATCGTTTGTCTCATTAGCATTCCGCGTATTTAAGGTGTATGTCGCAGGCCACTTTAGCAGTTCTTAAAAATAATAGTCTGATATTATTGAATTATTTGTTTATTGATGCAGCTCAAGTAACAAAGCAATGATTGTAACTAAACTGACCTTGTTCTACAAAAGGAGCTTAATCTGAATCAAGCCAAAAGGAGGCTACAATGAAAATAATCGTTGGCGGTGCGTTAATGATTGCTGCATCTTTGTTCATGGGTCCCGCGGCTGTTGCGGGTGATGCGGCAGCCGGTAAGGCAAAAAGTGAAGTCTGTGTGGGTTGTCACGGCATGAATGGCTATAGCAACAATCCTATGAACCCCAATCTTGCGGGACAAAAGAAAAACTATCTCATCAAGGCCATGAAGGATTATAAGGGCAACAAGCGGCAGGATCCGATGATGAGTTCATTAATGGCGGGACTAACCGACGCGGATATCGAGAACCTCGCTGAGTTTTACAGTACGGTAAAATAACCGGCGGGTAGGGCGGTTAGCAATATTACCTGAATCCGTGAGTAAATGCGCTTTAACTGGTATTTGCTAACCGTCTTTCCAGCACGGTAATGCTGTACTCGACATCCTCGCGTTGCGCGGGCAGGATGCTGGGCACGTAGGATATATAAATTGACTTGGTCAGGATGGCGCCCGTGTTATTGATATGCCGTACCCACCACACGCCGTGAATATTGGTTTCCTGAATCTGGTCACAACCGAAAATGGTTAATGTGGCGGACACTTCGCCTTTACCTAATATTTCTTTCAACCTTTCTTCGCACTGCTCATCGCAGGGAGTGTTATTCAGGTCGATAATGGTTTCCTGTGCGGTTTGTAACAAATTATGCAATGCTGTCTTTATCTCCGACAGGATCGCTGTCAGTGAACTACCCGGTTTTTTAATCATGGCGGAGTCGAAAGAAACGACATTTGGATTTTTCATGTCTCTGTGTTGCACCTGCGTAACCTTCGCAATTTTCGCTATTGCTATTAAAGTCATTACCCATTGACAAAGTTGCCCAATCAAGTTTACGCCGCGTGTAAGCGGGCGTGCACTGATATATATAGTCTTTGCGCCAAAAAATACCTTGATGTAAATCAAAGCCAATCTATCAAAGTGGATTTTGTGCGTTTTTTTTTTACACCACGGAAGCCTACCCTGTGCAGGGTGGTAACATAAGTACTTGATTAGTTGAGCTAAAGATTTTGGAGTGTAACAAATATACCTCCAGCTGCGTTTTTATACACGGCCGCCGTGGGTTGTCTGATAATAACCGGCGGTGGAAGGCCCCACGCCGGCTCCTATTTACTGTTTGGGCGCGGTGTATACCCGCAGTTTTAATGCCTTGAGTTCCTGGACGATATCGTCGGGTATGTCGGTGCCGCGGGAACCTGAATAGGAAAAGGTAATATACGCTTCGTATTCGTCATAACACTTTTCAGCGTACGAGTGAGACGTATATTGCAGCATGCATTCTTTTAAGTACATGTCCGCCAGCGAAAAATAAAAACTGTAGTCGATCGACCGGTCAACAATAGCCAGCCAGTAAAGTATGACGGGAATTTCCTCCCTGGGCGGTGACGTATTTAAATAATGATAGAGCAGGCCGCGCAACCAGACGCGCGCCACTTTTTCTTTTTTACTCGGGAAGTCCGCCATGCCGGGGTCATGCAGCGGCCCCAGGATTTTATCGACATACAGCTTCAATTGATCCATATCCGGGTTGGTTACGCTGGACACCTGCTGTTGTTTTAAATCCTCCAGGCCGGCCAGCCATTCTTCCAGGTTTTTTTGGCTGTACTTGGTATGGTTGGGGTTGCCCTTTAGCTTGCTCAATTCAGTAATTGCATCCTCCGGCCGGTTATAAACCTGGGCGTTGATCGTCAGTATGCGTTTCATAACGGTCATGAGTTCGGCTTCGGATAGCTTGTTGCTTGACGTAACATGCTTCAGGTAGTGGGTCATCGCCGACTTATAATTGCGGGTCATGTAGCCGAACTCGGCAAATTGCAGGTCGTCGCCAAACCGGTCTCTGCCGATATCGCTAAACAAAGTGCGCTGATTCGAGTCCTGCGTGTGGCATGAGCTGCAAATGGAAACAAACTCCTTGACAATATTGGTCGCGTGCTTGTAATTGTCATGTTTCAGGGCAATCAGGGCGTCGCTTAACTTGGTGTGAATAACTTCGAAGGAAATACGATACGTAGGTGATTTGACGTCAAAATGCGGTTTCGCTTCGCGGAACAACGTATCCAGTTTCCGGATGGCGTCAGTTAACTGCTGCTTACCCGCGGCTTGCTCCATGGCTTTTTCATCAAAAAGCACCGGAAATATCCCTTGCACGGTTTGGCCGATTTTCACCATGATTTCGTTGACGGAAACCGCGGGTTTTTTTTCGATGCCGCTGGTGGCCGCGATAAGCGCCAGAACAACAACGGATGCAATGACAAGCCACTTGAACTGTTTCATAGATTCACCTGCAAGGTTTGTACATGAGATGTGCCAGGAGTCATTGTGTAAGTTCTAAACCTTACCTACTATTGATGAATAGAACCGATTGATGAACTTAACCGGAAGTTCATTCGTGATAGTGCAATGTATCACTTTGGCGTGCTTTTCTTTTCCGATTTCTTAAAACGCGTGTCCCATTTTTTGAATTTCTTGCGGCAGTATTGGTCCAGCGATGCGTAACTGTCGAAATACTTTTTATAGTCTTCTTCGGCGGGACCATCAAATTCGCAGCAATCGTTGGAATGTTCACGGCAGATTTGCGGCCGCTTTTCATAGATTCCACAACCGCCGTCCGGTTGCAGATGCAGGCAGGGATTGGCCGCGCTCAGGAACCAGCCGTCTTCATCCTGAAACAGGCTAACATTCCGGTGAGAGACCAGCCACAGCAAGTAGTCAAAGTCCTTCATGGAGCGCGGCGTTTCGACTTGGTGCGTGATATACGTGCAACAAATGGAATGCCTGCACAGGGTACACTTGTTTTCCGGTGTCACTTTGGTGCGTTTCGGCAAATCCTTGATGGTGAAAAACTCAAACGTCATGGTAGTAAAGCCCTGGCGGTTGCGCGGTTGATTGGCGGCTGTCTTGGATAAACATAATGGTTAATGGAGGATATGTAAAGCGGCAACACATTACATCGCAATGGATTTGGCGCTACGCCGCGCAGCGGAAAATTTCTCAGGACTGCTGCGTCAGCGTGTCCAGCAACATGGCTTGCGCGGTAAAGGGTGCTTCGTTTTCGGCGGGCGCGGTTTTGGTGAAGGTGCCGTCTGAATGTAAAATCCAGGCTTGTTTATTGTCTTTCAGGTAATAGTGAAGATCATTAATAACTTTCTCTTGCATGCTCTTTAATCGTATCGGGAAACAGACTTCGACGCGCTGAAATAAATTGCGTTCCATGATATCCGCGCTGGACGCGTAGATTTCCGGTTCGCCGCCGTTTTCAAAATAATAAACACGGGTGTGCTCGAGGAACCTGCCGACGATGGAACGCACCTGAATGTTGTCCGAAACACCGGTAATGCCCGGGCGCAGGCAACAAATGCCGCGCACAATTAAATCGATTTTTACACCGGCAACTGAAGCACGATACAGGCTGTGAATGATCTGTGGTTCGGTCACGGCGTTTACTTTGATAATGATGCGCGCGGGTTTACCCTGGCTGATGTTGTCGATCTCGCGGTCTATTTTTTCCAATAAGGATTTGTGCAGTGTAAACGGTGATTGCAGAATTCTGTCCAGCCGGGCCACTTTACCCAGGCTGGTGAGCTGCAGGAAGACGCTGTTAATGTCCTGGCCGATTTTTTTGTCGCAGGTCAGCAGTCCATAATCAGTGTATAAACGCGCGGTGCGTGTGTGGTAGTTGCCGGTACCCAGGTGCACATATTGTTGTAGCTGTTTGCCTTCGCGGCGCACCACGTGAATCATTTTGGCGTGGGTTTTGTAGCCTACCACGCCATAGACGACGTGCACCCCGGCTTCCTGCAGCCGGGTCGCCAGTTCGATATTGGCTTCCTCGTCAAAGCGCGCGCGCAATTCAACCACCACCGTTACTTCCTTGCTCGCCCGGGCGGCATCAACCAGGTGGCCGACAATGGCGGAATTGGCGCCGGTGCGGTACAGGGTTTGTTTTATGCTTAACACACTGGGATCACTCGCGGCCTGACGCACAAAATCCAGCACGGGCGCGAACGACTGGAACGGGTGGTGCAATAGAATGTCGCCTTTCTTAATGGCGTTGAAAATATTGGCTGCGCCAACTAAGGCCGGGGGAATGCTCGGCGTGAAGGACGGGAACTTGAGTTCCGGTTTATCGATCAGGTCATAGACGCCGGCCACGCGGTTCAGGTTGACCGGCCCGTTAATCTGGAACAATTCACGGGCGGGAATTTCAAACCGGTGCAGCAGGAAATTGACCAGGTTGTCGGGACAATTGTCGGCGATTTCCAAACGTATCGAATCGCCATAACGGCGTGAAGCCAGTTCGCCTTCCACGGCACGGAGTAAATCCTCCACTTCTTCCTCATCAACGAACAGATTGCTGTTGCGCGTGACGCGGAATTGATAACAACCCTGTACCGTCATGCCATAAAACAGTTCATTAACATAAGCGTGGATGATGGAAGAGAGAAAAACAAAGTCGTGTGGACCACTAGCGGTCTCATCCTTGGGAAGCTGGATAACACGCGGCAAGGCGCGCGGCGCCTGTACTATTGCCAGATCGCTTTGCCGGCCGAACGCGTCCTTGCCTTTGAGCTCTATGATGAAGTTCAAACTCTTATTCAAGATGCGTGGAAATGGATGTGCCGGGTCCAGTCCCAAGGGCGTCAGAATGGGCGACAAGTCCTCCCGAAAATATTCGCGCAGCCAGTTTTCCTGCGACTCATTCCAGTCGCTGCGGCGTATAAAGTTGATACCGTGTTTTTCCAGTCCCGGCAAAATAACGTCGTTCAGCGTGACGTATTGTTCCTTGACAATTTGATGGGCGCGTTCGCTGATGGCGTTGAGGATTTCCACCGGCGACATGTTGTCGGGTCCCGCCTGGGTGGATCCGAGTTCCGCGCGCTGGATCAAGCCCGCCACCCGCACTTCAAAAAACTCATCCAGATTGGTGCTGGCTATTGCGAGGTAACGCAAGCGCTCCAACAACGGCACCGACGGATCGTTCGCCTGTTCCAATACCCGCCAGTTGAATTCGAGCAGGCTCAATTCGCGGTTGATATAGAGTTCGGGTTGTTTTAAATCCAGCGCGTCCATTGAAGGTCAATCAGTATGGTTAAAAGGTTAGCGGGTATCGGGGGTTGGGAATATTAGTTGCTTGCTGCCAATTACACGGATTCTACTGCTTTTTACCGGATAATAAACAGAATTTGCTTTATACAGCTTTCATTTTCCAGGCCAATTAAACAGCTTATGGCGGTATTGTGCCATTCGTATGACAAGCAGCCCGGCGTTTCAATCCACTCTAGGAAAGGCGTTAAGGCGTGGGATCGGCCGGCAAAACCGGTTGTACCCCAAGCGGTTGGCGGGACTGTCAATACGGGCATCGAATATACAGTAGCCGAACCATTCCCTGGTTTGCCGATTGCCCCCTGTCCCTGGATTACGCTGGGTCCGAAAGCAAATATTAATGATATTGCTTGCTTAACTCATGGACCGAGTTGATGAATACCGCGACATGTTCCGGATTAATCC
>DATCIR010000024.1:0-6544 GCA_036507695.1 Gammaproteobacteria bacterium
TGGTTGAACACTACGCCCGGCGGCCTAGCCCGCATTTCTCACCAGGCGCTAGCGCATGCTGTCCATTACATTAGGCAGCCATAAGGCCAGCTTGGGAAAGGCAATCAGAATAACCAGGACGATGACTTGGATCGCAACGAAGGGAACAATACCGCGGTAGATGTGCTGCATGCGCACGCTGGGCGGCGCAGCGGCTTTGAGGTAAAACAGCGAAAAGCCAAACGGCGGAGTCAGAAACGACGTTTGCAGGTTCATGGCAATTAATACCGCGAACCACATCAGGTCCACGCCCAGCAGTAGTGCAATCGGCGCCAGTAACGGCACCACAATAAACGTGATTTCAATAAAGTCGAGAAAGCAGCCCAGCACGAACAACAGCAGCATACTGACCAACAGGAAACCCCACACCCCGCCCGGCAAACCGGTCATGATGTCTTTTACGATGCCATCACCGCCCATGCCGCGGAACACCAGCCCGAACGCCGTAGCGCCGACCAATATTAAAAACACCATGCTGGTCATGCGGGTGGTGCCGCGCATGGAGTCCTGCAAATTTTCCAGGGTCAGCTTTTTATGGGTTGCCGCCAACAGCAGGGCGCCCAGGGCGCCAATCGCCGCGGATTCGGTCGGTGATGCAAACCCGAAAAAGATCGATCCCAGCACGGCAATCACCAAAAACAATGGCGGCAGCAGGCTTTTCAAGATGCGCCGCCACAGATCCTTGGACGTATGACCGGACCGGACGGTGGGTGGCGCGTAATGGGGTTTGAGTTTGGCGATCAACAGAATATACATCATAAAAAACACAACCAGTAACAGGCCAGGAATAACCGCCCCTATAAACAATTGACCCACCGGCACACCAATCACATCACCCAGCAACACCAGGATAATACTCGGCGGAATTATTTGTCCGAGGGTTCCCGCCGCCGCAATAGTTCCGGTTGCCAGTTCGGGTTGGTAACGATTCTTTAGCATCACCGGTAATGCAATCACCGTCATGGTGACCACCGTCGCCCCCACCACGCCGGTGGTGGCGGCCAGTAGCGCGCCGACAATCACAATCGAAACGCCCATGCCGCCGTGCAACCTGCCAAACAATTCGCTCATGGTTTCCAGCAATTCTTCCGCCAGGCCGGATTTTTCCAGCAACACGCCCATAAACACAAACAGCGGCACTGCCAGCAAGGAAAAGTTGGTCATGATGCCCCAGATACGCAAAGGCAGCAGCGCGAAGAAGTCCAAACCCAGGAAAATGCCGCCAAACAACAGCGCCACCGCGCCGAGGCTGAACGCAACCGGATAACCCAGCATTAAAACCGCGATCACAACCAACAGCATGATGATGGCCCAGATTTCCATTAGCGGTCCTGGCCTTCAGCGTTTGGCGATTTTTGGGAGGAATAAAAGATGGTATCAATACTTTTAAGAACGATGGCGATGCCTTGTATTATCAGTAAGGCAAATCCGAGGGGAATCGCCGCCTTGAGTAAAAAGCGGTAAGGCAAACCACCGGGGTCCGGCGAACCTTCCAGGATGGCGAAGGCATTGGCGACGAAATCCCAGGAGGCAATAATAATCAGCCCGCAAAAGGGAAACAGGAACAACAGGGTGCCCAACAAATCAATCCAGGCGCGGTGGCTATCCGTCAGGTGCTTGCTTTGATAAAAAATGTCTACCCGGACATGGCCATCATGTTTCAAGGTATAGCTTGCACTCAGCAAAAAAATGATCGCGAACAAATGCCATTCCAGTTCCTGCAGCGCCACGGAGCCGATCTTGAAAAAAAAGCGCATCGACACATCGTAGCCGATAATCAACACCAACAGCAGCACACCCCAGGAAATCACGACGCCGCTCCATTCGCTGAGTTGCTCAATGCCTCGGATGGCTTTATGTAGGGATTGCTGCATGAAGGGTGTTATATATGTAGCTTGTAAATTCTTATGTACTGCGCATTCTAACCGCCCCACCCACGAAGCTCAATCATGACCGGTTATACCACGCTAACTTATTGTTCTTTGTGACCCATAAACTAGCGCCACGGCTCGCCCCGGGTACTTTAGTGCTTGCACAGCGGATTCTGTGAACTGTTCCATTCAACGCGATTAAAGGAAATTGTTAACCAGCCGATGTTTTCCACGATTTAGCCTTGATTCGCACACCGGTAACAGGATGCGATTTTTTTAAAAGAACCAACTAAAGAATCTCAGTTAAACCGTGACCTAAAATGGAGCACATAATGAAACGGCTACTTAGCGCAACAATTATTGCGGCTGTTTGTTCCCCCACCCTGGCGACACCGGTATATCACCCTCCCGGCGCTAATCTTACCTACGGTGCGGTTAGTAATGGCCAAAGCCTGTTGTCCGATATTAATAACCCCGCCGCGGGCGCGCTGGCGCCGTTGAAGGAAGGCAGCAAATTCCGCATGGGCGTGTTAAGTTCCGTCGGCGCCGGTGTGGAGTATGGCGAAATCGACAACCTGTTTGACGACCTGGATGCGATCGCCGCGGATTTGGATTTCAGTAACGCCTTTTCCAGTATCGCGGACGTCAATACCGCCGCGGCGGTTGCCGAAGTCGACGCCCGTATCTCGGATATCAACGACTTGCTGCAAAATATTGAGAACAACGGTTACGGTAAGGTGTTTGTGTCGGGACACGTGCCGTTAATGCCCATCATTGTTGCCTCGGATACCCTGGGCGGCAGTTTGACGTTCGACCTGAATTTCAGCGCCATCGCCCGCGTGGGCGCAGTGGCGGACACAGTGGCGTTCGACCTGACGGGCGCAGAGCAATTTATCACCGACAACCTCGGCGGTGTCAATACCGCCACATTCGGCGATGTCACAGTTAGCGTCAACAATAACAATGTAACGTACAGTTTGACTAACGACAGCGTGGTGCATTTAAAGGCCGCCGCGGTATTGGAAGGCGGTTTCGGCTACAGCCGCAACGTGTATTCCAGCAATGGCGGCAACCTGCTGGCCGGTGTGCGCGGCAAGTATTATCAGGTCTCGCTGTATCAGGATGTGGAGAAAGTCGAAGATGAGACGGACACCGAAAACCTGTTCGAAGACTTTGACACGGAAGATGGCCAAACGGACACAAACTTTGGTGTCGACCTCGGAATGCTGTGGGCGGCGAGTAATTACCGGGCCGGCGTCACGGTCAGCAACGTCAACGAACCGGAGTTCGAATATAACGCCATAGACCCGGCAAAATTGGCGGTTATCAACGACCCGCGCATCAGTAACTTGCTCAGCCAAAAACTCATTTATAAAATGGAATCGCAATTCTCGCTGGAAGGCGCCCTGCATACCCGGAATCAAAAATGGGCATTCAGCGCCGCCTATGACCTGAACGCGGTGGAAGATCCGACGGGTGATGAGTATCAGTGGCTGAGCGCATCGGCCGCGTATATCACCAAAAGCTGGCTTATGCCCGGTATTCGCCTTGGCTATCGCGCCAATCAGGCCGGTTCCGAACTCAGTTACCTGACCGCGGGCATTACCTTGTTGAAGGTGTTGAACCTGGATGCGGCGTATGGACTGGAGGAAGTGGTCATCGACGGTTCCACTATGCCCAGAAGCGGTATGATCAACCTGGGGCTGGAATTATCGTTCTAGTCACAAGCGCAACAGAGCGGGGTTCCCGGCAATCAAGTAACGATCTTATTACGAGAATCATATAACGATTATAAAATAGCGCACGGATGCGCTTTATCAGATAGCTGTGGATTCAGGAAGCGGTGCAAGCAGATTTTTTTTAAAACTCCCAGGCCGCGTGCGCGTAGACGCCTTCCCCTTCCTCTTCATCGGCGGACACCGCGACATCCAGCACCAGCGCCCATAACTGCAAGCCAATACCGCCGGTGGCGACACCCTGCGCGTCATCCACCAGGTTTTGCTTGTAGCCCAGGCGCAGCGCAAATGCCGGAAACACGCGCCACTCCCAGCCCAACGCGGCGTACTGGGTATCCGATTCGAAACCCACGCCTTGGTTTTTCATCAAGTCAATATCGAACTCGATGAGCGTGCGGCGCGACTGGTAAGCCACTGCGGCCCGGATTTGCGGCCCGATACTGTAGGTCTCAGTACTATTGCCCAGGGTGTTTTCCTGCGAAAAAATGTTCTTAAACACCAAGCCGGTTTTCCACACACCGTACTCCTTGGAAAAACCGATATCCAGATTCAATTCGGAATCACGCACGGCCTGGTCATTATCGAGCTCCAGGCTGGCGCCCGCGATCGGCTCACTGTAGCCAAAACTTTTAATAAGGGACATTTTGCCGCTGATACCCACCATAATTTCTTCCATCCAGAGAATATCCTGCAGCTGTGCGGCGCCAAAGCCAATCTCAAAGACCTCCAGCGACCGGTGGACCAGGTTGGTATCGCCGTTTTCGGTAAGCACTTTGGCGGTTTGGTTTTCGTATTCCATGATATAAAGAAAGCCGCCCAGGCTGGGACTGGGGATGGTTAACTGGAACGCCCCATAGCGGAATTTTTTATATTCTTCATCGATGATGCCGGCAATGTCACCGTTCTGTTCCAGGGTGTCTTCGATTTTGTTCGGATCCGCGACAAATTCGCCGAAGCTGGGGGCCAGCAGATACCAATCAAAATTTTCCGGTTCCAGGGCGGCCAGCGCGGGATTGTAGAACGCGGCATTGGCAATATTGTGCGCGATGCTGACACCGGCCAATCCGGCGCTGCGCGCATCGAACACCGGAAAATCCAGCGCCTTAGCCTGCCCGAAAGCCAGTAACAGCACCGCGCTGGCAACCAGCTTTCTGCCGGAAGAAGTGCTGCTTAGTTCACTTGTAGTCAAGTGAATGTTCAACAGCTTGCGTCCGCTATTGGATAGTTGCATCAAGAGTTTTAGGTATCCGCTGTTGGTACCAGAAAATGCAAAATAGCATCCAGACTGGAATGATTCAGAACCACGTCGGCCTGTTGCTGTACTTTCGGCTTGGCGCGATACGCGACACCCAAACCGGCCCGGCCTAACATCGGCAGATCATTCGCGCCGTCGCCAACCGCAATGGTTCGATTCAAATCAATCTTGAGTTTTCCGGCCAGTTCGCTGAGAAAATCCGCCTTAACCGCGCCGTTAACAATATTGCCCAGGACTTTTCCGGTTAAATGGCCTTCGTTCACGTCCAGAATATTGGATAAGGTGAAATCCAGCTTTAATCGTTCTTTCAACCGGTCGGTAAAATACTTGAAGCCGCCCGACACTAAGGCGGTTTTTACACCCGCCGCCCGTAAACCGGCCAGCAGTTCTTCCGCGCCGGGGTTCAGTTGCAGGCGTTCGTTGTACACCCTTTCCAATACCCGGTAGTCCAGGTCTTTTAACAGTCCCACGCGTTGTTGCAACGAGGTATTAAAATCGATTTCGCCGCGCATGGCGGATTCGGTAATTTTCGCCACCCGGTCCTTGATGCCAAAAAAATCGGCGATTTCATCCACGCATTCGATGGAGATCAGAGTGGAATCCATGTCGGTAATCAACAACGCCACCCGGTCCGCGGCAAAGGATTCCGGCAGGGTATTGATATCAAAGGGCAGTTGTTGCCGCAGCGCGCTAACCGTGTCTTTTGCCACCGGCGCGGCGTGCACTAACCGGTAATGATTACCCTGACAGCGTAACTCACCGGGAATTGCCTGCAGCAGGGTGCTTTGCGCGGCTTGAGTGAGCGCGTTCGTATGAATAATGGTTAAGGGCATTTAGTTGGGTTTCTTGTGTTATCTAAAAAATTGAACATATTAATGCATAGATTGAAATGGAATTGAGGTTTACCTGGCGCCGGTTTAGACTTCACGCAACAGTTGATCCGCCATTCGCTCAGCCTGACTTAAATAACCTTCACCAAACAAATTCAAATGGTTCAAAATATGGTAAAGGTTATACAAGTTCTTTCGAATGCGGTAACCGCTATCCAACGGATAAGCGGCATTATACGCGGAATAAAATCGCGGCGAAAATCCGCCGAATAATTCCGTCATGGCGATATCGGCTTCGCGGTCCCCGTAATAAACCGCCGGGTCAAAAATCACCGGCCTGCCTTTATCGTCAATCGCATAATTGCCCGACCACAGGTCGCCATGCAGCAAGGACGCTTGGGGTTGATAGCCGGTAAAAAATAGCTCGAGCCTGGACATTAACAATTCTCCCCGCCGCAGCAAGTGCCCGTAACCCTGTTTGGCGGCAAGCTGGTATTGAAACCCCAGGCGGTGATCCCGGTAAAAACCGATCCAATCGGACGATGGGGTATTGATTTGCGGTGTGGAACCGATGGTGTTGTCGCGCTGCCAACCGAATTGATCCCGCGTAACGCGGTGCAGACCGGCCAGATCAATCCCAAGTTGTTCCAGGCTCGTTGTACTGCCACCCCCGCCGCTTTGGATTGGTAAATACTCCATCACAATATAGGCGCTGCCAGCACTGGCGCCAACACATGATGGCTGAGGCACCTTGATCGCATTGTGCCGGGCGATTTCCTGCAAACCTTCCAGTTCCGCCTCAAACATGGACAG
>DATCIR010000025.1:0-13896 GCA_036507695.1 Gammaproteobacteria bacterium
CGCTTGTCTTCACGATCGTCAAAGCGCATGGCGGCGTTGCAACTCCTTGGAATGGAACGACCATTCCGCGTCCTTGCGCCTTGCCCTGCACTTCGAAAATCGCACACTCCACCGCGTCCAACTGCGGATTCTAGGTTAAAGAAACCCGGTGCATGCACGCGGGCGCGCGGGAATGTGTTATCAATGTGTATCGCATCCAGTAACCGGTATCAACGCCGGTGGTAAAGTACAAGGGAGCCGTCAGGCTCCCTTGCGGTCTTGAAAAATTAAGGATATACAATGCCGTAACAGGCAGCATCAGTTAGGCGTTTCATTATCCTCGATGGTAATCAGTGCGCTTGACGGTGATCCCAGGTTGGCATTGATAGGGTTTGCCAGGGATATCTCCACGGTGACATTGCCATCGGGCACCCGGTCCTCGTTAATGAGCACTGTGATGGTGGCGGTGTCAACGCCATCCGGAAAAACCAGGGTGCCCGGCATTAACTCGTAATCGCGGGGACTGATAGCCGAACCGCCCGTTGCCGCAAAATCCACGGTCGTTTCGCCTGCCAGGTTGCCAATACGCTTGACGGTGACCACGACCAAGTCACCGGATTCGCGAACCCCGTAGACCGCGGGTTCAAAGATAAACACGTCCAGCTGAGGAATGGCTTCATCATTGTCCGCGATTTCCAGCACCGCGGTATCCTGGTCACCCAGCGTGGCGCCCTGGATATTGGTTAATTGCAAATTGATGGATTCCACTTCCTCGGCTTCGCTGTCGTCGATGATAGGAATGAACATCTCAAGTTTAGTAACATTGGGATTGAAAGTCAGTTCCGTTTCCACAGTCGCATAGTCAATTCCCGCTAACGCCGTGCCATCGGTCGTTGAAAATTGTACCGTGGCGGGTTGCGACAGGTCGCCGGAACGAACGACGGTTACCTTGGCGGATGCTTCATCTTCGCTGCCGTGGAAGACGGCTGCTTTGAACTGTATGGTGCTGTTGACGACAGGTTCGCAGGCTTGTAAGAGGTATGTGAAGTAAAATCCTTCTTTATTGCCAGGAAACTTATAACCCTTAGCCCAGGCGGATTGCGCTTTACTGCCGGTATTTTTATAATCATGGTCATGACCGGATTGCTTGCCGGAAGTTTTCAGGATGTCGCCCCATTTGGCGGACCAGGTACCCGCCTTAAAACGCATTGTGCCATGCATGGATTTTTCGGCAACCACATCCGCTTGTGCTGCGATGTATAGCTCCGTTCCGATTGGCCAATTTTTGGTTGACAACGTCTGAGTAACAGCGCCAACAGGCTTTTTATGCTGCGTCTGGTAAGGAAAGTGACGCAGTTTTGGATTGCCATAACGGTCCTGGGGCAGTCCCTCAAAACTGCCCGCGACGGCAAGCCTAGTTGCTTCAATCAGCCAGCCGTCATTGGCGAGGTACTTGATCGTCAGGTTGTGTTCGTCATAGGTGACTTTTACCACCCCTGCCTGGATTTGTTCGTCGATCAATAAAGGCACGGTAAGCGAGTTAACGCAGCTTTTACCATCCTTGTCACAGACTTTGTGCTTGCCAACGCTTTGTTTACCCATATCGTGTTTACCAAAGTTGTGTTTATCAACTTTGTGGTTACTGACTTTGTGGGTACTGTCTATTTGGTAACTGGCGTTGGATTCGCCCGCCTGCGCGATGCCCGGCAATAAACAAAAAACCACCCATAAAAACAGTACTTGCTTAACAGAAATTGAATTGTGGATATGCAACATTCTCATAATACAGCCCTCAACGTGATGCCATTGTTGATTTTGATGAGAACGCTATCACAAGTTGTATGCCAGTTAACCAAAGCTCTCGGCAACGTGGTGATTTACAATACGTTTTAAAATCCGGCATTGCTCGATTTGAGAATCACATCGTGAAAACAGCCGTCAAAGCGCGATGTGAGCACGCAAATTCTGAGAATTGGTTACCAATATTGTCAGTTTCAGTGCAACTGCGTCACACTTCTTATTAAAAACGTTAGCAAGTCATGTGCGAGTGTATAAAATGGTAAGTGAATTGTGGAATGCAACTGCTTGAATGAAAATTAGTTGTTATTGCAAAAAATAGTAAGGAGCCAATTGAAGTCATAAGGTGACATAAAACGGCAGCTGACAATATTGTTATAGGAACTCATTCAAGACTTGCTTTGCTTAAAATATTTTAAGCGAAGCAGTCGCTATTGCGGGTAAAAAAGTAAGCTAAGCACGGAAGCACAACACGGCAAAGCATAATGCATCCACCATCAACATCGGGTCAGGGCAGGCGGGACTGTCCTTGATCCTTAACTACTCTCCGTAAGCTGCCGCTGTTATAATAGACGCACAGGCCCGGTCTGTGCCCGGGATCGGCTGTTAATAGGCATCGTTATAACGTAAAATCCGATGTTTGCTGCAATTCAAATAATACTGATCAATTATTAAATGTCAGATGTTTTTTTAACATGTATTGTAAACCCGCTAAAAGCGGCGTGAAATCGCGCCAAGCAAGGCTGCCAGTACTGATAAGGGTTTTTTCGGTGCTGTTGACTATTTCTGTTGTGCTACTGGCGCCAGAAGGTCCGGTGCTGGCGGAATCCGTGAATGGTCCGTCCTACCGCAGTTTGCCGGAAGACCGGGTGGATTATATACCGGCGGAACTGATTAAACGGGTGGGAAATCCGGCCAGCCTGGAGCTGCGCTCCAATGTGGCGTTGATCTATGACGAGCGGGATGGTGAAGTGATTTTCGCAAGAAGTGCGGCGCGCCAAATGCCCATCGCCTCCATCACCAAGCTGATGTCGGCAATGGTCGTTATTGACGCGAATCTGCCGATGGACGAATTGATTACGGTGCGCAAAGTGGACCAGGATACGATTCGCTATTCAAGGACGCGTTTGCCCGTAGGTACCACGTTATCGCGCCGGGATCTGTTGATCATGGCATTGGTCGCCTCGGAAAATCGCGCGGCGTTTGCGCTATCCAGAACTTATCCGGGTGGAAATGAAGCGTTTGTCAAGGCAATGAACGACAAAGCGGCGTATTTGGGCTTACGGCACACCCGCTTCACGGATTCCGCCGGATTGAAATCGGAAAATACATCAACGGCCGAGGAGTTGGTCAAACTGGTGCGTGTCGCGGGTCAATATAGCCTGATCAGGGAATTTACCACGATTGTCAAGGATGTGGTAATTGATGAGTATACCGGTAAATTAATTCGTTTTTCCAATACCAACCGGCTGGTCAAAAACGACGATTGGTCGATTAGCTTGAGCAAAACCGGCTTTACTTCTGATGCCGGTAACTGCCTGGTCATGAAAGTGACATTGGGTAACCGGCCGCTCATTGTGGTGCTGCTCAATTCCTGGGGAACACTGAGCAAGTATGGGGATACCAACCGTATTAAGCGCTGGATACAAGACGCGGAAGCACGCGTTAGAAGGTTAAAACTATTATAGGGATATCCTTTCGCCTCGCTTGCATTAACCGGTAATTCACAATGTACAATTTAGAGCCGAACGTACTATAGTAGTAGGTAATGCTTGAGATACGCGCTGCGAAGCCGGATGACCTGCCGGCGATTACCCGCTTATTCACCAGCCGGGACGAACTGTTTCTGGTTTATCCCAAAGGCCGGTTTCCCTTTACCCTGCAGCAGGCGGTACAGTTATACACTGAACGTTTTGAATTTACCGTTGTTTGCGACGGGGATACAATAATTGGCTTAGCCAATCTCTATAACCGACTGCACAATGATAGTGCGTTTATAGGCAACGTATTTATCGCGCCGGATTATCGCAGGCAAGGCCTGGGTAAACTATTGCTCCACTATATGATCAAGGCCATGTTTGAAAAATACAGTATGCGGGAAGCGCGCTTATCGGTATTCGCGGACAACCTGCCTGCGTTAAACTTGTATCAACAATTTGGATTTAGTCCGTATTCCCAGGAGCAACGCACCAGCCCGGACACGCAATGTAAAACATTATTGCATATGAAATTGCTCAATCCCGAATCTAATAGGCCGCCTCTGCAATCGAGCTAGCTTCATAGTATCCATATTCATATCGATCTTTGTTATCCATTTAAAAGCCTTCATTCGCCATGTCCGACAAGAGTAAACGCGATTCCCTTTACGCCAGCGCTAAGACCGAACTCGAAAAGTTTGTGTTCGACGATAATGTCGCCGACGTATTTAACGACATGATCCATCGCTCGATTCCCGGTTATGACGCGATTATTGCCATGATTGGGGTGCTGGCTGAGCGTTATGCCAGGTCCGGCACCCAGTGTTATGATCTTGGGGCATCATTGGGCGCCGTGACACTGGCATTGGAAAAAAATCTCAAGGGGCGCCATTGCAAAATCATTGCCGTGGATAACTCGTCAGCCATGGTGCAGCGCTTGCAGAAAACCGTTGCTGACGATGCGCGTATCAGTTCCGTGGAAGTGAGGCAGGAGGATATCCGGGATGCGCGCGTAAGTAACGCATCGGTGGTGGTGATGAATTTCACCCTGCAATTTATCCCGCTGGAAGAGCGGACCAGGATAATACAGACGATCTTTGACGGGTTATTGCCGGGTTCGATTTTCGTATTATCGGAAAAGATTGCTTTCCCCGATAACCCGGAGAACGATTTTCAGATTGATATGTATCATGAGTTTAAAAAGCTGAACGGCTACAGCGATCTCGAAATCAGCCAGAAACGCACGGCGCTGGAAAATGTGCTGATTCCCGATACCAAAAAAACCCACCTGGAACGGTTAAAGCAGGCAGGATTCCGGCAAGTCTACGCCTGGTTCCAATGTTTTAATTTTATCTCCGTAGTCGCAATTAAATAGTCAGCGACAAATGCTTAACTACGATGCCTTGTATCAACAACTGCCTGGAACGCCACTTGAGGCGTGGGGGGCCATGTTGCCGGAAAAAATCCGGCAACAGATGGATGGCCGTGGTCACGGCGAACTGCAAAAATGGCGAAGTGCGCTGGACCACTTGCCGCCGATCACCCCGTCCGGCATCGATCTGAAGAGTGCGTGCATCACAATCGGTGACCCGCGTGACTGTTCCGAAACGGACAGGCAACGGTTGGAAAAACAGTTGCGTGTCTTAATGCCCTGGCGCAAAGGCCCCTACAATCTATTTGGCATCGAGATTGACACGGAATGGCGCTCAGACCTGAAGTGGGCGCGGGTGTTACCGCATATCTCATCAATACAGGACAAAATAGTTTTGGATGTCGGTTGCGGCAGCGGTTATCACTGCTGGCGCATGGCGGGCGAGGGCGCACGGCTGGTCATTGGAATTGATCCCACCCTGGTGTATGTGATGCAGTATCATGCCATGCAACGTTACTTAAGTTCGCCGCAGGTATTTGTGTTGCCATTCAGTGATGATGATATGCCGGTGCCGCCGCGAGCCTTTGATACGGTTTTTTCCATGGGCGTGCTGTACCACCGGCGTTCCCCTATCGATCATATTTCCCAGTTATGGGAATTGCTGGACTGGGATGGGGAACTGGTATTGGAAACCCTGGTTATCGACGGCGGGCAAGGCCGGATCCTGATACCGGAAAAGCGTTATGCAAAAATGCGCAATGTCTGGTTTATCCCATCGTGCGATACTCTGTCACTCTGGCTGCGGCGTTGCAATTTTGCAGATGTGCGTTGCGTTGATGTGAACCAGACCACAACGGTGGAACAACGCGCCACGAACTGGATGCATTTTGAATCACTCACCGATTTTCTGGACCCCGAAGACCCTAATAAAACCGTTGAGGGCTATCCCGCGCCCAAGCGGGCGATTTTTGTTGCGCGCAAACCAAAAAATCCGCCTAAACCAATCCATGTCAACAAAATGGATGGACAGTAGCGCTATTCTTTTATGGACGAGAATATTTGTCATGAATAAATATTTTTTAATTATTATGTTCATCGTGACCGGTGCGTCTTCTGTTGCTGATCCACTGAGCGGCAAGCGTTTGCTGGTTAAAAAGGACCAGTCAGCCGGGTCGCAGAAGGAATCCGTGCAGACGGAAATACGCTATCCAAAAACCAATACGGAACAAATAGCCGAAATATTCAAAGCGGCGGTTAACCGCGGGGAACTGAAACTTTTTGAAGCTCCAGTTGCATTTTCCGAGCTCAAACCACAGCATGTGGAGTATCTTTATCAATTCGGTAAGGCAGTCCCAACCGTAAAAGTGTATTCTCTTCTGAATAAATCCCTGCCGCTTCCGGCGATGCCTGAAATTCATATCAAAGGCGTAACAGTGATCCTGAATGCAAAGGGTCACATCATTGAAACAGTGATGCATACTCATTCGCTTGAGTGAAGAGCAAGCTTGCGGACGCGAAGACAAGTCAGAACCGCGACAGGCCGGAGAATGACACACTGTGTAAAACGTTCAAATGGCATAGCTGTCTGTTTATCCAGCCTGTTTTAAGTATCAGGAGGTCGCCTGGTGAGAAATGCGGGCTAGCACCGGAAACTGGCAAGGACAAGCTGTTGTTGATTAACTAGTTCTACTTTGTTACTTTAAATGGCCGCATGCACAGCGCGGGAGGCGGAAGCGTCTGGCAAGACCGTTGGCGGCAGGGAGAAGGTGAGACCCGGAACGGGTCGAGAACCTGGCCTGGGCCATGCCGCCATCGAGCCTGCATGGATGCATTTACGGCGTGTCTTGCCAGACGCTTCCGCTTCCCGTGCGGAATTGTTCATAAACATAAACTAAAGTAACAAAGTAGAACTAGTACGTGCAGTCAATACCGGTAAAAAAACCAGTTAACTGACAATGACCACCGGGCAATTCAGTTTGTTTTGCAGTTTAACCAGCGTGCCCGGCGTGTGGCGTTCGGGAAAATGAGCGGGCGCCAGCAATAACGCGGCGGGATATTTTTTTAACAGCGGCGGCAGTGATTTGTTGGGGTCTGCCTGTAATTTCTGAATCAATACGTGTGCCCCGTGCCGGCTTAACCAGTCGGCGGCTTTTTTCGCGCTGTATTCAACGTTTTCACCGCAGGCATCGATAAGCACAATATGCTTCAAACCTTTGAGGGCTAACTCGGCGACAATGGCGACGCCATGGTGCGCTTCCGGGGAGCCGTCAAACAACAAATACACCACATCGGATTTGGAAAGCGGCGCCACCGACTGTTGACGGGTATGGGAAATAATCAACAGATTGGAATCATTTGTTTCAGACAACAGCGCCTCGATCCGGCGGCTGTGCACGGTGCGGAAGGTGCACTTGATATTGGCTTTTTGCGCTTGCTTGGTCAATTGTGTTTGTATCTGGCTGGTCCAGGCGCGCAGCGCCCGTGCAATATAGTTTCCCGTGATCGAGCGTTCTTCGCCGCTGCCTGCGTTGATTTCTCGCGCGAAGGGCAGGTTAGCCGAACGCAGCAAATCCAGGTCTTCGATGAACAGCCCGATCAATTCAGCGCGCAGCTGGCTTGCCAGCGAAATCGCGGTTTCCAACGCATCAACATTGTGACAGGCGGCATCGAGCGCCAGTAACACCTGTAATACTTTGGCTTCGCGTTCAGGGGGTTTCAAGGGTATTTTCACCTTTGGTTTTTGCGGCGAATTCCTGGCGCAAGCTATTGAACTCCGCCAGGCGTTGTTGCACCATCGCATTGAGCGAGCCTTGCGGATAGTTGCCTTCCGCATCCGGCTCACCCGCGGTCAAGCCGGTCAACAATTCCAGCGCCTGTTCCACGTTTTCGACCGGGTAAATATGAAACTTGCCATTTTGCGCGGCGCTGACCACGTCATGGCGCAGCATTAAATGGTTCACATTGGCTTTAGGAATGATGACGCCCTGGTTGCCCGTGAGGCCACGCGCATCGCAGACGTCAAAAAAGCCCTCGATTTTTTCATTGACGCCGCCAATGGCCTGCACCTGACCCAGTTGGTTGATCGATCCGGTTACCGCAAGCGATTGTTTAACCGGCGCCCCCGAGATGGCCGATAACAATGCGCACAACTCGGCGATCGATGCGCTGTCGCCTTCGATCTTACCGTAGGATTGCTCAAACACCACGGTGGCGGAAAGTGACAATAGGCAATTACGCGCATAATGATCGGCCAGGTAGGCGGATAAAATCATCACGGCCTTGGAATGGATGGGGCCGCCCAATTCCACTTCCCGTTCAATATCGATGACCTCGCCTTCACCAAGGCGCGCGGTGGCGGTAATGCGGGAAGGGCTGCCAAAACTGTAATCGCCCAGTTGCATCACGGACAATCCGTTGACCTGGGCGATTTTCTCACCGTCGGAATCAATCATGCGAATACCGCGTTGAATGGATTCTTGAATGCGGGAACGGATTTGATCGCGGCGATAGATTTGTTTATCGATGGCATGCTGCACGTGCTGAGCGCTGACAGCTTTACTATTGTCCTGTTCCGCCCAATAATCCGCTTCGTGCAGCAGATCCACCAGGTTTCCCATGTGCAGGGAGATTTTTTTACCATCTTCGGCGCGCCGGGCGCACTGTTCAATAACCCGGGCGACACCGCCGGCGTCAAAATCCCGGATTTTTTCCCGGCGTTGCAGGGATGCAATCAAGCGGGCGTAAAGCATGGTGTTGCCGGGGCTGCGATCGATATCTTCGGAGAAATCCGCGGCGACCTTGAATAAGCGGCCGAATTCATGATCGTATTCATTGAGTAAATAATAGAGCAGCCGGTCACCGGTCAACACCAGTTTGACATTGATCGGGATGGGTTCCGGTTCCAGCGTGATCGTGCTGACCAGGCTTAACATTTGTTCCAGGGATTCGATGCGGATTTCATGGGAACTCAAGGCGCGCTTTAATCCTTCCCAGGCAAATCCACGCATCAGCACCTTGCGCGCATCCAGCACCAGGTAACCGCCATTCGCTTTGTGCAACGCGCCGGGTTTGATCAGGGTGAAATCCGTCAATAGCGTTCCATACTGGGACAGGTGTTCGATGTGCCCCACCAGGTTAAGGTAGGTGGGATTGTCCTCGTAGACGACCGGCGCGCCTTTGGTGTCCGAGTTGTCCACCAGTACATTGACGCTGTACGGCGAGTAGTCCGGATTCTTGGCTTTTTTCGGTTTAATGCCGAGCAATGTCGCGGATTCTTCTTCTTCCGCCGAGCGGAATTCTTCAACGTTCTTGACGACATCGTCCTTGACTTCCCGGAGGTAATTTTCCACATTTTCCTGGCTTCGGTATTTATCAAGCAGGGGATTGAGCAACTGGTCTACCGTCAGTTCGGAAACTTCCTGATTGAGCTGCTTAACCTGCTGCCGGTATTCCTTCTGCCAGCCGGGTATTTGCTGAATGGTTTCTTTTAATTCTTCGCGCAATTCACGGATGGCGGCTTCAATTCGTTCCTGATCAGCTTTGGGCAGGGACTCAAACTCTTCCGGCGAAATGGTTTCGTCATCGCGCATCGGAGCAAGGGTATAGCCGGTCGGGGTGCGCAGGATCGCGATGCCACGTGATTTTGCATTCTCATTTAATTTGTCAAACGCGCTTTGCTGGCGCTCATCAAAGTCTTCATTGATTTCCTGGACACGGGTGCGGTACTCATCGCTGCGAAATGCCGCGGGAATGGCGTTCTGCAGATCGTCCACCAGTTGGATCATGTCATCGCGTAATGTTTTGCCCATACCAGCCGGCAGTTCCAGCGCTTTGGGTTTGTGATAGGTATTAAAATTATTGACGTAACACCAGTCGGACGGCATCAGGCTTTTTGCCGCACGCTTCTCCAGTTCCTTGGTGACAATAAAGTGTTTGCCGATGCCGGTGGATCCCAATACAAACAGATTGTAACCATCATGCTTGATGCCGACACCGAAATCGATCGCTTCCAGCGCGCGGTCCTGGCCGAAGGTTTCGGTCAGGTCTTCCAGTTCCGCCGTTGTGGAAAATGCCAACTCATCGGGACTGCAGGCGTGATAAAGCTCATGGGCTTTTAGTGGGTCAGTATTCATTGAATAACGAATCTCGTTTAAAAAATGGTTTACGCGCAAAATCGTTTTTGTTGTTGGTGGGACGCTATAAACGCTCCGGTAAATGCGTGCGTATATCAATTACACTGAGCGCGGTAAGATCCTTGTTAATTTCACCGGCGATCCATTTCTTGGTTTCGCTGTGCAGGTTATTGCGCAGCATTCCCAGAAAAGTGGGCGCGGCAACCACATAAAGCCGGCTGTATTTGTTTTGTTGCCGGACCATATCCAGCCGGTGGCTGACTTCCTTGGCGAAGCGGATGGCTTCCTGACGTTTCGGGTCGACTTCGGTATCCAGGGAATTGACACCTTGGCCACTGCGGTTGGATGTTCGACCGGGTTTGTCTGAGGCCATTTCGCTGGGGTGTAATTTTGATTCGGGGTGTACCATGGTATCGATTTCAGTTAATCCACCCATTGCGGTTTCCGCACTGAAAAACCGGGCACGGCTGGCGTCAGCTACCATTACCAATGTGGCCATAGCTCGCTCCTCTGAATTAATATTTTTCTCTTATTACCATACTAAGGTCAGTTAAATTATGGGATATTGAGCAAGATCAGTAAATTGCTTGCATTTTGACTGCTTGCTACCCAAACATAACACGCTATTTTAACAATTTATTTGAAAACCCATGACGAAGTCCAGCGATCTTTAAGGCGGATAAACTATGAGTGAACTTGTTACGCATAAAGGCAGTTGTCATTGCAAGGCCGTGCAATACACAGTTGAAGCGCCGGCCAAGCTGCGGGTGCAGGATTGTAATTGCTCGATTTGCTCCCGGTGCGGTTATTTGCACTTGATTGTTCCCCAGAGCCGTTTCCACCTCGTGCAAGGCGGGGAATATTTGACAACGTATACTTTTGATACCCATGAAGCAAAGCATCTGTTTTGCAAGGTCTGTGGAATCAAGTCTTTCTACATACCGCGTTCCAATCCGGAAGGTATCAGCGTAAATGCGCGCTGCCTGGAAAGCGTCACCATTGAATCGCTGCAAATCGAATTATTTGATGGCAAAAACTGGGAACAACATGCGCATGAACTGGCGAGCCTTTCGCATAACGATCAGGATTGAGAAAAAAGGCGGGCCGCGGAATTCGTGGTTGCACTGTTGTTTTCGTCACTCCTTCATTAACAATGCAAAAGCACTAAGCTGCAACGATGCCGTTTTCCTTGCGATCTAAAAAGCCCGGATTTCTTGAGCGCCGCGATTTAATCTGATTTTGCCCAGGGAATATTTCCCGGGCCACTACCCGGTGCGCATGCGCAAGCCAGCGGTGTTAATACCTGCTTTCTCGTATCATTGCCAAGTATAAAAAATCTTTGCGCCTTCGCGCCGCTGCGTTGAAGATTTTCTGCTTAACGTTTTTTTGCTTCAGCTTGTTGCAGGTGCTCGGCCAGGTAAAGCCAGGTTGCAATCACGGAGTCGGGATTCAATGACACACTGCCGATACCTTGTTCCATGAGCCAGAAGGCCAGGTCCGGATGATCCGATGGGCCCTGGCCGCAAATGCCCACGTATTTTAGTTTGCGGCGGCAGGCCTTGATGGCCATGCTCAGCAAGGCTTTTACCGCGTCATTGCGTTCGTCGAATAATTCGGCGACCAGGGCGGAATCCCGGTCCAGCCCCAGCGTCAATTGCGTGAGGTCATTGGAACCGATGGAGAATCCGTCAAAAAATTCCAGGAATTGGTCGGCCAGCAGGGCATTGGAGGGGATTTCGCACATCATAATCACCTCCAGGCCGTTTTCGCCGCGTTGCAAATCGTTGTCATAAAGCAAATCAGCCACGGCCTCGGCTTCATTCACGGTGCGGCAAAATGGAATCATGATGGCGATATTGGTCAGGCCCATTTCTTCGCGCACCTTTTTAATGGCAAAACATTCCAGTTCAAAGCAGTCCTTAAACGACGGGCTCACGTAACGCGACGCGCCGCGAAAGCCAATCATGGGGTTTTCTTCCTCGGGCTCAAACGCTTTGCCGCCAATCAAGTTGGCGTATTCATTGGACTTGAAATCCGACATGCGCACGATTACCGGTTTTGGGTGGAAGGCCGCTGCAATGGTCGCCACCCCTTCGGCGAGTTTCTCGATGTAAAAACTCACCGGGTCGGCGTAACCCGCCATTTTGTCGCGGATCTGCTGTTTAACAGCTTCGGGTTGGCTATCGAATTTAAGCAAAGCCTTGGGATGCACGCCGATGGTGCTGTTGATAATAAATTCCAGCCGCGCCAAACCCACGCCTTCATTGGGCAGCGAGCGAAAACTGAAAGCCCGGTCCGGTGTCGCCACGTTCATCATGATCTTGAACGGCAGCTTCGGCATGGAATCCACCTGGATCTCGTTCAGTTTGAAATCCTGTTTTCCGGCATAGATGTAACCGGTTTCACCTTCCGCGCAGGACACGGTCACTTCCTGGCCATCGGCAATCTTTTTTGTGGCATCACCACAACCGACGACCGCCGGGATGCCAAGTTCGCGGGCGATGATGGCGGCGTGACAAGTGCGGCCGCCGCGATTGGTGACGATGGCGGAGGCGCGTTTCATGATGGGTTCCCAGTCAGGATCCGTCATGTCGGTGATGAGCACATCGCCGGGCTGGACGCTGCCGATTTCCTTGGCGCTGTCAATAATACGGGCAACGCCAGCCGCGATACGCTGGCCGATACTGCGGCCGGTCACCAACACCTCGCCATGCGTTTTCATTTCATAGCGTTGAACGACATTTTTCCGGTCGCGGCTTTTGACGGTTTCGGGCCGCGCCTGGACGATATAAAGTTGTTGATCCAAGCCATCCTTGGCCCATTCAATATCCATGGGCCGTCCGTAGTGTTCTTCAATACGCACCGCCATCGTGGCGAGCCGTGTGACTTCCGCATCGGTGATGCTGAAGCGATGCCGCTCATTGTCCGGCACATCAACGGTAACCGTGGGTTGACCCTCATTTCTATTGTCATGGTATTGCATGCGAATCGCTTTGCTGCCCAGGGTGCGGCTCAAAATGGCGTGCTTGGCTTTTTTCAGCATGGGTTTGTAAACATAAAACTCATCGGGATTTACCGTGCCCTGCACGACGGTTTCACCCAAACCATAGGCGCTGGTAATCAGCACTACGTCTTCAAAACCGGATTCGGTATCGATGGTGAATATGACGCCGCTACTGGCCAGATCGGAGCGCACCATTTTTTGCACGCCGGCGGAGAGCGCCACCTGGCGATGGTCAAAGCCCTGGTGGACACGATACGCGATCGCGCGGTCGTTGAATAATGACGCAAACACTTTTTTGACCGACAGCAACAGGTTGTCAATGCCTTGAATGTTCAGGAAGGTTTCCTGCTGACCGGCAAAGGACGCTTCGGGCAGGTCTTCCGCGGTAGCGGAAGAGCGCACGGCGAAACTCGCTTCGTGGCCATAGTCGCTCACCAGTTGTTGATAAGCGGATGTCAGCGTGCGGGTAAATTCACTGGAAAAGGGCGTATCAATTACCCACTGCCGGATTTGCTGGCCGGTTTTAGCCAGGGCTTTGACATCTTCAATGTCCAGTTGATCAAGGGTATCGTAAATGCGCTGATCGAGGCCGTTGGCGGCGAGAAATTCGCGGTAGGCATGCGCGGTGCTGGCAAATCCCCCGGGAACGGGAATACCTTCTTGAGCCAGAGCGCTGATCATTTCCCCCAGCGACGCGTTTTTGCCGCCTACTTGGGGTACATCAGCGATGCGAAGATCTTGCAGCCAGCGTATCAATTCCATAGCGTTTATAATCTTGCCGATAGTTTAATAAGAGATTAAATAAAAGATTACACCATCGATTACTGATCTACATCACAAAGCGGGGATTCTGTTACTTTAACACAATGGATCGTGATAGCGATTAAACGGTTATAACAATTATGACGGTAATCC
>DATCIR010000026.1:0-9759 GCA_036507695.1 Gammaproteobacteria bacterium
GCCCTTATTTACATTCAATGAAATTCGTCATTGCGGCGGATGCCGGAATCCAGGGCATTTATTTCTGGATACCGGTTTACACCGGTATGACAGGGCCTGTGAAAATGCCAATTTATTGTGCATGACTTTCTTAAGTAAGTGTCATTCGCATATGACCCTGAATAACTAACGGTGCTGGAATTAAAAGTACTGGCTCCAATCGAATGAAAGGTCGCCGATGACCAGGAACTGCGGATTCAAAATAGATTCCTTGGTGTTGTAGCGCATGGGTTGCATCAAGAGGTCAACGATTTTCCCACCGGCGTTTTCCACTATACATTGCGCTGCCGCGGTGTCCCACTCCGAGGTCGGTCCCAGGCGCGGATAAATATCCACTTTACCTTCCGCTACCAGGCAGGACTTTAGTGAGCTGCCCATGTTGATAATTTCAAAACTGCCAATTTTCTCCAGGAATGTATTGAGCGAATCACCCCGGTGCGAACGGCTGCCGGCCACCAGGGTATGGTCCGGTTGTTTGCGGCGGGTGGCTATCCTTACCGCGGGCTGGCCCGTGAGTTTTTTAAAAGCGCCCAGATCGTCGGCAGCGTAATAACACACACCGGTAACGGGCGTGTGAATAACACCGATGACCGGCCGATGGCCGTCTATTAATGCGATGTTTACCGTGAATTCGCCATTCCTTTTTACAAATTCCCGCGTGCCGTCCAGCGGATCGACCAGCCAATAGCGGCGCCATTGCCGGCGTGTGGCAAAGGGAATGTCGGCGGACTCTTCCGACAGGATCGGTATATCGGGGGTAAGTTTTTGCAGACCGTCCGTTATGGTGTGGTGAGCTTCCATATCAGCCTCGGTGAGCGGGCTGTTGTCATCTTTTTTGGTGACATCAAATTTGGTGTTGTAAATCGCCAGTATTTTTTCACTCGCCAGTTCGGCGATGGTGATGACTTCCTGGCATAACATGTCAAGCTCTTTGGGCATAAATCTATTTACCGCTAAATAACCGATTTTCCAATAGGTAAAGCGCCGCGATGCTGCGGGCTTCGGTGAATTCTTCGTTGCGGATCAAATCATCCAACTTATTCAGGTTCCAGTAAAGTACTTCTATCGGTTCCGGTTCGTCGCCATCCAGCTTTTGTAGATATAGATCGGTGGCGTATACGATATGCGTCTGATGGCTCATGTAACCGGGCGACACCGTCATGCTTTTTACATGTTCCAGTTGGCGGGCGCCAAAACCGATTTCCTCCATCATTTCCCGGTTTGCCGATGCAAGCAGTGACTCGCCCTTTTCCACCCGGCCCTTGGGAAAGGCGATTTCATAGCGTTGTGTACCGGCACAGTATTCGCGTATCAGTATGATCGTCTCACTATCCAGTTGGGGCACGATTAGCACCGCACCGGCCGAAGAGGAGACAATCCGTTCGTATTCCACTTCAACGCCATTCTCGAACTGCAATTGCAGTTGTTCGATGGTGAATACCCTGGTCTTGACCAGCGTCTTTTTGGCAATGAGTTGGGGCGGTTTCTTCACGTTTCTGGCAACTAGGTAAAGGATTATGGTTCGATATTAACGTGAAATGCTATACAGGTCATCGGATTTACGCATGCGCAAATAGCTTTACATATAATGTTTAAACGTGTAAAAACAGCGTGAAATGCCGAAGTATTAGGCAGAAACTAAAAAAATGCCGAAAAACACTGAAAAAATAGGTGCGAAAAAGTTTCACTTACTGTAAATTTCGGCTATTTTATTAAGATCGTTTTATTCACGCATGTTACGGGAGGTACCGCATGGCAGCAAAACCGAAGAAGGCAAAGAAAGCAGCACCAGTAGCAAAAACCATCAAGGAGAAATTCACCAAGACACAGATGTTGAATCAGATCGCGGAAGAAACCACGCTGAGCCGCAAGCAAGTGTCCAACGTGTTTGATTCCCTGGAAAGCATCATCAACGGCCACATCAGAAAGAATGGTTGCGGCGAGTTTACCTTGCCTGGTTTGTTAAAAATCAAAACCAGAAAGATTCCGGCCCGTAAAGCCAAGAAAAATGTGCCAAATCCCTTCAGACCCGGGGAATTCATGGATGTAGCGGCAAAACCCGCTACTACCCGCGTGAAAATTCTGCCGCTGAAGAAAGTTAAAGATATGGCAGTGCAGTAACCCAAAAGCAATTTTTCAGCACCCAAAACAAAAAAGGGCGATTTTTAAATCGCCCTTTTTTGTTGGCCGCGGTTATTTATCCACAATGGCAAATCCATACCGTTTGGTCCGCGAAAATCAAACAGGGGTTTAACCCGCATTTCTCACCAGGATCGCGGGAGCTGGCGCAGGATTCGTGTTCGCAGGCGCCGCTCTGGAGCGAAAGTGGTAGCCGTAGCTACCACTTGAGTGAAGAGCAAGCTTGCGTACGCGAAGACAAGTCAGAACCGCGATAGGCCGGAGAATGACACACTGTGTATAACGTTCAAATGGCATAGCCGTCTGTTTATCCAGCCTGTTTTAAGTATCAGGAGGTCGCCTGGTGAGAAATGCGGGTTAGCTATTTACAGCGGCGTTAACTCTTCCAGCGACCAACGGGCAAAGGCATCGATCGACGTTGACTGATGTTGTCCCGCCGCAAGCCTTAAACAACCCGCCATGGCGATCATCGCACCGTTGTCGGTGCAAAATTCCAGCCTGGGATAAAAAACGCCGGCCTTTAACTGCTTGGCGAGCTGCGTTAAACGCCGCCGCAGTTTCGCATTGGCGCCGACGCCGCCGGCGACCACCAGCCGTTGCCGGCTGGTTTGCTGCAGCGCGCGTTTGCATTTAATGGCCAGGGTTTCGACCACGGCGTCTTCAAACGCGCAGGCAATATCGGCTTTGGTTTGGGCGTCATTGTCATGATTGTGCAGGGTGTTCATCGCAAAGGTTTTTAAACCACTGAAGCTGAAATCCAGGCCGGGCCGGTTGGTCATGGGACGGGGAAAATGAAATCGCCCAGGATTGCCCTGGGTGGCAAGTTTAGCCAGCGCCGGGCCGCCGGGGTAACCCAAACCGAGCAGTTTGGCGGTTTTGTCAAACGCCTCCCCGGCCGCATCGTCAATACTGTCACCCAGCACCCGATACTGACCAACCCCCTGCACATCGACCAGCATCGAATGTCCTCCGGATACCAACAATGCGATAAAGGGAAAATCCGGTTTATCTTTTTCCAGCATCGGCGCCAGGAGATGGCCTTCCATATGGTGAATCGGCACGGCGGGTACTCCCCAGGCCCACGCCAGGCTGCGGCCGATACTGGCGCCGACTAACAACGCGCCGATCAATCCCGGACCCGCCGTATAGGCCACACCCGTAATCGAGGTTTTGTCGATGCCCGCTTCGGCCAGTACTTGCGAGATCAAGGGTAGACATTTACGCACATGATCCCGGGACGCCAGCTCGGGAACCACGCCCCCGTATTCGGCATGCAGGGCGATTTGGCTGTGCAGGGCATGGGCGAGCAGCCCCAGATTGCTGTCAAAAACAGCAATTCCGGTTTCGTCACAGGAGGTCTCGATACCTAAAACACGCATAAAGGGCTTTGCTGATTCAAAAAACGGCTTTGGGCTTAAAAATAATGGACATGATTTTGCATTCTGGACGCGATACTACTAGAATACTGCGTTCCACTCACCGGCCAATTCCGGCGTTTTGGGCAAAGATCAGCATTTTAGCAGCTAAGATAGCTTTTATAGATAACCTAATATAGATAATCCAGAGGACATAGTTGGTATGCCAGTTGTTCGAGTCAAAGAAAATGAGCCGTTTGATATCGCGCTGCGCCGTTTCAAGCGCTCCTGCGAAAAGGCCGGTATCTTAACCGAAATCCGCCGTCGTGAATTTTATGAAAAGCCCACCCAGATTCGCAAACGCAAACTTGCCGCGGCGGTGAAGCGTCATATGAAAAAGGTTTCCCGCGATATCAGCCGCCGCAAACGGCTGTATTAATCACTCTCCCACGTTTTCCACCAACCCGTTCAAGCAACCCTTACGTATGGCAGACAACGAACTTAAAGCCCGTATCAATGAAGATATGAAGGCCGCGATGCGCGCCAAGGAAAAAGAGCGCCTCGGCGTGATTCGGTTGATTATGGCGGCCATCAAGCAGCGCGAAGTTGACGAACGCATCGAGCTCGACGATACGCAAGTGCTCGCCGTGATGGATAAAATGATTAAACAGCGGCGCGACTCCATCGAGCAGTTCAGCAATGCCGGGCGTGAAGAACTGGCGGACAAGGAGCGTTTCGAAGTGGAGCTCATCCAAGGCTATATGCCCGCCGCGTTGAGTGATGCCGAGCTGGACACCATGATCAAAGCCGCCGTCGCCGCCACCGGCGCAAAATCCATGCAGGATATGGGTAAAGTTATGGCGCAGTTAAAGCCCAAAATCCAGGGCCGCGCCGATATGGGCAAAGTCAGCCAGAAAGTCAAAGCCGCCATTGGTATTTGAGTCGTACTGTATCGTTCGAGTCGCTGAGTCTGTTTGACGCCCTCCCCTGTTTCGTTATCACCATGGTAATCACCGGCCGTTCGGAGTTCGTGCTGATCTGCGGTTGCGAATTTTCTTCCCGGTGTGCTGACACTGGTGGTTAATCCGCCTACCATTACTGCTATGGCCGGACGTATCCCCTCGCAATTCATCGATGAATTACTCAATCGTGTCGATATTGTCGATGTGATTAATGCGCGTGTGCCCTTGCGCAAAGCGGGGCGTGAATACACGGCCTGTTGTCCTTTTCACAACGAAAAGACACCCTCGTTTACCGTCAGCGCGGCCAAACAGTTCTATCATTGTTTTGGTTGCGGCGCCCACGGGTCGGCCATCAGTTTTCTCATGGAATATGAGCGCCTGGAGTTTGTCGACGCTGTCGAAGAGCTCGCTTCCATGGCTGGAATGACCGTTCCGCATGAAGCGTCTAGCCCGCAGCACAAAGTCACGCGTGACTTGTATGACATCCTGGAACAGGCCAGTCAATTTTATCGTGAACAACTGCGTCAGCACCCCGGCGCCCCTAAGGCTGTCGACTATTTGAAACAACGGGGCTTAAGCGGCGAGATTGCCGCGGTGTTTGATATCGGCTATGCACCGCCCGGATGGGACAACGCGCTGCGTTATTTCGCCGGGAAAAATCTACCTGAAAAACAACTGTTGGCGGCCGGCCTGCTGATTGCCAAACAAGGCGGCGGCCACTACGACCGCTTTCGTGACCGGATCATGTTTCCCATCCGCGACCGGCGCGGCCGGGTGATTGGCTTCGGCGGGCGGGCGCTGGGCGATGAGACCCCAAAATATCTTAATTCGCCCGAAACCGAGGTGTTTCATAAGGGCAGGGAGCTTTATGGATTTTATGAGGCAAGAAAATATTCCGGGGATTTATCGCGCCTGATTGTCGTCGAAGGTTACATGGATGTGGTCGCGCTATCCCAATACGGAATCAAAAACGTTGTCGCCACCCTAGGCACGGCAACCACTAAAGAGCATCTGGAAAAATTGTTTCGAGCGGTTCCTGAAGTGGTTTTCTGTTTCGACGGTGACCGCGCCGGGCGTCAGGCGGCGTGGCGTGCGCTGGAGGTTTGCTTGCCGTTGATGGGTGAAGGCCGGCAAATTAAATTCATGTTTCTACCGGAAGGCGAAGACCCGGATACCATCGTGCGCAAGGAAGGCGACGCGGCCTTTATGCAACGATTACAGCAGGCGCAAGCTTTTTCCAACTTTTTTTACCAGTCATTGTCAAAGGATGTCGAGCTTAACACGATAGACGGCCGGTCCTTCCTTGTGGAGCAAGTTAAACCTTATTTGCTGAAATTACCGGATGGTGTGTTTCGCCACATGATGGTGAGTAAATTGGCTGAAATTAGTCATGTGGATTCAGATAAATTGTCTACACTTATCTTTTCAGACGAGGGTTCAAAACCAGTCAGACAATTTACCGGGTCTGCAGCGTTCAAAACCGGTGGTCCAACCCCCATCCGCAAACTCGTTCAGCTGATTCTGGAAATGCCCTCATTGGCTGGACATATAGACGTGGAGATTATTCGGGGACTGAATGAACGGGGCATCCCGTTCTTGATTGAATTGATTGACACCATTCGCTCGAAACCCCAAATAAGTTGTGCCGGTTTGATGGAGTTGTGGCGCGGTACCGAAAACGGAGAGCTGTTAGCGAAACTCGTCAAACTGCCCACAAATTTGCCCGAGCATGAGCTAAACTTAACGGATGAAACTATAAAGAGGGAATTTTTTGACATATATCATAGACTTAAGCGGGAAAGCTACAAACAGAGGATTGAAGAATTGACACAAAAAGCTAATCTTGACCTGCGGGAAAAGCAGGAATTACGTGAATTAAGCGCTCGATTAGCCGCTAACAATATAGGTGATAAAGCTAAAGAACCAAAAGACTAATCTATTAAACTTATATAAGTATTCGAAATTGGAATAAGTCGCGCAATTTAGCACACATAATGTATACTGCGCAGCTATCTTTACTACAGGCATTGGTTAATCAATACACATACTATGAATGTACAGCAACAGTCTCAACTAAAACTACTCATCGCCAAAGGTAAGGAACAAGGTTACCTGACCTACCGTGAAGTAAACGATCACCTGCCCAACGATATCGTTGATCCGGCGCAGATCGAAGACATCGTCAGCATGATTAACGATATGGGAATCGTGGTGCATGAAACCGCGCCCGATATGGATTCCATCGTGCTTTCCGATAACGATGTGGAAACGGATGAAGTGGCCGCTGAAGAAGCCGCCGCCGCACTGGCCAGTGTGGACAGCGAGTTTGGCCGCACCACGGATCCTGTTCGCATGTATATGCGTGAAATGGGAACCGTTGAGCTATTAACGCGGGAAGGCGAGATTGAAATCGCCAAACGTATCGAAGATGGCGTCAACCAGGTGTTTACCGCGCTGGCGCACTTCCCCGGTACCATTATCAAAATGCTGAACGCGTACGCCGCTGTTGAAAAAGGAGAGATCCGTCTTGCGGAAGTTATCACGGGTTTTCGTGGCGATGCGGACGACTTGATCGTCAACCCCAATGTCGTGGCGCCCAATCCCCGCGATGTTGCTGACGGTTTCGATGACGATAGCGATGATGCCGAGAGTGACGATGTCACGGCCAGCGCTGAAGATACCGGTCCGGATCCGGTAGAAGCTAAGAAGCGCATGGATGAGGTTATATCCGCGTATGAGAAATACCTGAAGCGCGCGTCCTCCAAGGGCCGGGACGACAAAGCCAAGGAATTGTATGAAAAGGTATCCGGCGCATTCTGTGAATTCAAATTGGTGCCGAAATTCGCGGATAATCTGGTAAAAAATTTACGCGGCACTATCGATCGCGTGCGTGAGCATGAGAAAGTCATCATGGACATTTGTGTGACCAAAGCCAAAATGCCGCGCAAGGTGTTTATCAACTCCTTTCCTGACAACGAAACCGATACCGGATGGCTGAAACGCCAAATTAGTTCCGGCGAAGTTTATTCCAAGGTAATGGCGGAGTACGCAGAAGAAATCCAGCGTGCGCAAAACCGGCTAATACAAATCCAGGAAGAAAGCGGTATTGCCATCGGTGAACTGAAAGAAATCAACCGCCGGATGTCCATTGGCGAAGCAAAAGCCCGCCGGGCAAAGAAAGAAATGGTTGAAGCCAACCTGCGTTTGGTTATCTCGATCGCGAAAAAATATACCAACCGCGGCTTGCAGTTCCTCGATTTGATCCAGGAAGGAAACATCGGCTTAATGAAAGCGGTGGATAAGTTTGAGTACCGGCGCGGTTACAAATTTTCAACCTACGCCACCTGGTGGATTCGCCAGGCCATTACCCGTTCGATAGCGGATCAGGCGCGTACCATTCGTATTCCGGTGCACATGATTGAGACCATCAACAAACTCAATCGCATTTCCCGGCAAATGTTACAGGAAATGGGCCGCGAGCCTACCCCGGATGAGTTGGCGGTGCGCATGGACATGCCCGAAGACAAGGTGCGTAAGGTGCTGAAAATCGCCAAAGAACCCATTTCCATGGAAACGCCGATCGGTGATGACGAAGATTCACGCCTGGGTGATTTCATCGAGGACCAGAATATTTTGTCGCCGGTGAATTCCGCAACCTTCGAAGGATTGCGTGAAGCAACCCTGGCCGTGCTGGATAGCCTCACCGCGCGCGAAGCCAAAGTACTGCGCATGCGATTTGGTATCGATATGAATACCGACCATACGCTGGAGGAAGTCGGCAAGCAATTTGACGTAACCCGTGAGCGTATTCGTCAGATAGAAGCCAAAGCGCTGCGGAAATTGCGTCATCCGAGCCGGTCTGATCCGCTGCGCAGTTTTATTGAAGGCGAAAATTCGTCCTCATAAACGCCACGCACGAAATAACTTCGTTAATATAAAAAGCCATGCCCAAAAAGCATGGCTTTTTTTGTTCATAATCGGCCGGTTTATTGGTAGAATTGCGCGTCACGGGCCTGTAGCTCAGTTGGTTAGAGCAGGGGACTCATCAAAAAGGTGCGTTCATACTGAAAGGTATGAAATGAACGGGATGAATTCAGGGAAACCTTAACAGCTCTCTATTTTATTTGCTTCTCGAAATCTAAGAGGCTGATGGCAATCCTGAGCCAAGCCGGAGGTACACTTCCGGAAGGTGCAGAGACTACCTGGGAACGGATCGCTGTTCTAGTATCAATACAAAGCGGTCAAGTGTTCTTAATAACAGGCAAGAGCGTCCCGCACCCTAGCAAATGTAAACTTGCATTGCGGGTGATGAGATAGTCCACTCCCATCAGAAATGATGAGATTAAGTGAATCCCTTGGTCGTAGGTTCGAGTCCTACCGGGCCCACCATTTTTTTATGTTTGTCGCACATATGTGCACGAAACCATAGTTTGTCCGAAACGGACAAACTATTCTGATTAAACACCATAGTTTGTCCGCTGAGCAAGCTAGGCACTAACGATCCTTTTGAGCAACGAGTATATTTGCTACAGCTCATAGCTCTACCAAACGGCTACTCTGAATTTCCTCCCCTAAAATCCCACCTAAGTTTTTTCACGGATTTCAATAAAAATGATAATTCCATACTAAAATTAAACTCTTTATTGAAAATATCTCCGATTTATCGGTCGCGAAGATTATAGTGCAAAGAATTCCGTAGACCTAAATAGCGCTTTTTTTATTCAGAATCGCCTAAAAAACTAATATTGTCTATTGGCTACAGGTGGTTAGATAAAATTCAACCAATAACTAAACGTAACTACTCACCCGTGGGAGACACCAGCACCGCTTTAACCTATGCTGCACACGGGGTGAGTAGTTACACATATTCGAACCCGGAACGCCGCCTGTATTAACTGTTCACTACCATGGCATTCGAGATTTCCGCCTATTGTTTCCTGCGGTAAGCACGCCGGAACGTAAAGAAAGCCTGGCCAACTACTACGAAGAAGCTGAAAAGTGCTTTGATGCAGGCGCCTGGCTCTCGTTTATGCTGATGTGCGGGGCTGTGTTTGAGGGATTGCTATATGACCAAATTGGCAACGCCACAACGAATAAATTCTTTGATCTGATTCCAAAAGCGGAATCCATCGGCTTACTTTCCTTCTGCCGAGGCAGAATTATTTGATAACGTTCGAGGTTATCGAAATATCGTACATCTTAATAAAGCCGACAAGGCATCGGTCGGCCGCGCTGATGTAATGGATACCCGAAAAATGCTTGAC
>DATCIR010000027.1:0-9996 GCA_036507695.1 Gammaproteobacteria bacterium
AGCGGCGGCGCCAACTTCCGGTATAGTTACTGCCGGTGTTTGTTTTTCCAAGCCTCGCACCTGAGTCCAGCGCAGCAGTTCCAGCTGACCGTTGTTCTTTTCCACGATAGCGGTGCAATTTTCCACCCAATCACCGGTATTGGCATAGACAATTCCGCTGATTTGCTTGACCGCCGGATGATGAATATGGCCACAGATCACACCGTCCACACCTCGTCTGCGCGCTTCCCGGATCACGGCATTTTCAAAATTCTCAATGTACCGCAGCGCTTTTTTGGTGTGCATTTTTAAAAAGTTTGCCAGCGACCAGTACGGAAATCCCAGTTGGCGGCGCACATAATTGTAATATCGATTTAGCACAATAATGCGTTCATACAACCAGTCGCCAAAATGCACCAGCCATTTATTAGTCATTACCACGCTGTCAAACTCGTCACCATGTATTAGTAACAAAGTTTTATTGTCTTTGGTGGTGTGGATGGCATTCTCGCGGATAATGACATCGTTCAGATTGCTGCCGATATAGTCCCGCAAGCGTTCATCGTGGTTACCGGGAATATATGTAACAATGGCGCCTTGTTTTACTTTGTCTAACAACCGCTGCACAATCTGGTTGTTGATTTCCGGCCAGTGCCAATGGTGTTTTAATTTCCAGAAATCGACGATATCGCCCACCAGGTAGATATACTCCGCCTCGACCGTCGTCAGGAAATCGAGCAGGCAGTCGTTTTGCACGTCTTTCGTGCCCAGATGCACATCCGAGATAAAGATCGACCGGTAATGGTGTTTCATGATATTTGCGTCCTACAAGACATAAAATTCTTTGCCTGCTGTCATTACGCGGTAATGGGTACCGGATCACGCTGCTCAAATGCAATCGCCGGCTCGCACGACTGCCACAAGCGCCGGGAAACCGCTGCCAACGGCTCCTGCCGGCCATCGATGATCCATTGCACAATTTCTCTGGCCACATTGGGATAACGCACCGGCGCCGGGTTGGTTTTTTGCAGCCATGCCTTTAACGCGGCGGGATTCAACGTGGAAACCACATCGGCGCGCTTCAGGATTTTCAGCGCCGCCGCATTGGAGACTTGCTCCATTTGCCCGTGCAGGGGTTTGGTCAGGATCTTTTTGCCGTACTGAATGGTCTCACTCGCCAGTTCAAACCCGGAATTGGTAATCACGCCTTCACAGCCGGCAAGATCCCGCTGGAACTTATCCCGTGACAGCGGGCGCAAATGCAGATGCCCCATGTCTTGCGGAGCGGACAAATGATGGTAAATATAAAACTCATGGTTTTTTTCCGCAGCCAGCCAGTTGCAAATCCGCTGGAGGTTTTCAAACGGCAGGTACACCAGGATTTTACGGGCTTGGGTACACGCGTTGGCGAGGGGCGGTTCAATAATGGGCGGTAATATCGGGTTGTCAAAGTGATGCCAGTGCACTCCCAGGGACACATTCGCCGGCGCGAAATGCCGCAGTATGGATTTTGCGATCCAGTTGCCGCCTGCGATGGGGATCGCGTAGTTAAACGCATATTGGTGCCCGATACCGATGGAAAATTTGCGCTGCCAACGCGCCGCCCAGGCGGACACCGGTTCAAAATCGGTGATCACCAGATCGTAGCCGCGCACCGCCAGCGATTGGATCTCGTTATGAAGATTAAACACATTATTGGTCAGCGCGGTTTTAACGAACTGTAACCGGCCATTCTTGGTTGCAAAGGTGAGTCCGCGGTAGGTTTGGTAAGAGCCAAACGGCTCCATGTTGAAATACTCCTCCCTCGGCCGCCCGGAAAAAATATAATCAACCTCGATATTGGCTTTGGCCAACTCCACAGAGAGCGCCCGGGCCCTGGTGATATGTCCATTACCCGTGCCTTGTACGCCGTAGAGTATACGCATACCTATAAGAGGGGCGCACCCAGAATGGATAAGGCGGTATAAGCACTGGCCAATCCCAGCACTATTCCCGCAAGAATGTCCGTGGGGAAATGCACGCCCAACAGCACGCGCGAACCGCCAATCAATACCGCCAGCACATACGCGAGCGAGCTATAAGGCGGGTAATAGTACGTGATCATGGTTGCCATCACGAAGGCGGCCGCGGTATGCCCGGACGGAAAACTGAATTTATCGGACGGCACCAGATAGGCCACGAACTCCTGGATTACATCATTGGGGCGCTGGCGCTTGATGCTGTTTTTTAGGATTAAATAAACCGGTAGTTCGAAGGCAAACCCCAATAACGCGGCTTGAAAAAACGCTTGGCCATGCACCGGCTCCAGCCAAAGTAACAGCAGCCCGAAAATCAGGTAATAAACGCCGTCACCCAGGCGGGAAATCCAGCGGCTGACTTTGGCGACTTGTTCGGAGTATTTCCTCGACAAGCACCATTTGAAAGCTACAATGTCAAAGCGGTTAATTTTTTCGAGTAATATAGCCATAATGGGTTGAACGGCTGCATGACCGTTTCAACCCAGTATCGGCCTGTTATGTGACAGTTTTGTAAAACAAATATGAATTATTTTTGACCGTTATTGTTAGCAATCAACTGAGCCGCCTGGTTGATAGCGCCCGCCGAAAATATTCACTATTTTCGTTATTCCACCGCGTATCTCCCGGTGTTAGCAATCAAACTGCGCCACCCGCCCACTTGATGCGGTTCTCAAATTTGCCTTGCCTGAAAAATCTGCGGGTAGACCGGCGGCATAAAAACGTTAACGCAAAGGCGCGAAGACGCAAAGAATTCAAACTATTACAATCCATGCGATCGTAGCGTCAGGATACGCTATTGGGACCGCACTATCCGGCATCCAAAAGCGGTCCTCACCTATTTTTTTAAGAATGGGTGTAACTACTCACCCCGTGTGCAGCATAGGTCAAAGCGGTGCCGGTGTCTCCTGCCGGGGGCGTCTGCTGCCAGGGATGGCCGCAGTCGAGCCTACAGGGACGTACTTGTGGCGTCCCCCGGCAGGAGACACCGGCACCGCCCATGGGTGAGTAGTTTTACGAATGGGTTATGGCAAAATGGTGGCGCTCAACGCCTCTGGCGGCGCGATCGGGGGCTGGCTTGATCAAGCTTACCCCTGCGTTCGTTAAATAAATCACACCCAAACATGGAATTTTCAAAAACCTAGGCTAAAATCTGTTAATTCTGTGCCGGGAAAATTGCCGCTGCCGATACGCGCCGCCAGTACTATTCCCCAGCATGTATTTGTAGCAAACATTAATATCAAAAAAACAGCTGCAAACAAAAATAGCTAACAACAGCAACCAATATTCGCAAGCCAGCCGCTGGCAAAACTGTACACTACGTTTATAGACACGTTCATCTTCCCCAATTGAAAATATTATTATCAAACTTATCGAGGAACTCATGACTCAATCTCGTATCTTTGGCGGTATCATCATTGTGCTTGTTCTCAGTGTGGTTGGTTACCTGGGCGCCACCAAAATGGAGTGGGGCGGCAAATCCGGCTCCGGGGAGTCGCGCGAAATACTCACTTATGTGCCGGCCGATACCCTGTTTTTTATGGGTGGCCTGGAGCCCATTCCAGTTCAGCAGTTTCTCGGCATGATGCCGGCACAAAATGGCTGGTTAAAACACGCGGCGTTTCCGCAACCATCATCTGATGCGGATAAAGCCAAACTGCCGCCCGCGGTTCTCATGCTCACCAGCCTGTTTGGGGAATATGTGCAAAGCCTGAAAAATCCCGCCACTGCTTTCGGCCGGCTGGGCGTCGGCGATAACCTGGATTCGGTGGCCTACACGGTTGGCTTCATTCCGGTGCTGCGCATCAAGCTGGCGGACGCTAATGCGTTTACCGCGTTAATCGACCAGGCCGAAAAGAACGCCGGAGTCAGTGCAAGCAAACAAACCATGGGGGATATCTCCGTTCGCTCTTACAGTTTTGATAAACCGGACGCCGGCAAATTTTCGGGGGTAAAGCTATTAATAGGCAACAATAATCAGTATGCAGTCATCTCCCTGTCATCGAAAGTCGAAGGCGACAAAGCGCATCATGTAATTGTCGGTTCGGAAAAACCGGCGCAATCGCTGGCAAACCTAACGGTGTTACTGGATATTAAAAACAAATACGGTTTCCATCCCTTTTATGTAAGTTATATCAATCACAAGGAGTTCATGAAAGGCCTGACCGGCGAAAGCACGAATGAATTCGGCCGCATGCTGGATGTATTGATCGCGATGGCGGAAGAAGCCAGCGCGAAAACCGAAGCCGCCAATCCGGGTCCCGCCGCGGAACCACCCGCCGATCCAGTTACTCCAAGCGCTAAAATTGACAAACCATTGGACGCCCTGCGCACGGAAGCCTGCCGCAAGGAACTCATGACGATGGTGGACGCCTGGCCACAAACCGTCATGGGCTACACCAAAATGGATTTGGAGAGCAAACCAAAAGTCATGGAAGCACGCATGCTGGTGGAAAGTACCGATACGGTATTTATGCAGGACATGCGGCAAATCCGCGGTTTCATTCCTTCCGCGCTATTGGATGTCAGCCAAAACCCGGTATTCGGTTTCGGACTGGGTATCAATATGGATCAACTATCACCCTTTATCGCCAAAGCGATCCAGGGTTTTACCGCCAAGGACTATCAGTGCGAATTTCTGGCGCAAGCCAAACTGGGCTTGCTGCAATCCAATCCGGCCATGGCCTTGGGCATGATGTCGGGCATGGTCGCGGGCCTGCAGGGAATTTCCGCCACGCTTGTCGACGTGGATGGTAATTTTGATTTCAGCCAGCAGGGGTCACCGCCGGATATCAAGAGTATCGATGCGATCGTTACTATTACGTCCTCCAATCCGGCGCAACTGTTAATGCTGATTGCCAATTTTCAACCCGGCATGCCGCCTTTGCAATTACCGCCCGATGGCACACCCATTGACTTCCCGGCGCCAATTCCACTGCCCAATGGCGAATCCATCAAGCTGGCGTTAAAGGGCAATCACATCGTTGCTTATGTGGGCGCCCAATCCGCCAAGCTGGCGGAAAAACTCGCTACCGATACTCTGCAAGCGAATGGCATGTTTGCTTTTAACATGGATTTTGGCAAATACATGAAGATGGTCGCGAACATGGCGCAGAACGCGCCGCAAGCCGGTGCCTCGAAACCCGCCGTAATGAGCGAGCAGGAAAAAGAAATGCTGAAGGCGATGAGTTCAATGAAAATGCAGTTTGTTGAATCATTGGACGTTGACCCCAATGGAATGGCGTTCGATATTAAGATGACAATGGAGTAGAAATTCCAGCTTGTGAAATGTTGAACCCTGGTCAACACGCATTGTTGACCAGTTTTTTTATGAGGCCTTCATATATTTCGGCTTGTGGTATTCTAAAAACCGGCCAACCCCTTCAGTACTCATATAACGGCGCAGAACCTTAACGTCGGTTTTCACCAGATCCACCAAAATCAAGCCATCCAGCGCATCACTGAACTGAGCATCCACATTAAAACCCAACAGGGTTCCGCCCAACTTGAGGTACTGTTTCAGCAGGATTGGCGCGCCCTTTTCGTCTTTCTCTAATTGAGAAACCAATTCTGAAACTTGATCGATGCCGGGCAGCAGCGAAAAATCAGATACTCTCCAGTTGGCGTACGCGGCTTTTTTGAACGGTCTTCTGGGCTTCACGAACCGGGAAAGAACGGAGTCAAAATTATTAATTTTCAGAAAATCGACCAGCAGCTGCTGTGACACGGTTTCGTAATCGTTACTGATGCTGACCGGCCCAAATAAATTCCGGTAACGGGGATGTTGCGCGACATATTGGCCGATTCCTTTCCACAACAACATCAAGGGGCTGAAATTACGCTGATATTCGGGCCGCACAAACGAACGCCCGAGTTCAATTGCCGGATTGATGGAACTGAGAAACCGGCGCTCGTACTTAAACAACGTGTAGCTGTACAGTCCCTTCAAGCCGTAGGTCTCAACTATATGGTCCGCCAGCCCCATCCGGTAAGCGCATATCACTTCTTTGGTTTCGTCATTCCATACAAAGAGGTGCAGGTAATAGTCGTCAAACAAGTCCAGATCCACGGATTTGCCGGTGCCTTCTCCGGTTTTCCGGAAACTGATTTCCCGCAACCGGCCAATTTCCAACAATATCCAGGGAATCTGACTGGCGTTTGCGTAATACACTTTCATGCTGCCAGTTCCCGCCAGGCACTGCGCACCGGGGATATTTTCAATTTCTGCCGTTAGTAACCGGTTGTTCACCGGATTTGATATTGGGTCCATATAACGAGCGCTTGCTGGATCTTTACCGTGCTGCTGTTTGTCCGGTTCGTCGATATTTTTCAATGTATAGGTGCGCAAGCGAAGATAGTCGATCACCTGACTGTCTTCGGTAAAATGCTTTAATTTATTAAAAGTAATGGATTTACCGATTCTTAGTTTGACGACTGAATTGTGCTTATTGAGTAACTGCCGTGGCAGCATGACCGTGCGCATCCAGGGCCGGAACATTCCCAGCGTTTGAAACAGCCAATTGTTGTTACCGTAAAAATACACCGGAGTAACCGCCGCCTGGGTCAGGCGCACGATACGGCCGATGGATCGCGACCATTGCGGGTCGCTTATTCGCATCTGTGAGAATTGAAAATGCGAAACCTCACCGGCGGGAAAAACCAGCAATAGTCCGCCATCCTGTACCCAACGTATCGCGTTTCTAAGCGGAACCACGTTTTTTTGAATTGCGTGCTCGCCTTCAAAAACATCTACTTTGAAACACAAATCCTTAAGCTCTGGCAACCGGCCAAGAAATTCGTTGGCAAGAATACGCACATCGTTTCTTATACCCAGTAAAATATGTGCCAGTATCACCCCTTCCAGGGCGCCGAACGGATGATTGGCAACGACGATCGCTCCACCGTTTTCCGGAATATTTGATCTGCTGCCTTCGTATACGTTGTAACGGATTTGAAATAAATCCATTACGGTTTCAAAAAATTCGCGGCTGCTACCGGCTAGCGGCAAATTTTGATACATGCGCTGCATTTTCGCCAAACCAGTGACTTTTTCTAACGCGGATTCCAGCAACCCGCCAAATACCGGAACCCTGCCACATGGCAACGCGCCATTGATAAGAAAAGGACTTGTTTCGGCCCGACATGAGTTATTCTGTTCTGACATCTGCTAATGCTTCCACTGAAAATATTTTGGATAGCATTAGCATAGAAAAATGCGGTTACGAATACGTGAAACTTATATTACATTCCTGTTACAAAAACTGGAAATCAGAGGCAAGTCGCGGTTCGAATCAGGGATCCTGCTTCGAACCGTAGATACTTTTCCGAAAAACTGTAACGCGGCAATAAACTGGAAAATTCAAGCGTTATTTAACGACTGCAATACGCTACGCGCTTCGTCCTTGCCAGTGTATTTTTGCTCGTTATCCACGGCCAGTTCCAGGTTCTCCTTCGCTTTGTGCCTGTCACCTTTCAAGTAATAAGCCATTCCCAAATGATAATGCAATAGCGGCTGTTTTGGCGCGGCCGCCACCGCTTGTTCCAGGACGCTAATGGCGCGTTCAAATTCCCCGCTCTTGTAATACACCCAGCCCACGGTATCAAGGTAAGCGGGGTTAGTGGATGATTTCAGAGGTTCAATAAGCGTTTTCGCTTTTCCGATACTTTCCTGGTCATTCTTGTAGGTGGCCAACAGCATGGCCATATTATTAACCGCTGCCAATGAACCGGGATCCTTAGTATATAACATTTCATATTGTGCAATGGCCGCGTCCGGATTACCCGTTTGCTCATAAAAGCTCGCCAAATCAAAAATCAATCTCAGCGATCCTTCGGTATTCGCAATGCCTTTTTTAAATATGCCTTCTGCCGCATTCATATCCCCCTTGGCCATCATTACATTGGCAAGATTTCTATAAGGAAAAACATATTTTGGATCGATTTCCAGCACAGCTTCAAACTCCCGTCTGGCTGCATCGAGCTTTTTCTGGCTAAGCAGTACTTCGCCTTTGATGTTTCTTGCGACAATGTTTTGGGGGTTATTTGTTAAAACCTTATCCAATTCGTTAATCGCCAGATCAGGCCTTTTCTGGCTTACATAGAGTTTCACCAACGCTGACAGCGGTTCAACGCCATTGGATTCTTTTGCGAGCGCCGCTTTGTACTCTTTGATGCTAGCATCCAAATTCCCCTTCGCCTGCTTACCCACGCCAGCCAGATAGTAACCCATCGCTTCGTCCTGATATTTCGACTTTATTCTGTCCGCGGTCTGCAAGGCATCGTCGTAGGCTTTTGCACCCAGCTGCGCCTGAAACAGCCCGCTTAAAGCGTCTTTGTCATTTTCTTTAAGCAGCAATACGTTTTTATAATTTGCAATGGCGCTCGTATGATCTCCCACAGTTGCCATCAATTGGCCAAACCGGTACAAGGCATCAACGTCTTTAGGATTCTGGACAATGGCGCGCTTTAAAGTATCTATTGCAATAGGCAGCTCATTATTTTGCACATGTGCCGCCGCCAGTTTTTTCATTACATCCGATAAATTAGGATTCTCCCTCAGCACCACCCGAAAATCCGCAATAGCTGTCTGCGGATCCTTGCGGATTAAGGCGATATTTCCCCGCATCAGCAGCGCCTCCAGGTCATTGGGATTTTCTTTTAGCACTTCCTCAACGTACACCATTGCTTCATCAAATTTATTATTGCCCGCGAGATACTGCGCCTTCCGGTTGCGCGCTTCCAATCCATACGCCTCCTTGCCATCTTCTTTAATAATATCGTCATAAATCTTGACAGCCTTCTCTAAGTTTTTATTCCGAGTGTACAATTGCGCTAACCCGAATCGCAAAGCATACATCGCGGGATTTTCGGCGATATAAGCGTTTAATGTTGATTCGGCACTCTCAACAGACTCGGATTGAGACAGGAAATCAATGTAATCCAGTTTGATTTGCACGTCTTCAGGCGCTTTTGCGATGGACTCCTGAAGAACAGCTTTTGCGTCATCATAACGCTTGAGACTGGAAAAATAGCCTGCTAATTGCTTGCGAATACTATAGTCACCGGGCTTTAAGTCAATCACCTCTTTTATCAACTGGATCGCGCGTTCACTGTCGTTGGCAGCGGCATAGTACTTGACAAGTTCCGCTTTGAGCCCTATATGATCAGGATTATTTTTTGCTGAATCTTCTACGATTTTCAAACTCTCTTCTTTTTGTCCCTCGCGCAGCTTTATTGTTGCAAGTATCATGGAAGCCGCCGGATTAAAAGACTCTTTTTCCAGCGCCTTGCCAACATATTCTTTAGCGCGCGTTAAATCATTTTTGCGCACGTATAAATTGCCCTGCAATGTGAGCACGTCCGTATTTTCCGGCGCCAGCTCCAGGGCTTTCTTGGCATTTTCCTCCGCCAGCGCCAATTCACCGGCGCCCATATAGATCAGTGCAAGGTCTTTGATCGCGTCAACATGCGCGGGATCCAGCTCAATCACCTGTTTGTAATGCTGGTGCGCAGGGCCATATTTCCGGGTTTTTTCCAGGACCTTCCCCATGGAATACATGGCATCTACATTCTTGGGCTCAATTTGCAGCACATTCTTGAATTCAACACGCGCTTTTTCGAAATCATTTTGATCCATATAGGAATGGCCTTTGGAAAGATGATCCGTTATCCGTCCTTCCTTGCCTCCACATCCAATGACAATAAGCGCGGTTAAAGTTAGCACAGTCAGATAATTTATACATTTCATACATTATTTCCTGTTTTTGAATTGGCTGCCGCAAAATGAATGCGCATTTTTTTACCCAGAAGTGATATCACGTGACGCTTTGAACCTTAGTTCAACAGAAATGCCTTTACCGCGAACACAGAAAATATTGCGAGCATGATTGGTTTTAACATCGTTACTCGATGCCTTATATTACTTAGAATTAATTCAACCGCGTAATATAGCACCAGCAATTGCGCTATTGCGATTTCCAATGCTCCCCCGATATCCAGCCCC
>DATCIR010000028.1:0-8344 GCA_036507695.1 Gammaproteobacteria bacterium
ACGCTTGTCTTCACGATCGTCAAAGCGCATGGCGGCGTTGCAACTCCTTGGAATGGAACGACCATTCCGCGTCCTTGCGCCTTGCCCTGCACTTCGAAAATCGCACACTCCACCGCGTCCAACTGCGGATTCTAGGTTAAACATAGAGCGATCCAACGCAAAGGCAAAACACAAGACCTGTGTTTGGACCCCGTTCGCTTGATGTGATTGAGATGCATTTTAGGCAGACAGCGCAAGAATTCAAATTCCCCCTCATCTTGGCCATCTCCCCGCGGGGGCGAAGGAAAAATGATGCTTCGCCGTAGGCGCCATTTATGAAAATTTCCTGAAAGAGCAATGGATTGCGCGGATTCGGCCGGGCTTTCCTGGCCGCAATATAACTCAACATGGTTAAGTAATCATATCCGCTGCCGATACAGTTTTGGAGTTTTTCAGATTAAAGCCGGGCGGCGTAGTCCTTTCCATTTTATCCGGAATTGCGGCACCGGTTTTCCAGTCCCGATATTTTCCATACGGAGTTTCCATGCGCAGGGTTCGTTTATTTTGTATCGCGTTAAGCGTACTATTTTTGCTTGTTCAGGGCGCGCACGCGGACGCCTTGCGGGTCACACCTGAGTGGCTGAAAGCGCATTTACAAGATGAGAATCTGGTTATTCTTGACACCCGCCCGCACGTTGAATATGAGATTGACCATATTGCTGGCGCGCTGAGTTTTCCGGAAACATTGACCTACCAGCAAAAAACCAGCGGTGGCCAGATCGTGGAAGCGGACATCATGCAAAACCTGTTGCGTGAACGCGGCGTCGACTACGGCGAATTAATCGTGGTTTACGATGGCGGTCAGCTGATAGACGCATCACGCTTATTCTGGGCGCTGGAAGTGTATGGCTTGCAGAAAGTCAAAGTATTGAACCGCGGCTACGATCACTGGGTTCGGAACGAATATCCGGTAACTAGCCTAGTCCCCGCTATTAAACCCAGCAAATATGTCGTCAGCATTGATCACCGCCGCATTGCGAGCAAGTTTTCAACCCAGCTGGCGACGGCGAATCCCCAGCAAATTATCGTGGATGCGCGCAGCGCGGAATCTTATCAGGGCAAGACATCCACCGCGGCGCGCTTTGGCCATATTCCCAAGGCGATCAATATCCCGGCAACACTCAATATCGAGGACACAGGCGGCATCAAGGCTCTGAAGAATTTTGAAGAGCTGAAGCAACTCTATTCCGGGTTACCGCCAAACCAGAAGGTCGTTGCATATTGCGAAATCGGCCGCGTGTCCTCGACGGTTTATCTCGCGCTGCGTGAACTGGGTTATGACGTTGCCAACTATGATGCCTCCTGGCGCGAATGGGGTAACGATTTAAATCTGCCCATTGAGAAATAGCGAATGCGTTTGCAATACAGGTAACGGGAATGTGGCATAACATCAATATTCGAACCCAGTTGGTAATATTGTTCGTACTGCTGTTGACTTTCGTAGAAGCGGGCACGCTTGCGCTGGCCTACTGGTTTGATATCAAGGAACGCCGATCGCTGGCGATTGAGCAAACCCGGACCCTGGGCCGCACATTGAACCATGATTTACTCAAAGCGTTACTGAATCAACAGGCATCAATTTATTCCGACATTTCATTCCGCCTGACCGGATTTGACTCGGTATCGGCGCTCGCGTTGTTAAATGACAAGGACGAAATCGTATTTCAATATCAACATGAACGGAACCGGCAATCGGTGCTGGACATCACGCACATAGACTCCACGCCGCAATTTATCGACGAATTCTTGTTGCTGCGTCAGCCGCTGAAATCCGATAACTATGTTTTTGGTTCTGTAATATTTAAAATTGATCTGGCGGCCTATCGCACCCAGTTAAAACAGCACTTGTTCGTGCTGTTACTGGTATTTCCACTGGAACTGCTCGTTGGATTAGCCATTGCCTGGCGGATCAGCCGGGCCTATACGCAGCCCTTTACGATATTGGCGGATGCGATGAAGGCCAGTGATGTCCAGAATAACGAATATCAATACGTCTCCACCCGTGCGAAAAATGAAATCGCCGACCTGTATGACGGGTATAATCTTCTTATACAACAGATTGAAAAAACAACGGATGGATTGAGGCAGGCTATCAGTCATAAGGAACAATCGGATGTGGCTAATCACGCCAAAAGCGCATTCCTGGCTAATATGAGCCATGAACTGAGAACGCCATTGAATGCGATAATCGGCTACAGTGAGATCATCAGGGAAATCTCCATGGAAACCCAACTCTCCGAATTGGTCCAGGATTCCGAAAATATCAATGTCGCCGGGCGGCATCTGCTGTCATTGATCAATAGTGTGCTTGACTTGTCAAAAATCGAGGCGGGCAAAATGGACATTCATCTGGAGCCGGTGTCCGTCAAAACCGTTCTGCATGAACTGGTTTCCACCATAGGTCCACTGGTGGACAAGAAACACAACCGGTTAGCGGTAGAGATGAAAAACAGCGTCGACATTATCACCTCCGATACCACCAAACTGCGTCAGATCCTGATTAACCTGGTGAGTAACGCCAACAAATTCACGAGCAATGGTGAAATTAAAATTGAAGTCTGGAGCGCGGATTATCGCAACGACGGCTGTTGTTATTTCCAAATCCGGGATACCGGAATCGGCATGTCACCGGAAACCCTTAAAAAATTGTTCACCCCGTTTACCCAGGCGGAAAAATACACCGCCCGTGATTTTGGCGGCACAGGGCTTGGATTGACGATAAGTAGGCGCTTTTGCCAGTTGCTTGGGGGAGACATCACCGTGGAAAGTGAACTGGGCAAAGGTTCGGTCTTTACTGTCAGGCTCCCCGCCGGACAATCCAGCATGTCAAACAAGGACGTTGAAATAAGAAGAACGGGATAACTTTGAGCGCGTGCAAGCGGCGGGGTCGGGTTGTAGCTCCCCCAGATTGACGGATCCTCCAAAATAAGGACAATAGTCCGAGGAGTGAACGATCTAGAGGGCAACACTATGAACGATAACATTTCAATCAAAAGCCTGGTGGATTCGAGTCTAATCGATAAGGTTGAACAGGAATGTTATCAAATATTGTTGCAACAACGATTACTCTATAATGAGCGCTGGTATTCATCCATGTTATTTACAAAATCCACTTCTCTATTAAGGCTGATAGGGGTTTTAGTCAGTAGTTTGGGCGTGCTTGTTTGTGTGTTTTATCTCGTCTATCCGAGTTCATGTCCAAAATGGTTTTTCGCGGAACTTTATTTATTATTTTTTATTGCCACTGGTTGGTTGTTCTATTTCTTGCCGCGAATTGAAATCAGGATTATAACAAGGTTGAAAAATGCAGGCGGTAAAAGTTGCAAAAATATGGCGAGGAGGTTAATCGCAAAAGCAAAGAAACTGGTGCCGTATGATGCTGAGTATACTATCAAGGGGGATTTAATCACTTATTACCGTGGCAAGAACAATAACTGGCAGCAGGTTTGGTCCAGGCGCTTAAAGGGGTTCGCAATAGTGAGTAAGCACGCAATTTTGTTATTTCGAAAACCAACCTCGATTCAGCCGACAATGTTAATACTTTATGAAAATAATGAAATAATGGAATCTGTTTTAAAGGAACTTGGGGTATCGTATAAAACCTTACCTTAATCAGTTAGAGTGAAATAAAAGGGGTAGAGCCACTGCAGAAGCAACAGCTCGGAGCGGCAGAATTAAAATTGCCGGTACTCTAAATGCTACTCGCCAGTACTCTAAATGCTACTCATAGTTAAGCAGGGTAGGCCCAATTTACCTGTGCTATGTAATACTATTACTTGTAACACTGTTATTTCGAATACCGTGATTTGTAACAAAAGTGGGCTACCGTCGTCTGACATTATGTTAGTCAGATCATAGTGAGGCGTATTATGAAATTCGGTCAAATAGCTTTCCTAATGCTGGGCCTGTTCGGGCTGGCGTCAAACGCTGTGGCGGAGAAGGCCATTTTTGCGGGCGGTTGTTTCTGGTGTATGGAATCCGATTTTGAAAAGCTGAAAGATAAAGGTGTCATCGATGTGGTTTCCGGATTTACCGGGGGAGTGTTAAAAAATCCTACTTATAATGGTGATCATACAGGGCACTATGAGGCCGTTGAAGTGACGTATGATCCGGCTAAAATCAGTTACCAGCAGTTGCTGGACTATTACTGGGTTCAGGTCGATCCGTTGGATGATAAGGGGCAGTTTTGCGATAAGGGCCGGAGTTATCTCAGTGCAATTTTCGTTGCCAATGACAGCGAACGGAAGCTGGCGGAGCAGTCACGGCAAAAGGTGGTGGCCCAATTTCCGGGTAAAAAAGTGGTGACTCCTATTTTGGACACCGGCGTTTTTTATCCCATCATAGGCGATGAAAGTTATCATCAGGATTATTACAAAAATAATCCTGTTCGATACAAGTTCTATCGCTTTAATTGTGGCCGGGATCGCCGCTTGCAGGAGGTCTGGGGGGATAAGGCAACCCATTAAAATTCTGGCTTATCACGTCATTCCAGCAGTGCCTGCATTGAAGACCCGGGGAATATTCCAACGATAAGCACGCCGGATGGCCGGATTGATCCGGGCGGCCGGTCTTTTAAAAAACTGACCGAAGCTCAACCCGGGACAAAAAACATGCTTTTTCCCCTTACCATTAAACCCCCACAAAGTTACATATCGGGCATGCGCGCCTTCGGCGCCAATCGCTCAAGCGGAAAGCGCAAGCACGCGGGTTGTGATTTATACGCGGCAAAGGGTGCCGCGATCCGGGCTATTAAAGATGGCAAGGTCATCCAAGATTATCCCTTTTACCTGGGCACCCGTGCGCTTGAAATTGACCACGGTGACATGGTGGTCCGGTATGGCGAGATCTCCCGTGTGGGGCCGGGCATCAGCAAAGGCGCCATTGTCAAACGGGGACAGATTATTGCTTATGTCGGAGAACTTACTTTTCAAAGCGGTAGCAAGATGTCAATGCTGCATCTCAGTTTTATCAAGGCAGCGGGAACGGGCCCTTGACAGTACGAAACGCCAAGCCTTATCAAAGGCGCTCCGATTTGATTGATCCGACAAAGTTCCTCAATGCCGCCTCCATGAATTAATACAAGGAAGTTATCACATGAAGATCGGAAAACTGTTATTCACCCCTTTCTTGCTTGCTGTATTTGCCTGCGACACCAGTGAATCCATCGCTAAAGATGAAAAAGTCAAAGATGAAAAAGTCGTAGATGCAAAAACTGTAAAGATGCTGGTTCCACACTATTTTGGCGGCGGTTCCCGCACCGGTGACAATGAACAGGGTGCCTATGTGTCAGGTGATTTTAACGGCGACGGCAAAAAGGACATCGCGGTTTTATTCAAACCCGGTAGCGATATGAAGCCGCATGCGCAGGTAAAAACCGGCACCCCCTGGCAGTTTTCAGGCGCTACAGAATCCGGCAAATATCACACGTCGCTCGCGATCATCAACGGCCATCCCGATGGGTGGATGTCGCCACAAACCAGGGTATTTGCCCTGCTCGATTATACCGGCGTGCTGGAAACTCCCTCGTTTCAATTAATCCTGACGAAAAACACGGACGAGGAATACAAGGATCATCAAACCATTCTGCCAGTGAAAACACAGGCAGACATTTTAATACTGCCCACCGAAGCCGGCATTGATACCTATATCTACAGGGACAAGGACAACTACAAATTGTTTGTGCCTGAAGAAGTGCCCTAGAAATATCTTGATCAAACCTCTGCGATTGTCAATCACGGCTAGCCCGCATTTCTCACCAGGATCGCGGGAGCAGGCCGCTCTCGGTGTGTGTAGACCGCCCGGTGGAGTCGCGCATCATTGGTAACACCTTTGACACGATTGGCGGTAACGCAATCCGGCAACGGGACGGCGGCAACCGTATCTTCGTGGAAATGAACACGACCAGCAATGCGCCGGTCGGTATTGACCTGACCAATTGCGCCGCTGGCAGCACCATAATCGACAACACCTTCAACAACGTCGCTACACCGACCGTACTTTCAGGCGCGAATTGTAATCCCATCACGAGCAGGTAGCGGCCTGGAATTATTGACTAGAATTATTTACAATCCCGGCCAAGGCTCAATCACCTTTTCAAACAACGGCTATACTTGTGGGTGCGCAAGATTCACTTTGCGTAATTCATTGGTCATTTATACGCTGGAAAAAATATTTATCCGAAAATTATTTAACGGCGCCGCAGCAAAGCGCTCGGTACCCTTAACTGAGATTTAGAGCGAAGGAACGCACATTGCGATCCTCAGTGAGAACAAATGTGTCTATTGAATATTACATTTCAACGTATGGTTATTTGGCGGTTTTTTTCGGCGTGTTCCTGGAAGGGGAAGCCATTGTCATAACCGCCGGATTTCTTGCCCATCAAGGGCTTCTCGAACTGCATTGGGTGATTATTTCAGCGTTGCTAGGATCGATTTGCACCTATCAAAGTTTCTTTTATCTTGGGCGCAGCAAAGGGAGCAAGTTTCTCGATGGCCGGCCGCACTGGAAGCCCCGCGTCTCGAAAATCCAGGCGCTGCTGCAAAAACACTATCTCGGGCTGATATTTGGTTACCGCTTGTTTTTTGGTTTCCGAAGCATCACGCCGTTTGCGCTGGGCATGACTAGTATTAGTCAAACGAGATTTTTTGCAATTGATTTTCTGCCGGCTACAATATGGGCGGTGACTTTTTCTGGAGCAGGTTTTTTCTTCGGCCGGGCCATCGAAACAATCATCAGCGATCTTGAAAAATATCAATTGTGGATAGCTTCGGCGTTTTTTGTAGGAATCCTGCTAATAGTTTCCCTTTATTTTGTGTATCAAAGAAAGAATTGACGTAACTACTCGCCCCCCTTTGCACTTTGGGGTGTTCAGTTACACCCCGACAAAGCAGCCCATTGGGGTGCGCGGAGCGAACCCTAGTGTGGCAGGGTATGTTGCGCAGCAACGTACCATTCCGTGTTCGTGACGGCTGGTGCGTGCGTAGGGTGGGCACCGCCCACCAAATAAAGCCTGTCAAAACGCACGACGGGTGGGCGATGCCCACCCTACGCACTGCCACAGGCCGACAAAAACAACTGCGGTAACCGCTCGCTCCCCTTTGCACTACCGGGGCGTTCAGTTGCACGCCAACGAGACTATCTTTAACGCAGAGTGCGCAATGACGCAAAGTTGTAGGAGCGGCCTCAGGGCGCAAATCAAACCAAGTTCAGCGCAGCATGAGGCCGCTCCTACATGGGGGGTGAGTAGTTACGAATTGACGCTAAACCCCAAATAGCCACTGCGTGCCGTTAACGCTGATTTTCCGTGTCCGTTATTCAGTTGAAACTTAGCGAGACTTGCTCAAGGAATAATTACCGTTAACGTCAGGAGCAATTATTCATTCTCTGAGCGAGCGGGGTTTCCCGTGACTGGGTGGTGGCGAGCTGGGGAGCAAATCACGCAGCTCATTCTCCGTGAGCTTGCGCCAGTGGCCGGGTTTGAGTTTGCCGAGCTTGATATGCATGATCCGGACACGCTGCAGCCGCCGGACCTGATAGTCGAAAACCTCGCACATGCGCCGGATTTGCCGGTTGAGGCCTTGCGTGAGAGTAATGCGAAAGGTGTATTTGTCCACGCGCGTGACCTTGCAGGGTTTGGTGCGTTCGTCGAGGATGCGCACACCCTTGCTCATGCCGTTGAGAAAGTCGCCGGTGATGGGTTTGTCGACGGTGACGATGTATTCTTTTTCGTGATTATTCTCCGAGCGCAGGATGACGTTGACGATGTCGCCGTTGCTGGTGAGCAGGATCAGGCCTTCTGAATCCTTGTCCAGGCGGCCGATGGGAAAGATACGCTCGGGATGGCCGATAAAGTCGATGATATTGTCCGCGACATGGCGCTCGGTGGTGCAGGTAATGCCGACGGGTTTGTTCAGGGCGATATACACATGCTGTTTTTTGCGGCTGCCCACCACGCGGTTGTCGACGCGCACCTCATCACCCTCGTTTACCTGTGTGCCCAGTTCCGCCCGGCGGCCGTTGATGGTGACCCGGCCGCTGCTGATCATGGCGTCCGCTTCGCGGCGGGAGCAGATGCCGGTTTCGCTGATGTATTTATTGAGGCGCATGCTGGGGTGGGATTTTACCGGATTTTTCCCCCAGCCAGTAGGGGAGAATAAGAACCCGTAGGAATGCTTCGTAACCGGTGAGAGTAGACCATGCTGGCGTGATTACAGGCGACGTGGGTGCCGTAGAAGACTATAATCCTAATGTTGTAATTTTTCTCCCGCAGTAACTACTCGCCCGTGGGCGGCGCCGGTGTCTCCTG
>DATCIR010000029.1:0-12615 GCA_036507695.1 Gammaproteobacteria bacterium
GGCGTCATAGCGGGGACTATGGCAACGACGAGCAACGCGGCCATGCGGAAAAAGCTGCCGTTTTATGTTTCGATATTTCTGGTTCGCGACACTAAGTAGCCCGCCGCAACACAATATTAAATATAAACACCGGTTCTGCGTCACTGCTTGACCGGCGTTTGGCGATGACCCTGCTCTGGTCCGCGGCGGACAAATTCAGCAATATGCGGTCTTCCTGGTTGAGTTTTTCATCCGGGAAATACATCTGGGTGGTAACGGGGTGGTGATTTGCGCTACTGGCTTTGAAGTGAATGTGCGGGGGACGGGTCCAGCCCGGTCCTGCGGGGTAAGCGCCGGGCATGATGGTCCTGAATCCATAGTGGCCGTTGGCATCGGTGTTGGTTTGCCCCCAGCCCTGAAAGTTGGCATCCAGCGGCGCGTTGCTGGGATCCCGGTGGTGATTGTAACGGCCCCATTTGTTGGCTTGCCAGATTTCCACGAAGGCGTTGGTGATGGTGTTGCCGTAGGTGTCGAGCACCTTGCCCCGCACGTGGATGATGTCGCCTTCGGCGCGCTGTGTGTGTCCTTGAATAAGCGTCAGGTCAACATCTTTGTCGGCCTGTTGGTGCACGGGATAAAACGGTCCTTCGGTTTGCTGGGGTGTCCCGTTTAACTGCGCGCTTTCTTCTTTGTTGTTAGAACACGAGGCGCCGGTAATAGGGAAAATACTGGCGCCGAGTCCGATTCTTAAGAAAGTACGCCGCCCTGCATTTTGCAATGGCTTGGCAGCTTGTGATGGCGCGGCAGTGTTTTCTGAATCGCTCATAGATTTTCCCATTGCTCATATTGTTAGTTATAAAGTAAGTTGTGCCGTTCGTTTTATCGTAATCCATACCGTTACTAAAACTTACGGGAGGCGGCCTATTATCGGTGCGGCCGATGTCGAGCGTGTAGTATCGGACTAGTATGGGCACCCAGGGTTCACCGCCGTTTAGCAGGCGCTGTAGTACGTTCTAACAGTGAATGGTCCGAACTCAATTGTTCCAAAATTAAATGAAAAAGGCCCCGGCACTTGCGTGCGGGGCCTTTGATGTCACTGACCTTCCGGTCAAAACCCGGCGTCAACAAGTTCCTCCGGAAGCGCCAATAATACATCGATAAGACATGCGATCACCTCCTTTTCACAGGGAACCCATCAAACACGCTGGCAACACCCCTGGAACCATCACCCGCGCGACGCTATTGAATTCAATCTGGGTCAGGCGGTGGCAGCCCTGACTTAAAAATACTATAGTTGAATTGAAACGAGATTTCAAAATCTGGATGTATTTTAAATGAAATCGTGCGCGATCGCGGTTTTAACGGTTTTGTTCCCCCTATTGTTTTGATCCCACGATAGTTTTGATCCCACGATAGTTTTGATCCCACAATAGTTTTGTTCCCCCTACAAGCAGTAGCGTTTATAGGTAACCTCCTTTATTCCTAATCGCCGTTGTTGAAAAATTTACCTGTTACGATAGCGCTTTTTAAAAAAGCTAAATATTGGTTCTTTCAAATAATGCGGAAGCATTGTGATGAATCCTCCTCAATCCCCCTTCAAAAATGGGGAGGGAAATCAGATAAAAAAGGGTGTGGGAAAAATGATTAGAAAAAAAGGAAGCTAAACTGTATCAGTTACTGTTGTAACCACCATCGCTTCAGAAAATTCCGCGTGAGTTCCTCCACATCATCCTGTTCGATTTGATCTTTGCTAAACCATGCGGCTGCCAGCGCGTCGTCCCTGGGTTTCGGCTCGCCTCGGATGTAGTCGGCCTGCAAATCAATCACGATATAGTGATAAGGCTGTCCGGTAGGTGTGGTGCCGATAATGTCAAACGCGTAAATAGGTTCGCCGGCCCGGATCGTGATACCGGTTTCTTCCCATATTTCGCGTTCCGCGGCTTGTTGCAGGGTCTCGCCATAACGAACCTTGCCACCCGGGATGCACCACATGCCTTGAAACGGAGCGGTACCCCGCTCCACGAGCAGCACCCGCCCTTCATGAATAATGACCGCACCGACGCCGGCAATGGGGGCTTTTTTCATGGCTTAGCCGTTATTTGTAAACTTATATAAATATTTACCTGTCCAATAGCAACAATTATCATGGGCGATTCTTTAATGTGGTGTTGGTTCCCAGGTCAGTCTGTCATGTTTCGTTACTCTTCGCAGTGTTTGCAGTGTTTGCAGTGTTTGCAGTGTTTATTGTGCTCACTGCGGCGCATCGGCCGCTTTACTACCGACACAAATACCAACACGGCTACCAACACGTTGTTGTGGGCGCTGCTGGTGTTCCTGATTCACTTCCCGGTTGCCGGTTTGGCGCGGGAGGCCGTGACGGAAACACTGCAAATCGATCGTGATACCGAGGCTACTCTAACTATATTCCCGGCCGATGGCGAGCAATTGCTGATCTGGATACCCAACCATGCCACACCCGCCGAAACCGTGGCGAATATTGCCAGACAATTGCAACAACTGAAGGTCGAGGTGTGGTTCATCGACCTTCTGGAAGCGCACTTCCTGCCAAAAACCGGCAGCAGCGATTATAAAATCCCGGATAGCGATATTTATCACTTGCTTCGCCACGCCCAAAAAGTCCGAAACAAAACTATTTTCGTTTATACCGAAGGTAATACCACCATTCCTGTGCTGCAGGGCTTACGATTATGGCAACAGTCCGCATCCAATCATAAAAATTTTGGCGGTGTGTTGCTCAACAGCCCCTACTTTTATCTCGAAACGCCCGATCCCGGCCTGTTGCCGGTCTTGATGCCGATTGTCAGCAACACGAACTTGCCGATTTACCTAGTACAACCCGAGCAATCACCGCGTTATTGGCAATTGAAGAAAACCATACCGGCGTTGGAAAAATCCGGCAGCGATGTGTTTGTCCGGGTGTTGAAAAATATGCGCGGCCGTTTTCATTTCCGGCCCGATGCCACCGAAGCCGAGGCCGAATTTACGCGCCGGTTTGGCCAGGTGATCTTCCAATCCATGCAATTACTCAATTCCGTCAACCACAAACCCCGTGTTGCGGCAACCGCGGCGCTGCCAGCGGTGAATATTCGTGATGGGAAGAAAGACCGCTATTTACAAGCCTACCGGGGCGATACCGAGCCACCCCCGCTGAAGCTGCTAGCATTGAATGGCGCAAACATCGACCTCAAACAATTTAGAAATCGGGTGGTGTTGGTAAACTTCTGGGCCACCTGGTGCCCGCCCTGCGTGCATGAAATGCCTTCCATGCAGCGATTGCGTAAAAAATTGATTGACGATCCGTTTGTGATGCTCGGCGTGAACATTGCGGAAGACAAATCAACGGTGGAAGCGTTTCTACAAACAAAAATTAATGTGGATTTCCCGATTTTGATGGACTTTGATGGGCAGGCACTGCGTCAATGGAATGTCATGGCGTTCCCGACCAGCTTCGTGATCGATAAACAAGGCAAGATACGCTATGCGCTCTTTGGCAGCATCGAGTGGGATACGCCGGAGATTATTAACAAATTAGAAACACTAATTGAAGAAAACTAACCGGATTACTTTAAATCAACGAAGCGCAAAGAAAATAGTTCGATTTTCTAAAAAAGCTTGCTAGAATTTAATTATTGCAATGACATTGATTGAAAGCGCAAAACGTTTTAAAGTGTGCCGATGAACGTATAGCAACGAAAGCGCACCAACATTTCTGATAATCGTAGCGAACGGCAAGCACTGACCACCAGCGGCGAAGCGGCTACTAGAAACTACTACAGTACTACTACAGCACTACTACAGCACTACTTCATAGATAAAGTACTAGACAGCTAGAACAGCAATTAAAGACAATATCCGGACAATATCCAGACAACATCTGAAGTCAGAGACAGTATCAGAAGTCAAAAATGTTTATCGAATGAATTGCTTACCCGGATATACTAAAGCATGGATGTACTAAAGCATGGATGGAGCATGCAAGTAACCGCAAGCCAGGTAACGAAATCCAGGTAACGCGCAAAGTCATGAAAGTCACGAAAGTCACGAAAGTCACGAAAGTCACACAGTAAACAGTCGAGCAGAAGTCAACGGGGATGGTATTTAAATGGTGACTTGGGTTTTATATCTTTGTGTCGGGCTCGTTATCGGTGGCATGGCCGGTTTTTATTTCGCGAAAATGGATGACCTCCCGCGCAAGCAGAAAAAGGCGCTGGAAGACAAACTACAACTAACCGAACAGGAATTAATAGACTACAAAGATCAAGTCACCGGCCACTTCAAAGAGACCGCCGCCCTGATCAACAATATGACCGAGAGCTACCAGAAGGTGCATAAGCATCTGGCGCAGGGCGTGGTGCAGTTATGCAGCAACGCGATTGAAGTGGATAAACTACAGGTTTCTCCCAATCAGTTATTGACTGAATCGAAGAATTCATCAGTAACCGGACTGGCGGAAAGTGAAGCACCCAAAACCAACAGCAAGGGAAATGTTAATAAAAACAGGGAAGAAAAAGCAGTAGTTGTAAAAGTCAGTGCGGCGGGCACGGCCGTAGCAGATATGGCTGTTGACGAAACAGACCAGGAAAGTCCCTCTGCTACTGTTGTGGCGCCGCCTGATTTAACAACAATCCGTTCTGAATCTGATTTTCAGCAACATCCCCCCGAGACGATGGCGGTCGCCGAAGAATCCGAGGATACGTCCACGGATAAAGCCAACAAGGGTAAAACACGTTCGGGCAGCCGCACGGTTCATTAGCCTCTTTTCAACTTCACAGCAAGTAATTGTCATAAAAAATGGCGGCGCATAGCGCGCTGAATAGCCATCCGTGCGGATTTTCATTAGCCTTGTTGGTCCAGGTTAATTGCAGCCGTAGTGAATTGTTTCATCCGATCGATGAGTTCGTAATGCCGGCGGCGCCGCGCCTCGCCGGGATCTTGCGCGGCCTTCACCCCACGAATGGTATCAAGATAAGGTTCCGGCATCCGGTGATACTCCGCTCCCAGCAAGACAATATTTTTATACCAGCAATGCGCTACAAGCTGATCGTCGATATGGCTGTGCTCCGCGACATAAACGAAACAATCGCGTGCTTGTCCGGCCAGTTCCAGGCGAAGGGAAGCGCAACGGTACCCCGGGCCTTCGCACTGGTCCAATAAAGGTTTTTCTTCAACCTGCATAGTGTAAATAGCGCCGATCACGGCGTCCGTAGCCTGGCCTGTCAAATACATATTACATTTGCCGGATTGGTCTTCTTGGTGACATTTATGGAACAATAATTTATAGCCGGGAATGGTTGTCAGTCCCACAAACCTTGCGGATGGCACACGGGCGGTCAGGCGCAGCGGGTGCAGATTGGAGCCATAAGCAAGATAGTGAAGCACGTTCATGATTGAAACCTAAACACGTTTTGCGCTTGTTTGATTCGCGGGGCATTATAAATCATTGCTTACACTGGATATACGCAGTCACTGCCATTTTTTAAAAAATTTGGCGCGAAAACCATGACTTGCGGGCTTGCGGCAACTAAAATCTTGAATTCTTTTAAGTGCGTGCCGATTTACCCTTGGCAGCGTGGTTAATCCCGGCCGTGGATAACAATGCTTGCAAGCGGCTTGCGGCAATAACCACTGTTCGTAGTCGCTATTCTTAATGGGGCAATCATCGGGTATTCGATTATGTTCTGGTTCTGGAAAAAGAAAGAGAAGAAATCAAGCAAACTGATTACACTCAAGCGTATGAAGCTTGCCGCCAAGTGGGGTGGCTGGATTTTTCTGGCGCTGTTGGTTGCCGAGATTGGCTTTATCCTGGGTTTGATGCCGGACTGGGACGAATTTTCCTATGGGCCAATCCCGAAATCGCGCGCGATAAAGAATTATGAATACCAACACAAAATCGACCGCTCCACCGCGCCACTGCAGTGGCAACCGGTGGATCTGGAGTTTTTACCCAAGCATTTGCCGCGCGCCATGATCGTGGCGGAAGATGCGCGATTTTATCAGCACAAGGGCCTGGATCAGGACGCGATTGGAGAAGCCATCGAGTACAACCTGTCGCAGGGGCGTATCGTGTATGGAGCCAGCACCATTTCCCAGCAGACCATCAAGAATTTGTTTTTGTCGCATTCGAGAAATCCGTTACGCAAACTGCATGAAGTCATTCTGACGTATATGATGGAACGCAACGTCGGAAAAAAACGTATTCTGGAAATTTATTTGAACATCGCGGAATTCGGCAAGGGTATTTATGGCGTGGAAGCCGCGGCGCGGCATTATTTTGGCAAACCGGCCCGTCATTTGTCCGTACAGGAATCCATTGAGCTGGCGGCTACCCTCCCCGCCCCGGTGAGTCATAATCCACAAACCCGCACCGACTTTTTCCAGAAACGTGTGGATAAAATATCACGCCATATGAGAATGTCTTAAAACATTTCACTACCCGCCTCTGCGAAACAACACAAACGCCACATCATCCGGCTTGCTGGGATAACCAGGCTCTGCGTGCTGCATGCGGTTGCCGCACAAGCTGGCCAGTTGCTGGCTGACCTTGCGCAGGGGATTTTTCCGGATGATCCCGATGATCTCAGTCAATTGCAGGTTATCAAACAAGCCGTCACTGGCGATGAGCACCGTGTCATATCGCGCGAGTTCAATGGCCGGCCCGATTTCAATGCGCATTTCCTGAAAACCAACAAAGTTGGATATTTCATGACGATTGTCGTGGTGCAAAGCTTCATCTGCGTCGAGCAAGCCCGCTTCCACCGCGTAACCTACCGGTGAATGGGAAATGGTTTGCTGCTTGATTTTACCCTTCTGCCCCACGACGATAATCATGGAGTCACCGGCATGATAAGGCCGCAGCACATTGTTGCAAATCTCCACGGCGGCAACCGTGGAGCCGGCGCCAACACCTAACGCGATAACACGCTGGCTCGCTTCTTCAATGCCGTTGAGCATAGGTTCGCGGTAACCAAATTCGGACGCACTGGCCTTGGCAAAGGATTCCTGCAGGCTTTCAATAACAATGCGGGACGCCTGCGCGCCGCAGGGCATGCCACCTACGCCGTCGGCAATCACCAGCGCGCAATCGTGTTCACCGAGGCTGAATGCTCCAGCGGAATCTTCGTTTTCGGATTGCTTTTGCGGAGAACGCCGGGCATACACCACCACCTTACCCGCGCCTATGGAAAACATCTCGCCGGCGCTGTCCATACTAACATTGGCGTAGATGACTTCATGGAGCTTGGCGTCATTGGCGGAAATGGCTTTAACTTTTGGCGTTATTGCCATTGCATGGTCTCTAAGTACTCGCGCAGCTGGCCCGCGGTTTTGAATTTTTTCAGGATCAATGTGTTCTTCAACCCGCAAATAATGGCTTTCACCTCGTCCGGCTGTTTTGCGTAATGCTTCTGCCCGCCCAGGGCTACATAGAACACCCTGACCAGGCTGCACACATCATGGTGGATATTTTCATATTTGGCCGACTTCCAATAATAGGTGTCGATCAGCTTCAGGTCGTAACTCAAGCCAAAGCGGCTGATGATGATATTGTCGGTATGCAGGTCACCGTGATATTCCCGCATGTGATGAATGCTTTCCATGCCCTTGGCCAGCGCATGCAACAAGTGCAATGCCTGGAATGCCGTGAGGCGCTTGCCGGGCTGGCGGTTAATAAAGGCGCTGAGCAATTCGCCTTCGATGTAGTCCGAGACCAGGAAGGTGATCGGCACACCGCGGTACAGGATTGTGTCCTGGGCGTAATATTGGATCAGGATCGGGCAGTGGCGCAGCGTATGCAGCTTCTGCGCATAAAACTTGAACGCCGTATTGTTCGGGTTGCGCTGGGGGTAAAAGAATTTCGCCGCCCGCTCGATATGGGTGAGCTGTTCACGCACCAGGTAGACTTCCCCTTCCCAGCCTTGGCCCAGCTTGCTGATCACTTCGTACTTTTTTGCCAGCAAGCGTCCCGGCTGAAAATCAAACGCGTCCACCACCAATTGTTTAGGATTTTTACGCATCACTTAACACACATGAATTTGGAAATAGCATTTCGTACTTAACTCTGCGGAATTTATGTCAAGTATAGCCAATTTGTTGAAATCATAAGAAGTAATTGCGGGAACTGCGGTGCGTATGGATTCGGATATGGATTAAAACAAAGCACCGGGCGGGGCTGCTTGGAATTCCTCACACAGGCGGGAGCCATCACCTAGTTTGAGAGAGAGAATGATCATCCCGGAATATTTTGGTTGCGGTTAAATTCGGTTTCCAATTAACATTCTTATTGTGTAAACCGGAGAGCGTCACGCAGCGCGCGCCCAACATCCAGTTCTCAACAACAAGGCGCCGTCAACCCAGTTATAAATGATGCGGTCCGGTCCTATGGTTGCGGTGGTCTTCCACGGGAAGGTCGTGCCGGCAGCCGCGATGGAACGCTAACCATAGTTAGTTCAATAGTACGGATTATCAAATAGTTAACGAGTTATTTTAAAGTTTTTTCATGACCACACACTCTCAGCCGCCGTGGAACCCGGCCTTTCTTACAGCGCATCCGGGTTATTGGCCCTTGCTGCCTTTCGCGCAGGCGTTTGTGCAAAGCCATGACGACTGGCCAACACTGGATGAATATCAACAGTTTCTGGATTCAGGCGCCGGCCGGCTCCACTCCGGCGGCGGTAAAGTACTGCGCTTTATCCCGCAGAGCGTGAAGCCGCAAGGCTTTGAAGATAGTTACGAGCCGCGTATTTATTTGCGGGGTGAAATCCAGACCCGCCTGCGCAACTGGCATGACTTTTTTCAGGTTATGCTGTGGCGCCTGTTTCCGAAAACCAAAGTCTTAATTAATGAACTGCATTATCTCGCCAGCAAACAGCGCCTGGACAATGAACCCCACAACCAGCAACGCAGCGCAATGGAAAACGCGCTCACCCAGTTTGATGAATGCGGCGCGGTACTCGTGTCGTCCGAGCCGGGACTGCTGGACTTGGTGAAAAATTTTCAGTGGAAAACCCTGTTCTGGGAACATCGAAACGACGTGCGCCGGCATCTTCGGTGCGTCGTGTTTGGTCATGCACTTTATGAAAAAGCGCTTAACCCCTATGTCGGCATGACAGCACATAGCGTATTGTTGCCGGTAACAACACAGCTTGTGGCCGAGCCCGCGCTTACGCTGATCCCCAGGGTTGACGATTTGTTAAGGGAACGGTTTCGCACAAGGCACGCTATCACTTCACCCGGGGACTTCTCGCCCTTTCCCCTGCTGGGTATGCCTTGTTGGGATGCGAACAATGATCAAGAGTTGTACTACGATAATCTACGCTACTTCCGGCCGGGTAGACAATACAAAACCTAGTTCACTATTCTCATCATCCATTCGCTGCCGCCCGGTAATCTGTGATTCTATTCACAGCAGCCGGGCTCATTTCTACATTTAATTACCGATATACAACAATAAATTAATTCTCCTAAGGCAAAGGGACATCGGTGATGCTATTTGAAAAATTAAAATCGCTGGATAGCGACGCTATCTGGCAATCTATCTACGGCTTTGCGCAAAAATATCCCACGTTATACACGGCACTTCAAGTCATCGTCGCGCTTGCGGGTTATGCCTATTTACTGCTGTTTCCGCTGCTGTTTCTGCTGGGCTTGGGAATACTCGCGTCGTATGCCGCCACGCAACCATTGGCCAGCAGTTTCACGCACATCGTTTATTGGGCGGTAATCACGATTGTCTCCGCCATGGTAACCATCCAGCTGACCCGCATCAAATTTATTGAAACTCATGGTATCGCTCTGGATTCACCTACGGCGGCCAAGCTGCATCACCTTCTCGACCGGCTGGGTGGCGAGCTTGCCATCCCACGGATTGACCGCATTATCGTGTCCGAGCAACTCTCAATCGATATCGTGAAAACACCGGCAACAGCCGTCCCCTTCTGGTGCACTAACACATTGGTGATTGGTTTGCCGCTGATGCAATGCCTTTCACCGCAGTACTTTGAATGCGCCGTCATCCGCAAATTGCTGCAATACTCCAAGCAGCACAACTGTCTCATTAAATGGCTGCATCAATTGCGCAGCGTCTGGCAGCTTTATATGAACGTTTTATCCAATAACGTCACCTTTGGCAGCTTCTTACTGGCGGTGTTCTTCCGGGTCTACGCCCCGCTCTACCGGAATCTGCTAACGCCAATAGCGCACCGCAATGAATTGGAAGCTGACCTGGACACATTGCAGTTTGCCAATGATGAAGATTTGTTGCAAACCATTGAGACCGTGATTGTCGCGAAAATCTTTCTTGATCAGCAGTATTGGCCGAAGATACAAAGATCGATCAAACAAAACCGGGAACCGGATATTCAGCCTTATTCGAATCTCGACGAAACCCTGAAACAAGGACTGACTCCTAAAACCACCAAACGCTGGCTGGACTCGGTATACGACCATGAATCGCATAGACTAAAACCCATTCCCAGCCTGCGCGCGCGCATGCATAACATCGGGCGCAGCCGTATCCGCATCCCGGAAAGAATCCAGCAAACAGCGGCACAGGTCTACCTTGACCACCACTACACGACCGTCGTCGACGGCCTCAACCAGCTCTGGCTGCAACGCAACGGCAGGACGCGTTCACAGCACCCTGCAACTCAACTTCCTCTCGCTGTGCCGCAGCAAAGCAGTGAGTCACACCACATTGCCGCCAAGGTATTTTAGTAAAATTTTGTTAGTGCTTATTTTCAGACAAGGAAGTCTCTTTTTTAAGACGCGAATAACGAGAACGGCACTCTTGCAGCGGGTGGGCAATTTCTGCGCTAATCCCGGCAAAGTCAAGCACTCTTCCCATTAACTACCCCGCGAGCTTCTCGCCCAACCAGCTACTATCCGTAACAGCGCAATTGACAGGACTGTAATTAACGTAATAATTAATGCAGCGAGCGTTATGTGTTTACGTCCGCCAGATTTCCACTTGATACAATTTTCACTGGATACAAGGAATCATTGACATGCGCACTCTCACTTTAAAATCCATTACCGCCAACGCAACGCTTTTGGCGATAGTTATTCTGGTGCTTGGCCTTATCACTGGCTGCGGCAACGATAAGCAAACACCGCCCCCAGTTGCCGAATCCAAAATACCGGCCGCCGAACCGCAACCAGCGCCAGCGGAACCGGTCCCAGCAAGTTCTCCACCCGCGCAGCAACCGGAAAGCGTTGCCGAGCAACCGGCAACCGCGGCGGTCGCGGCAACCAGCGAGCCGCCAGCAACACCACCGGCAGAACCCGCAACGCCTCAAGCTCAACCAGCCGCACAACCGGCAAGCGCAAGCGCTGGTGAAACTGCCTCCGCCGGCAGCGCCGCCGCGCAGGCAGAGTCGCTGGCACTGGCGCGAAAAAGCGGTTGCCTGGCCTGCCATGCAATGGATAAAAAAGTGGTTGGTCCCGCCTGGCAAGACGTCGCGAAGCGATATGCGAATAACCCCGGTGCGCGCGCGCAACTCATCGACAAAGTCGCTAAGGGCGGCAAAGGTAACTGGACTGATGTTGTGGGAACCGCAATAATGCCGCCTTATCACCCGCGCGCCAGCATGGACGACATCGGAAAATTGGTGGATTTTGTGCTGTCACTGGCAAACAAATAACTGCTTTGGGCGATTCACAGCGCGATAACAATAACGCTATTTCACGTGCTTTTTCAGTTTCGTTTCAGGTAGTGGCACGCCTGTTCAGCTGGAATTCAGTTTCAGGCGCGCTGATTGTTAAAATTTCACTCCTTCGCGTGCCTCGCGACGGGTTTGATCCTACGCGACGTTAGCAATAACAGAGCTAACTTTATTTAACGCAGATCAAATCCGTGAGGAGGCTTTATGAAAACTCGGAAAAAAATATTACTTGTTGCGATCGTTTCGCTGCCAGTGCTGTTTGCAACAACCGCGTCCGCGGAACATAGACCCGGGCCAAAGCACAAAGAGCAGGCCCAATACGCCAAAGTCGTACGCGTTGAACCTGTCTACAAAACTGTGCGCGTCACCTATCCGGAGCGGGTTTGCTGGGAGGATGAAGTCACAAAGCCGGTCATCCATCGCGTTAACCATGCCGCGCCGGAAGCCATGATCGTGGGCGGTATTCTGGGCGGTGTGATAGGTCACGAACTGGGCCGCAACAACAATCAACCAATGACCACGATCGCCGGCGCACTGATTGGCACCGCAATCGCAAGTGAAGCCAATGCGCAGTATTACCGGACCGGGGAATACCGTGTCGAACAACGCCAACACTGCCGGGTTGAAAATCACTTTCGCACTGAACGCCAACTGGATGGTTACCGTGTTTCCTACCGTTACAACAGGACACTATACACCACCTATATGCGCCACAATCCGGGCAAATGGGTTGAGGTAAATGCAGGATTGGAATCACCGGGCAGACACCGTCACTAACCTTATCACGGCCGCCTTCGGGCGAACGCCGTTCAGGTAGACCGGCAATTGTTAAACTGTTTTGATGACTACTTAAAAAAACACCGCCCGGCTTTAATAATCCGGGCGGTGTTTTTTTGCAATGCCAGTAGTAACTACTCACTCCGTGTGCAGCATAGGTTAAAGCGGCGCCGGTGTCGCC
>DATCIR010000030.1:0-3960 GCA_036507695.1 Gammaproteobacteria bacterium
TACGTGCCGCCTCAGCCGCCAGCCGGCCCGACCTGCACACCACCCACCGGCAGCGGCAAATTGTACGCGGTCAGTCTTTTCAATTCCTCGGCGCTGGGTGTGGAACGGGGCAGAGTATTGCACGCAGGGGGCATTCCACCGTCACCCGCGTTTATGGCGGTGGATCGATCCACCAATCCGGCAACCAATACCAGCAATCCGCTGGCCAGCAGCATGACCCGCTGGGTGGTGCTCGCCGGGACGGAGAATCCGCTGACCAATGCGGAGCAGAACCTGTTAAATTCCAATGTGGATACGTTTAAGGCCTATTGGCTAGGACCCTGATTGATCCAGCCTGATTGATCCAGCGTAAGTCTGGCGGGCCAATAACCCGCCAGGTTTTTCAATCCTTTTCAGCCGCTCACACCCACCTGTGAATTTCATAACGCTGAAAACGGTAATAGTTCGCTAGCGCCACACCCCCGCTATTTTTACAATCATTCCCACATTCAGCCGTATCTCGAAGTCCGTCGTAGCGTAACGAACACCCGCTTCACCCGATTAGTTTTCTCGCAACAATAACAGATTGATTGGCCACAACCGCCGGTCATGGCCGTTTATTGCCCGGGTGAATCTGGTTATCGCAAACAGTAACAAGCACCATAATGGGGGGACAACCATGAACTATCAATCCAAGGCGACTACGCTTTCACCCGGCTTTACCTTAATTGAACTTATCATTGTCGTCGCGATTGGCGCTATCGTCACAGTCTTATCCGTGCCGCTGGCAAACATGCTCAAAGCCAACCGCAGCACCAGCGTGGCTTTTGAGTTTGTCTCGGCATTGAATTTTGCACGCAGCGAAGCGATTAAGCGCGGCAATCACGTGACGGTTTGCCGCACCATCGACGGCGCCAGTTGCGACGGACACGCTGACATTAATGAGCAAAAAGTGTGGGACAGCGGCTGGCTGGTTTTTTCAGATGTCAATGGCAACGGGGAATTCAATCAGGCGCAAGATGAAATCCTGCTGCTACGCGGACCGCTGCCGGAAGGTTACACGCTGCGCAGCAACGCCCGGGTGAGGGTCACCTACAAACCACTGGGCATCAGCCCGGGCTTTATGGACTCGTGGACAGTATGCGCGCCCGGGGGCGGCGCGGGAATCGCCAAAGGCATTGTGCTGGCGTATACCGGGCGGGTTCGGCTTGCCCAAGACACCAATAGCAATGGCACGATTGATAACGGCACGCGGTCAATGCAGGGTGAGCCGCGGGAACTGGAATGTAACAGCTAATCGAAGAGAATTAACGCTCTGGTTTCGGTGTTGCTTAGCGTCATTGTTAGTGAGCGTCATTGACGCGGTAACGAAAACCTATTTCGCCAACGCCTTGGGCAGGGAAAACACCACGTGTTCCTCGATGCCGCTGACTTCCCGCACCTTACTGCCACCCAGAGTTTCGAGATAGTTAATCACTTCCTGCACCAGTATTTCCGGCGCGGAGGCGCCGGCCGTGACACCGACGGCGTTGACGTCCTTCAGCCATTGCGGGTCTATTTGCGCCGCATTGTCGATTAAATACGCGCGCGCACCCAGGCGTTGCGCGAGTTCCCGGAGGCGGTTGGAATTGGAACTGTTGGTGGAACCCACCACCAGCACCACGTCACAGTCTTTGGCGAACTGTTTCACCGCATCCTGGCGGTTTTGCGTGGCATAACAGATATCGTCTTTTTTCGGGCCCTTGATGTTGGGAAAACGTTGGCGTAACGCATCAATGATTTCCGCCGTATCATCCATGGACAAGGTGGTCTGGGTGACATACGCAAGGTCATCGGGATTCGTGACCGTCAAACGCCCCACGTCCGCGCGCGACTCCACCAGATACATCTTGCCGCCCCCGCCTTCGTGTTGACCCTGTTCGTGTTGACCCTGTTCGTGTTGACCCATCGTCCCTTCCACTTCCGGATGTCCCGCATGACCGATCAGGATACATTCACGATGGGCCGCTTGATGCCGGAACACTTCCAGGTGCACCTTGGTGACCAGCGGACAAGTCGCATCGAACACTTTCAGGCCGCGTTCCTTGGCTTCGCGCTGCACCGCTTTAGCCACACCATGCGCGCTGAATATCACAATGCAATTGTCGGGCACTTCGGAAACTTCATCGACAAATACCGCGCCTTTTGCTTTCAGGCCGTCAACCACGAAGCGGTTGTGCACCACTTCATGCCGCACATAAATCGGCGCGCCAAACTGTTCCAGCGCGCGCTCCACGATTTCAATGGCGCGGTTAACGCCGGCGCAAAATCCGCGGGGATTGGCTAAAAGGATTTTCATGAAATTTGAATACCCGTCAAAACATTAATCCGGTTGTTATTGTACATCAAGAATCTGCACATTGAAGATCACCGTGCGGTTCGCCAGCGGATGACTAAAGTCCACAACGACGGTATCGTCTTTGACCTCCAATACCGTGCCGGGCACCTGCAGGCCGGAAGGGGTATCAAATTCAATGACTAAGCCGGGCTGCAATGCCATTTCCCCGCTGAACTGCTCCCGGGGCATGACCTGCACGGCGGCTTCATCACGAAACCCGAAACCGGTTTGCGGCGGTATATTAATGGACTGCTGGTCACCGGCTTTTAAATCAATAATCGCATACTCCAGGCCGTCGATCAGGGTGCCGTCGCCCAGGGTAAACGTCAGCGGCTCGCCGGTATCAAACGTGCTGTCGACCAGGGTGCCGTCCTCCAGCGCCAGGCTGTAATGCATGGTGACTACACTGCCAGGACGAATAAGTTTCTCGGACGCGTTCATTGCCAGATAGCCCGGTTGGAATAGCAGTTCAGGATTGTTCGGAGGAAGCTTTATGTGCGAGCCGGCCTTGCCGCAGGGAATCAAATACCAACAGGCACGCGCCCACGGTAATCGCCGAGTCCGCAATATTAAAGGCCGGCCAATGATACGTGGCATAGTAGACATCGATGAAGTCAATAACATGTCCCAGCACGATGCGGTCCCATACGTTGCCAATCGCGCCACCCAGTATTAACGCTAGCGAAATGGCCGTCAGCCGATGATCCGCGGGCAGGCGCTTCAGCCAAATGACAATACCGATACTCACGCCAATCGCAATCACGGTAAAAAACCAGCGTTGCCAGCCCGCCGCGTCACTTAAAAAACTGAAGGCCGCGCCTTTGTTATACATCAGGGTAAAATTAAATCCCGGGAACACAGCCGCAGGCTGATACAGCTCAAGACTATCTACCGCAACGGTTTTGGTAATCTGATCCAATACCACAACCAGCAGTGTTATCCACAGCCACTTAAGCATACCGGCGTTGTTCACCGTCACCCGCCACATTATTAATACACCGGCCACATAATTCCGGATGCGCGCTATCGGATCCCACGTCTGCGCGATGATGCCAGCAACGAATGCATTTCGCATGGCCGCACGCCTGTACCGTAATCCACAGTTCATCACCGGTGCTTAACGTATAATGCATTCCCTGCTCTTTGCGGTCTGTTTCGCGGTGCACACGCGCGTAGGAGGTAATCAGCACAAACCGCAACTCGTCTTCCAGCTTGGTCAGTTGTTGATAGAGTTCACTGCCACAATACAAATCCACCTCGGCATCCAGCGAGGAGCCAATCTCACCGGCCACCCGCAATTCTTCCAGGCGTTTGCTCACCGCTTCCCGCACCTCCAGCACCAATTGCCAGAAGTTTTGATCCAGTTTAGTAATACCCGTACTTTCGGGAAACCGGTGCCACTGCTCCAGAAACACCGATTCACCGCGGGAACCGGGAATCGCCTGCCAGATTTCATCGGCGGTAAAGCTCAGGATGGGCGCCAGCCAGCGCGCCAGGGCTTCAATGATGTGATACATCGCGGACTGCGCCGAGCGCCGGGGCAGGCCATCGGCCTTGGTGGTGTATTGACGGTCCTTGATGACATCCAGATAAAAACTGCCCAA
>DATCIR010000031.1:0-7788 GCA_036507695.1 Gammaproteobacteria bacterium
TTTCAATCTCACTGTCGATGAGCGCCCTGGGTACATCGATAGGATTCTGCTCCAAAACGCCGTCCAGCACCTGCCGCTTCACCTGGGTGCGGATTTTCTGCTCGGCTTCGCGCTGCATATTGTCTTTTACCTGCTCCCGGAAAGCCTGCAATCCACCTTCCGTGACGCCGAACAACTTGGCGAATTCTTCGTTGAGTTCCGGTAACACCGGCATTTCGACCTTGTGCGCAGCAACCTTGAATTCAACATCTTTGTCCGCCAGTTCCTTGGCATGATAATCGGCGGGAAATTTGAGTTTTAAAGTCCGTTCTTCACCCGCCTTGATGCCCAGCAATTGCTCTTCGAATCCCGGGATCATGCGCTTGGCACCGAGTTCCATGGCATAAGCCTGGGCGCGGCCACCTTCGAAGGGCTCACCATTCATAAAACCTTCAAAATCGATCACCACCCGATCGCCGATCTCAGCAGCGCGGTCTGTTTCCTGCCATTGCTTACGCTGTTTACGGATAGTTTCGAGCATAGCGTCGATATCCTGCTCACTGATTTCCAGGACAGGCCGTTCGACCTTTATTTTTTCCAATCCTTGTATGGTAACGTCGGGATACACTTCAAATGTCGCAATATAGGTCATTGCTCCCGATTCTTTCCCGGTTTCAGCGGGCTTGATATGGGGCATTCCCGCGGGACGCAAGTTTTGCTGAGTCAGGGCTTCAACGTAACTCGACTGGATTAATTCCCCCATCACTTCCTGTTCGACCTGCCCGCCATAGCGTTGCTTGATGACATTCATCGGCGCTTTGCCAGGCCTAAAACCCTGGATTTTGGCTCTGCCCGCCAATTGCTTCAGCCGTGCTTGAATTTCCTTTTCAAGCTTGTCTTTTGGAATTTGTACTGTCATGCGGCGTTCTAAACCGCCGGTCGTCTCTATAGAAACTTGCATAGCTCATACATCCTCAAAGTGAAATTCAATTCGGTTATCACTGATTCCCCGTGACACTGATTTCCCGTGACAGTGATTTTATGTGACAACGATTTTTGTGACACGGAAATACAGTGATTTTTGGCTTCAAGTCCACGCGCAACTCGGCCGTGGTTATTACATTTATCCTGCGGATAAAACCGCTACGATTAACCGGCACCTTCGGCCATGGTTTAATTCGGTCATCGTTTAAAGTTTTGGTGCGAAAGGAGAGACTCGAACTCTCACGGGTTACCCCATTGGAACCTAAATCCAACGCGTCTACCAATTCCGCCACATTCGCGTATTTGCCCAGCGATAGAGAGTTTCCCAGGTGATCAAGCGTGTTCGGGCATCCACCTTAAGAATCTCTAAAATTCGCTCCGCTCATTAAGAGCTTCTAAATACCCATTCCGCCACATTCGCGTATCTATCCAGCGATTTAAAGAATCCCGCCCGACCACGTCGATGATCCCAGCATTCACCTTAAGAATCTCTAAAATTCGCTCCGCTCATTAAGAGCTTCTAAATACCCATTCCGCTACATTCGCCTTTCCGCCATTCCGTCCCGCGCTCATCCCGGTTTGGCGCTATTGCTGAGAACACTGCCACCACCATCACTAACGCCTGGGTAAAGCACAACGAAATCAGCGCTTAAGGGGGCGTATGCTACACTATTTCATAATTATTTACTATGCCGCCACCGAGGCGCCGTTAACAAACTTACCCTTAAAAACAAGCATTTATTAAATACCCTAGATACGCTAAGCTTTGGCGAATTTATCCATGCCGACGAATGGCGAACTGCTTGACGTACCTGGCTGAAATGGAATCGGAAGTTGAACAAGGAACCAAACGCAAATTATGACTATCCCGGACAAATCCACGCCCACGAACTTTATTCGGCACATTATCAATCACGATCTGCAAAGCAATAAACATGGCGGGCGTGTCGCCACCCGGTTTCCTCCCGAACCTAACGGCTACCTGCATATTGGCCATGCCAAATCCATTTGCCTGAATTTCGGTATCGCGGAAGATTACCCCAACGCGACTTGCAATATGCGTTTTGATGATACCAATCCCACGAAAGAAGACATCGACTATGTAAACTCTATTTTGGCCGACGTACGCTGGCTGGGTTTTGAATGGGGGGGCGAAGTCAAATACACCTCGGACTATTTCGACCAGCTGTATGATTACGCCATCGAACTCATCAACAAAGGCAAAGCCTACGTCTGCAGTTTATCCGCGGAGGAAATTCGCCAGCGCCGCGGCACACTCACTGAACCCGGTATCGAAAGTCCTTACCGCAACCGGTCCGCGAAAGAGAACCTGGATTTATTCCAGCGCATGCGCGAGGGCGAATTCAAGGACGGCGAACATGTGCTACGCGCCAAAATAGACATGGCCTCACCTAACATTAATATGCGTGACCCGGTGATGTATCGCATCCTGCATGCATCCCATCATCAGACCGGTGATAAGTGGTGCATTTATCCCATGTATGATTATTCGCATCCGATCGCGGATGCATTGGAAGGCATTACCCATTCGTTGTGCACCCTGGAATTTGAAGACCACCGCCCCTTGTACGACTGGACGCTGGATAATATCACCATCGATTGCCATCCGCAGCAGATCGAGTTCGCGCGCTTGTCCCTTGAACACACCGTCATGAGCAAGCGCAAACTGAATGAACTGGTCACTAAAAACTATGTGGATGGCTGGGATGACCCGCGCATGCCGACCATCGCCGGCATCCGGCGCCGCGGCTATACCCCGGCATCGATCCGTGATTTTTGCGACCGTATTGGTATTACCAAAGTCGATACCGTGATTGAAATAGGCGTATTGGAAAATTGCATTCGCGAGGATCTTGACGCCAATGCGCCGCGCGCCATGTGTGTCTTGAATCCGTTAAAGGTCGTCATTGAAAACTACCCCGCCGGCAAAACAGAATCCGTGAACGCCGCGCGGCATCCGAAAATCGAGGCGCTCGGCACGCGGGAGATCCCGATTACCCGCGAAATCTATATTGATCGCGCGGATTTCGAAGAAGTCCCGCCCAAAGACTTCAAACGGCTGATTCCCGGCGGTGAAATTCGCCTGCGTAACGCCTATGTCATCAAGTGTGAAAAAATCATCAAGGACAACAAAGGCAACATTGTTGAATTGCGCTGCACTTATGATGAAAACACGCTCGGCAAAAATCCCGAAGGACGCAAAGTAAAGGGTGTCATTCATTGGGTATCGGCCACCGAGTGTATCGATGTCGAAGTCCGCCTGTATGACCGTTTGTTTAACCAAGCCGATCCGAATGTGATCGGTAAAAGCGCCAACCTGAACGATCAGTTAAATCCCGATTCACTGAAAATTCTACCGCACTGCAAAGCGGAAAAAAGCCTGGCCAGCGCTGCCGTTGGGCAACAATTTCAATTCGAGCGCGAAGGGTACTTTTGTATTGACAGCAAACACACGGCGCCGGGCAAGCTCGTCTTTAACCGCACGGTCACACTGCGCGACACTTGGGCCAAGATACAGGAAAAGCAGGGTTGAGCGGGAGTGGTGTTACTGATGAAATGGGAAATAAAGTATGGGCCGTGAAGGGGTCGAACCTTCGACCAAGAGATTAAGAGTCTCCTGCTCTACCAACTGAGCTAACGGCCCGCGAATAAAAGGTGGGGTGGACGATGGGGATCGAACCCACGACAACAGGAGCCACAATCCTGTGCTCTACCAACTGAGCTACGCCCACCATTGATAAACTTTAAGAATTTGACAGTCCTTTGCGCCCGGACAAAATGACTCGCGTCATCCTGACCCTCGCCTGTACCACTCGGCGCATCGCGCCGCCCGAATCTACTATCCCTGCCGATCTGTCAACACTGTTTACCGGTTGCAGATTCGCATTCAACTGATACAAACAAGTAATCCCTGACAGGGATTACTTGTTAAATATGGCGCGCCCGGCAGGATTCGAACCTGCTACCCTCGGCTTAGCTTACCAACTACAGCTTTTGCTGCTGCCCATAGGGCATTTGTGGTCTGGACCATCTCTTCACCATTTCAGGTGCCACACGTATGGCCTCTACGGAACCCTACGAAAATCAGCCGTAAAATTCACATGCTTCAACTGATTATTCTTAGGCGCTTTTACCCTCAGCGTGACGGATTTGTCATAGTCAATTGGATTCAGGTAGTAACACTCGTCAGTTACAGGACAATATATACAATAAAGATCGATTTCTTCTTTGTTGATTGCCTGCATTATGAGTACCACGCTTGTCAGTCCAACAAGACCTGAAGTGCACGGTTAATGCACCAGTCTTATCCAGGGACTTATACTTCACCTGAATCCTTTTGAAGATCCCATCTTTATAAGCAACCAAGTCAAATGGCGCATGCTCGGTCACTGGCTGGAGAATTAAATACCCCTGCTCATAAAGACTCACCTGAGCCTTCAAAACGCCTAGGTCGCCCTTTTCCTTGGTATGATGCTTAATCAATCGACTATCCAAACCATCGAAAACTGCGGCATCGTACCATAGCAAGCACCGGGCATACCATAGGTTTCCTCGGGATTGCCATCAGCCTATTCTTTTCACCTTTACTGAATAGCTGTTAAGGTTTCCCCGATACAGTGCGGTCCACTTTACAAGTTTGGTTTTCCTGTAAAGGCTCCAGTTTAGCAATTGATTGCCAGCTAAAGGCCGATGCTCTGTCCGAATGAGCTACGGGCGCACAATTCAACGAAACGTCTAAATCAACCCTTATAATAACAAAGGCACCTTGAATAGGGTTACTCCAAGGTGCCCTGCGGCTAAAATAGACCGAAATTTGGTCGGGGTAGAGAGATTCGAACTCCCGACATCCTGCTCCCAAAGCAGGCGCGCTACCAGACTGCGCTATACCCCGGTGGTGCCAATTATAACGTCAATATTGGGTATTCGCTATAAATGGTCTTAATGCACAAACCCGCGAATTTGCAGGCAATTCTTAAAAGCTTGCGCATGATACGGATGTTGGCCGCTTTACGCAAGCGCGGGACACGACCCGCGTTGATTGCATCAGTCCTAAAGACTCTGCCAGTCCGATTCGGGTTCCATCCGCAATCCTAACTTGGCGATTGGACTACCGGCGTGCGATCATAGCGCGAAAATTAGGGCGGGCAAGTCCGCCCAAGCCACAGGACCACAACCAGACCGCGTGCGTTATGACAGCCCAACTTATTGATGGAAAAGCCATTGCGGCGTCTTTACGCCAAACAATTAAACAGCGGGTGGAGCAACGCATCGCCCAGGGTTTGCGTGCCCCGGGGCTGGCCGTGATTCTGGTGGGTGCGGACCCCGCTTCGCAAGTCTATGTCGGCAGCAAGCGCAAAGCCTGTGAAGAAGTGGGATTTAAATCCTTGGCCTATGACTTACCCGCTTCCGCCAGCGCCGCTGAACTGTTAAAGCTGATTGATGCACTCAACGCCGACGATTCCATCGACGGCATCCTGGTCCAACTGCCGCTGCCTTCCCATATTCCTTCGGAGACCATCATCGAGCGGATTCGCCCCGACAAAGACGTCGACGGTTTTCACCCCTATAACATCGGCCGGTTGACCATCCGCCAACCCGTGTTACGTTCCTGCACGCCGCGCGGTGTCATGCTGTTACTGGAAAAAACCGGGATCCCGCTATTGGGTCTGGACGCGGTGGTGGTCGGCGCATCCAATCATGTTGGCAGGCCCATGGCGCTGGAGTTGTTACTGGCCGGCTGCACCGTCACTGTTTGTCACCGGTTTACCAAAGACCTGGGAAGCCACGTGCGGCATGCCGATTTACTCGTGGTGGCGGTGGGCAAGCCGGCCATTGTGCGCAGCGAATGGATTAAACCCGGCGCGATGGTGATTGATATCGGCATTAACCGCGACCAGGCGGGCAAGTTGGTGGGTGACATCGATTTTGAAACGGCCAAACGGCGCGCGGCCTGGATTACGCCGGTGCCGGGCGGCGTTGGCCCCATGACCGTGGCGGCGTTATTGCAAAATACCATCGATGCCGCCGAATCCCTGCACGCCAAAAAATAAAAGTTACCCGCGTTATTCGCGGCGCCAGGTCGTCCCGCCAGGACCGTCTTCCAAAATTACACCTTTTGACGCGAGTTCATCCCGGACCCGGTCCGCTTCCACAAAGTCCTTGTTGCGGCGCGCCGCGTTGCGCCGGTCAATCAGGGTTTCAATCTGGGTCGCCGTGAGTCCACCCGCGTCTTCACCGGTGTCGGATTTCAGAAATGTTTCCGGATCGCGTTGCAATAAACCCAGCAACGCGCCCAATTGCTTCAGTTGCGCCGCATACCGCGCCGCGCCGCGCGGATCGGATTCTTTGTACCGGTTGCATTCGCGCGCCAACTCGAATAACACGGCAATGGCTTTGGGTGTATTAAAATCATCATCCATCGCTGCGTAAAAACGCCCGGAAAACTCGTTATCGATTTCCTCCACTGCATTAGCGTACGCCAGGCCACGCATCGCGGTATACAACGTCGTTAAACTGCCTTTGGCATTTTCAAGGTGCTGATCGGAATAATTCAGCGGGCTGCGATATTGGCTGTTGACAATAAAATAACGGATCACTTCCGGATCATATTTTCCCAGCACTTCCCGGATGGTGAAAAAATTACCCAGTGACTTCGACATCTTTTCATCGTCCACGCGCACATGCCCGTTATGCATCCACACATTGACAAATTTTTCGCCGGTGGCGCCTTCGCTTTGCGCGATTTCATTTTCATGATGCGGAAACTGCAAGTCCAGCCCGCCGCCGTGAATATCAAAATGACTGCCCAGGCATTGGGTGGACATGGCGGAGCACTCGATATCCCAGCCGGGCCGGCCCAATCCCCAGGGCGAATCCCAGGCCGGTTCGCCGGGTTTAGCCAATTTCCACAGCACCCGGTCCAGCGGATCATCCTTGTTTTCATCCACTTCCACCCGCGCACCGGCACGCAGCTCATCCGGTTTTTTCCCGGATAAATCGCCATAGGTTTCGAATTTACTCACATCATAAAAAACATCGCTGCCGGGCTTTGCATAGGCCAGGCCTTTTTTCATCAGGACTTTTATCATGGCGATAATCTCAGCGATGTGTTGCGTGGCCCGCGGCTCATGATCCGGACGCAGCACACCGAGCGCATCCGCATCCCGGTACATTTCCTCGATAAAACGTTCGGTCAGCGCGCCGGGCGCTTCGCCATTTTCCTGCGCCCGCTTGATAATCTTGTCGTCGATGTCGGTGATATTGCGCACATAGGTCACATGACCGTTGCCGTAAATTTTCCGCAAATACCGGTATACCACGTCGAACACCACCATGGCTCGCGCATGACCGACGTGACAGAAGTCATAGACCGTCATGCCGCACACATACATGCGCACATTGTTATTATCGATGGGTGTAAATACGTCTTTTTGCCGGGTCAGGCTGTTGTATATCTGTAACATGTTGTATCCATTTTGCCGGGCATTTGAATCAAACTGCTTTAAATGCCGCATTTCTTTTATAGGGCCGCTCATACTAGCAGCAATCACACCGGAACCACAAAAGTTCCCCGCCGAACACCAAACATACTGGCCAGTACATTGTGCGCCAAGTTTTTTTACCATTGTAGACGCAATCTTGGTCTTTCGCTCTAGGGGTAAAGGCTATATTATTAGCCATTCCGTAATAACCGGGGACATCTTGCAAAATGGGGTCAGAGTCAGTTTTTTCACCAGACCTTAATGTACCGTACACTGTTCCCGCATAAAAAAACTGACTCTGACCCCATTTTTTTAAGGAAAA
>DATCIR010000032.1:0-3906 GCA_036507695.1 Gammaproteobacteria bacterium
TATGCTAACTTTACTAGTTCCGTCTGCAATAACCTACAAACTCAGACAGGCAAGCTATTAACGATCAATAACTTAAACAGCACTTCTGCCACCCATGTCCATTAAGTATGCACTACTCTCAACTACTTACAAAAGCCTACCATACCCGGACATCGAACTTGATTTCAACAGAAATCTTAATAATTAATTCTTATGGAATGAACACTGCTCTGGGATGTATTGCTCACTAAACCGCAGAAATCGCAATTTAAGCATGGAACACTCAATGACAAAGCCTGGATACTTGGGCTGGATCATACAGTATTTCCAGGTATTGCTAAACGCCGACACAAGATAATATCGATCCCAGGTAATTAAATTTTATTTATTTCTGTAATTATTTTTTAATAATCTAACTAAGACTTTGAAATATCAATAAATAATTTTAATTGTAAAACTCCAAAGTTACGGACCGAGGGAGCCTAAAAGCCAGCCACGTCAGGTTTGCCTATGCCGCACATGCTGCACATGCTGCAATTGCAATCAAAACTCACACGGATGTCGTCACTAGGGGATCAACAAGATCAGGGCGACCTATGACCGCATAACGCAAAGAGACCAACCCGATGGCACTAAAACCTAAATTCCTCAGTGGGCCTCATAAAAAGGATACTCAACTTACAATATCAACGGGCTATTGCGCCCATGATCAGTTCACTCTTTGGGTGAGAACGGCTCGGCAGGCAACGCGTTTTTTGCCGCTATTGGCAACGTCATTCGAACCGAGGCATTCAGTAAATTCGTTAATTGGCATGAACACAGCGAAACGGGTAGTCCCGGCCGCGCTGGCCTTGCGCCAGTAAACTCTCAGTAAACTCTGGTATCCGCGGGCCTCATTGCGAAAGCAAATACTTGAAATTCGCCAGGCGCTTGTAGCAATATAGGTTCGTCCACCCAACAGATTAAAAACCGCCGCGGTCAGGCCCCTAAAGTCAGGTCAATAAGGAGAAAAAATGGAACTTGAGTCGATGTTAAGTTTGTTAACGTACATGGTTGGAGGCGTCACGGTAGCCGCCATTGTATTAATGTCCATCCTGATTTTTCAGATCTACGATGAGGACCATCCGCTCAATCAAGATCGTGCGGACGAACAAACAAGGATTGAGTAATAAGCCAATTGACCGGTCCTGGGCGGATTGCCGCTGACTGTTGCGAATATCGGTATACGAAACCTGACCCCGCCGCTGGGTGATTCCCCAAGTAAGTTTTCAGCACGGTTTCACGCCAGGGTTTTCCGGATGAATAAGTCTTCGGTATATTCTGATTAACCACGATATTTCACGGAGCGTAAATGGTCTGAATAAATTCTTCTGCACGAATGACCATCCCCGCAAGATCCACAAGTAAATGATCAACGTTTCTCGGGCAACCACACGCTTACCATCGCGCCTCCCAGCATACCATCGCTAATCGTCAATTCCCCCCCATAAATTTGCGCGATATCTTGTACGACTGATAATCCTATCCCATGACCGCTAATCCCCTGATCCACCCTTACGCCGCGCCGTACCACGCGTTTTACCATTTCATTCGGCACGCCGGGTCCGTCATCATTCACGGAAATCAGTAAACCCTGCAAATTCTTCTTCTCATGCAAACACATTTTTGCCGCAATCCGCACCCGGCGATGACAATATTTAAAGGCGTTGTCCGTTAGATTTCCAATGACTTCCATCAAGTCGCCTTCATCGCCATGAAACACGAGCCCGTTGTCGATAACGAGTTCCGCGTTTATGCCCCGGTCGGCATAGACCTTGGATAGACTGTTAACGACCTTCCGTACCACGTCTTCTATGTCCACCGGCGCGATTAACGGACTTTGCCCGGCGGTCGCGGCGCGTTGCAACTGATATTCCGTGATTTGTGTAATACGGTCGAGTTGCTCCTGAATCGCTTTTGCCGATGCAGACTCAATGGTTTTTTCATCGAGGGTATTTTGCAGCACCGCCAACGGTGTTTTAAGACTATGCGCCAGATCACCCAGGGTGTGACGGTAACGCTCAAGATGCTCATGCTGGTGACCAAGCAGGGCATTGACATTGTCCGTTAAACCTTTTAACTCACCCGGATAGTCTTCGCTCAGGCGTTGCTTGCGGCCCGCCTCAATTGCCACTAATTCACCGGAAACCCGGCCCAGAGGCGCCAATCCCCACCTGATAATGGCGCCCTGCACCACCAGTAATAACAGCGCGACGCCGCCGAGCAGCCCCCATAAATTTCGGCGATACAAGGTTATTTGCCGGTTAAAATCGTCGAGCTTTTCCGCCACGCTGAACGTATAAACCTTGTGAGCCAAATCATGCCAGGCGATGCCCTGACTATAGATTGCCACTGAAAAATCCGCCTTGACGGTGACATAGGAAAAATCCTTTTGATTTCGGGCTAAACGAACTATGTACGGTAAATTAATTCCCACCGGCGTAGGAGTGCTCCAGACAATGCGTCCATCCGGATCCGAGATTCTGGCGTAAGTATCCGATGAGTAATTCAGGAAATTGGTTTCGGTATAGTTCCGGGGCATGTATACATTGCCGGAGTCGTCAATTGCAGCAAGCGCTATCAAGGCGTAGACCTGAACTTCCAAACGCTTGCCCAGCGCCTCCTCCGAACTCAGCCGATAAGCGCGATCCAGCATTAGTCCTGCAAGACCGAAAAACGCGGCCAATATCGCGGTGGCGGCAATCAAGACACGTGCGTTGAGTGAAAGCATTTTTCGTTGAAATTAACCCAGGTTCTAATACAATCTTAAAGATCAAATGCGAAAATGAACGATAGCCGCATTGTAGCACGCCCCGGGTCTTTTACTGCACGGGTCCTGAACGGATCTTTTACTGTGTGAAGTCCATAGTAAAAGCACGGCGCGAGAGAAAAGCGCGCACTAAACGTTGCTACCAATGTTGCTACCAACGTTGCAACAAAACGATCGTTGCAAGAGCCAATGCCAGAAACAATGCAAACCAATTCAGCCCCAAAGGCAACTTACTCGCTACCACTATAAATGCCGGCCCGAAAACCACTTAAAACACCCGCGCGGGAATTCTCCTGGGCTAAATTGCCTAAGGAAAAACTGCTGGACCTTGGAATTTGCGACCTGGGCTTGAGTCTGGAAAGCAGTCCCGTCATGCAGCGTATCAATCGCCTTTACCAGGATTTGGACAAACAAGGCCTGCAATTTCGGCCGCACTTCTGGCTCTCCGATGATTGGTTTTGTCCGGACCACATTCCCGGAGTTGCGATTCCGTTTTTCCTGGCTCATCCCAGGCTGCAAAAACTGGAACGGGATTTTGTGATGGAAGTGGAAGGCGGTAATTACCGCTGGTGCATGAAATTGCTCCGCCATGAAACCGCCCATGCAATCGCTAACGCCTACAAACTGGTTGAACGCAAGGGCTGGCGGGAAGCCTTTGGCAACCCGAATTCAACGTATCACGATTCCTATTTACCCAAACCCTATAGCAGGCGTTATGTGGTTAACCTGCCCGGCTGGTATGCACAGAGTCATGCGCACGAAGACTGGGCGGAAACCTTCGCGGTCTGGCTCAATCCCAACTCTGACTGGCGCCATCGTTATGCGGATTGGCCTGCTCTAAAAAAACTGCGTTATGTCGACAACCTGATGCGCGAAATACAACAAAAACGCCCGGTGATCCGCAATAAAAGAACCGATCATCCAGCCAGCAGGATACGCACCACCCTGCGCGAATATTACAATGACAAGATAAAACGCTACGGAATCGATCATGCGGTATTTTTTGATATTGACCTGCGGCGATTATTTGCCGGCCGCGAGGAAGCGCCAAAAGCCGAAAAGGCTTCTCACTACATTCGCGGAATCCAGAATCCTGCCATGGAAATCGTGCAACGCTG
>DATCIR010000033.1:0-4625 GCA_036507695.1 Gammaproteobacteria bacterium
TTCGCTAGCCGTTGCCAGGAAAGCCATTACTCCCGGCAGTGGCAGTCCCAAACCCCAGTCCGGATTACCAAACCAGGCCGCGGTATCTTCAAACGAATTCCATTTATTGGCGCCCGCCATCCAAAAGACCGGGAGCAGGTAAAGGCGCAGCAGCAAGGGGGCGAGGAAATCGGCCTTTCGGGTTACATCCAGGCAGTTTTGCAGTTTGTAAAATAGCTCTCTCATGACACGCCTCCGGGCTTTATTTGTAGGTGCCTAACAGAATGTGGCGCTTGTGCCACTCCTGCAGGGTTTGCAGTCCGCCCGCTATCACTACCTCAGGATTGGGGTGTTGCATTTCGTCCGCCAACTGTTGAAGTAGTTGCATACCATTGGCTTTTGTTTCACCTTGGGCATTATTTTTTATGGCATTCAACAAATGCGCGGTCGCCGCATTCATGTCCATAAAGCGGACTTCGTCGGAAGTGTCCCGGTACACCAGCAAATGTGTCGGTTGAGGCGCGGCTGGAAAATGGCCGGGACTGATGCGATGCACCGGGTACTGATAATAGAGCGGCCAGATCAGCGGTGATAAATACGGCGGTTCGGATAACAGATCTCCCTCACGATTGATGAGGGGCCAATCGGGCTCTTCACTGGCCACATTCAGCGCGATTTCCACCCATTCGTAATGGGCTAGTTCCACCAGGAATTCGGGATCGTCGGGATAGGGGGTGAACCCGGTTTGCAGGTATTCGACAAACTCCCCGGCCAGTTTCATGAAAATCGGTGTCCGGCTTTTATGGTTGGCCACAAAGCCGCGCACCAGGTTGCGCCAGCGCTCGCCGGCAGTAATCTGTTTCATGACCGGGAAAAAATTCGCCAGTAAATCATCGATATTGTTATACACCAGCTCGCGATAAATATTCATGCGGCGCTCTTCAATACCCTGGGGAGTGCGGTACTGTTCAGGATTCCTGATCGTGGCGGTGAAAGCATATTGATGCTTTTGGAAGGCGGGCATCGTGTTTGTAATAGATGCGGTACGGGATACGTTGTTCGATGCGTTTTTCGGTGAAGGTTTCATGGCAATCGCTGGTAATTGGTTTCTATATTGATAAGTTAAGCGGTAATCGTCCGGGAATTTTCCGTCCGGTATTGTTGCTGTACTTTATGAATCTGATTGACTTCGTTCAGCAGTGTTCCCAGGGGCGGGATATTGAAATCCCGTTCCAGTAACGTCGGCACGCAGCCGAAACGTTCATACGCCTTGTTTAATAAACTCCACACCGGATCGATGACATCAGCGCCGTGACTGTCGATGATCAAATCGTCCGCTTCATTGAAGTGACCGGCTATGTGGAAGTAGCCGATGCGGTCAACCGGTATGGCGTGCAGAAACTGTTTGGCGTCGTAGCCATGGTTTACGCTGTTAACGTAGATGTTGTTGATATCCAGCAGCAAATCACAATCGGCTTTTTGCAGGATCGCAAGGATAAAATCAATTTCTTCCATTTCCTTGCCAGGAGCGGCCGTATAGTACGAGGCGTTTTCCATGGCAATGCGCCGTCCCAGCATATCCTGGACGCGCACTATGCGTTCGGCAACATAGTTCACAGCCTCTTCGGTAAACGGAATCGGCATCAGGTCATAAAGATGACCGTCATCGCTGCAATATGAAAGATGTTCGGAATAGACTTCGATATGATGCTCTCTAAGAAAAGCATGGATGTTTTTTACGAGTTCAATGTCAAGCGGCGCCGGGCCGCCAATCGACAGTGACAGCCCATGGGTTACGAAAGCGTGGCGTTCGGTGATGGCGCGAAATTGTTTGGCCTGTTTGCCGCCCAGGGTCATCCAATTTTCCGGCGCCACTTCAAAAAAATCGATTGCAGGAGGGATATGGTTTTGCAGCGAGTCCAGCATGACTCGCCGCAAACCAAGACCCGCGCCCTGCACTGGATACACCGATGTTGCACTGTTGGGTGTTGTGCAATCGAGGGTCGTGCTATCGGGTATTGTGCGATTGGGAGCTTTAGAGGCGCGGGTGTTGTTCATGGTTACATGGCTTTTTCGGATTTTTTGTCGCCGCACTTGGATTCGCCGCAGCTGCCGTCTTTTTTGGCTTTTTCGGCTTTTTTATCGCCGCACTTGGATTCGCCGCAGCTGCCGTCTTTTTTGGCTTTTCCGGTGTCGGCATCCGCAACCATGTAACCGTTACCAAGGTCGTTAAAAGCAAAAGGATTGCTGTCGGCGGCAATAATGGGCGTCGCGGCTAAAGCGCCAACCAGGGCGGTGGTACCGATGGCGAGTGACAGTGCGTTCTTACGGGTCTTCATTGTAAATCTCCTATGGATTATATGAAACGAACATCAATAAAACTGTTACCCAACGTTAGTAAAACACAGGGTTGCATAATAGAGTTTTTGAGACAGGATTTGTTACAGTAAGTTGCCGGATTTTTGTTTGGCCGCCAAGGTGTTGATTATTTTCCGTAAATAACAAAATGACCGCGGATTCAGGCAGGCGCCTGCAAACCCGATTAATCCAGTTTGCTGATACATTCAAGATAAAGGTCATTGTCCGGCAGGCTGTGACTGCGTTGTGCTTCCCAGATCATGTGCGCCAGACACTCCATGATTTGGTGTTCAACGGCGTGCGGGTCCTGATGCGTTTTCAATAAGCGTTGATAATGAAGGTTTATGCCAAAAGGCTGGTTAATACTGATTTGTTCCTTAATGGCGATGTGCAACGCTATGTGCAGGAAGGGATTGGTTTCACCCAGTTCCGGAAAATAATCCTTATCCTGGGCTGCTTCGGGATTTTCCAACAACGCGTGATACTCGGGATGCAGTTGAATGACATCGGCAATAAGCGCTTCCATAGGTTCCAGCACCTCATGGTTGTTATGTTTGCGCCAGGCGTGAAAAAATAGTTGCCGGCTCTGGTTCCGGCCGAGATCAAACATGCTGGGTTCCGTTACTCATAGACCTTGTCTTTATATTCACACAAATCCTCGATAACACAGGCGCCGCAACGGGGTTTTCTGGCCACGCAGGTATACCGGCCATGCAAAATCAACCAGTGGTGGGCGTCGCGCTTGAATTCGCCGGGTACATATTTTAATAACTTTAATTCAACTTCCAATACATTTTTGCCGGGCGCGATATGGGTACGGTTCGCCACACGGAATATATGGGTATCAACAGCAATGGTCGGTTCACCAAAGGCCGTGTTCAGAATCACGTTGGCCGTTTTGCGGCCCACTCCCGGCAAGGCTTCCAGCGAATGACGATCATGGGGTACTTGCCCCTTATGCTGTTTGACCAGGATCTCGCAGGTCTTAATGATGTTTCTGGCCTTGCCATTGTAAAGCCCGATGGTCTTGATGAATTCCTTGAGGCCCTTCTCCCCCAGGTTGAGAATTTTCCGCGGCGTATTGGCCGCTTTAAACAATTTTTGCGTGGCCTTGTTAACACTTTTATCAGTAGCTTGTGCGGATAATATCACGGCAATCAACAGCTCAAAGGGAGTCTGATAGATGAGCTCCGTGGTGGGTTGTGGGTTATGGTGTTTCAGGCGGGAAAAGATTTCCTGGCGTTTATCGTTATTCATTGGCTGGTATTGAATTTAATTACCGGTGCATTAAATTTCGTGAAAAGCGATGGTCCTGTTGGCACATTATCAATGCATTCCCGATGTCACCCCGGGGTGTTATTCGTTAAATAATAGCAATGCGCTGATTTTTATCGGTGGAAACTATTAAAATCCGGTGCTTGGGTGGATTGTAGCAAGCGAGTGGGAAAAATCTTAGTTTTCGCACCATGTTTCTCATCTTATTACGCTAGGTCATTGATGTTATACACAACTGAGTTTGGCCGTTTGCTATACAGTAAGAAAAAAAGTCAATTTATTGTCACTAAGCCATTGGTGTGATGTTAACTTATTGATTCATCGTATTAATTAAATTGTCTGCATTGTAATCATTTTGACACCGTCCAGCATCCTATGCCCCTGTCGGGTACTTTCTCACCGGGTTGCCCACATAGTTATCCACAGTTTTTGTGGATAAGCCCTAAAAAGTTCTATGGATAACATGATTCGGCTTATTTGCGGCTTAGGTCCGGTAGTGGCACTGAAAATGAGATTTTTGCGCGCGCTGCGCTTGCGCAGCCACCTTCTCGCGGTAATTGCCTGTACTGCATGATATTTCCCCGCGCTGTCTCTTGTCGGATTACCCTAACTTTGTGAATTGGTTATAGATTATGTGAAAAATCCACTAAACATTTCAGGCCGTGGGCCGACAAAACTAGTGGCGGATAATGCGTTGAACTAATAAGTTTCATACGTAGAATCTTTACGTGGACGCGAGGACATAGAATAATGCCAATCAGCCGCATGGTTTTTCAGTCTCTCGGGTTTGTGCGTGAACCCCTTATGCAAGTACGGGTACAAACTTTGTTCTGTGAGCGGGTAAATTGCAGCCGGCAGCACGCCGCCTCAAAGGGATAAACGGAATACTAATTGCAAATGCAGGCAAACGCAGGCGCGGATTTTTCATTTTTGGTAAATGGATTCAACACAGAAGGCAGGTAGACAATGAAGGGCATCAGACATCTCGCGAGAACCAAAGACTTTTATGTAAA
>DATCIR010000034.1:0-3882 GCA_036507695.1 Gammaproteobacteria bacterium
GCTTGTCTTCACGATCGTCAAAGCGCATGGCGGCGTTGCAACTCCTTGGAATGGAACGACCATTCCGCATTCCCTTCCATAGAGCGCAGCGCCTAGCCCTGCACTCTGAAAATCGCACACTCCACCGCGTCCAACTGCGGAATCTAGGATAATGGAAAACCCGGTTCATTACACCAAAGCGCCTGCCACAAACCGGTAAATAGCCGGTTATTTATTGGCGATTTTGCTGCTGATTTTCTTGAGTTCGGTATTCAGGTTCCAGCGCATTTTTTCGTTGCAGAGTTCCAATAACGGAAAAATACTCGTCGCTATCTGTTTCAGGTAAGGGGCCAGCAAATCAAATTCACCGTTGTGATAAAGTTGGGCAATAGTGTCCAGGCTGAGCTTCTGCAGTCTTGCTTCGTTAAATAACCTGGCGCGAATTTCTTCCGGGTTGGCGCCTATCACGCGGTTGCCGCCCAATATTTTCGCTTGCTTGGTGCGGTCGTTGGCTTCTTCGAGGATTTTCTTGACATTGGCCTCTTGCCCATGTGTCAGGCTGGATATACCGATACTGACGGTAATGGGATTGGCAAGCGCGGCCTTATCGAACTCAGTTGCGGCGAATTTTTCCTTGATGCGTTCACAAAATGAGACTGCATCGTAATGTTCGGCGGTGGGCGCCAACACGGCAAAGCGGCATTCTCCGATGCGGGCGATGGTGTCTTCTTTACGCATGGTTTGCCGGAGCAAGTCTGCGGCCCATTTCAGCAGTTTATCCGTTACCTCCTGGCCAACATTCAGAAGGCAGTCGCTGAAGTTATCCAGTTCCAGGCAGAACAACGACAACTCTTCATGATGCCGTAGCGCGAATGAAATATCTTTTTCACCACGTTCCATTAAATAACGATAGTTGTATGCGCCGGTGAGTGTATCGAGTATGGCTTGTTCGATCAGTGTTTCTTCTGTGTCTTCCAGGTCTCGAATCGTCTGGTCGAGTTTGGTGTAGGCGCGGGCGCGCGCCAGAATAATGGTGTTTTCGAAAGGCTTGGTCAGGAAGTCTGTCGCCCCGAGATTCAGCGCTTTTTCCCGTATTTCAACCTCCTCCTGTTCAGCGCCGGTAACCATAATAATCGGTACTTCGGCAATACGGGATACGGCGCTTTCGCGGATGCGCCGGATGAGCCCAAACCCATCCAGTTTGGGCATGCCCTGGTCGGTAACCACCATCTGGATTTCATTGTCTTCTCTTAATTTGGTCCAGCCCTCTTCGCCGTCATAGGCGTCAACGATTGCAAACTCTTCCTTAACCGCTTTTTTAATCGCCGCGTGCACGATGCGTGAGTCATCAATGACCAGGATTTTGGGTTTGGGCGCTGCATTCGCAGCCGCCGGTACCGGCGGTTGGGTGAGATTGGGAGACGATTCCTTCATGGGTTGATCCTTTCGGCTGCTGGATTTTCCGTCAATTTTACAAGGGCTTGTCAGTAGGTATCGGCCGATTTGACAGACTATTGAGTGCGGCTACCAGTACGGTTTTGTTGACCCCACCGTTGTATTTAAGCCTTGGTATAAAAACAGGAATTTGTTTTACCGAGAAGCACAATTGGTTATTTGAGCCTACGGCAGGCGACAGCCGGGAGTGCAGTTTAACCCGTGGATAGTATCGTACACCCGGGGCGGATAACTAACCATGTAAGGCCAGAATAACCCGCAGGTTAGTTGCTAATGCTGAAATTTATATAAAGAAATACAATATAGAAATAGAAGACAAAAAAAATCGCCTTACAACGAGAGAGTATGTTGTATAGGCGATTGAAGTTACCGTGTAAACCTACGGAGTGTACGCTACGCTATGAACCTTATAAAAAGCTTAAGCCTGCGGGTTTCCGGAAGGATTTTAAGGCGCTACTTTCTCTTGATAACCTAGGTCTTGATAGCCCAGGACGGCGGTCTGCTCGCTTTGCCACGGCCACACGCCGGATTGCGGTATGCGAGGCTGCGGGTGAAGGTGGTATGAAGAATCGTGAACGGGCAGGTTACGATGCTTTGCGTAGCTGAGAATCTCATCCTTGCTCCAACGTGATAAGGGATTAAAGCACGGGATCTGGTATCCGGTGTCCCAGGCAATCCAGGGCCTGTGATGTATTGCACGAATCACGGGAGAGGAACTGGTGATCAGCGCCTTGTAACGGTAAAGTGCTCGTCTCAAGGGCTCCAGTTCCGTTGCATCGGCATAATACACGGCTAACACATCGCCATAACGCCGCCGCATCTGCTCAATTGATCGATGTGTTTCATTGGATAACTGACGGGTATCAATGGTAAACATCTTGATACTGGAATACTCCTGGTGGACCAGGTCGTCATAGACCAAATCCGCTGCCACCAAATCTTCCATGCTAAAGGTCTGCAAAAAACCCACGGGGGTAAAATCCCGTGCTAAATGGGTTAGTAAGCGTTTGCTGGCCAGTAATTTTTCCACTGCGCGCATAGTACCTCCGAATCATTCGGGTCCGACGGTAATCATCAAGGCTTTGATCAGATAACTTAACCGTAATAGGCTAGAATAGAAAAGAATAAGGAATTCTAAAATTAGACCGAAAAAGTATAATATATTATTGGGGTGTTTTCCGTGCTAACGGGGTATGTCTATGAAATTACATCAATTACGCTATGTGCACGAAGTGGCTAACCACAATCTCAATGTTTCGGAAGCCGCCGATGCATTATTTACTTCACAACCCGGGGTGAGTAAACAAATCCGCCTGCTGGAAAAAGAAATTGGGGTGCCAATTTTTACCCGGTCAGGCAAACGGCTGACGCGGATTACACACGCCGGGGAACAAATTCTAGCGAAGACAAAGAACATACTGCGGGAAATAGAAAGCATTAAATTGATCGGCGAGGAGTTCAAACAGGAGCAAAGTGGCACCCTGACGATCGCCACAACCCATACCCAGGCGCGCTATGCCTTGCCAGAAGTAATCCGGAAATTCGTCAGCCAGTTTCCCAAAGTAAAGTTGTTTTTAAAGCAAGGTTACCCGGAGGATATTGCCAGGATGGTCGTGGATGGCGCCGCGGAAATGGTCATTGCGACAGAAGCGGTTCCACATACCCGGGAATTGGTGGCCTTGCCGTGTTATCAGTGGAATCGTTGCGCGTTAATGCTTCCCGGGCATCCTTTATTGGGAAAAAAATTAGTAACTTTGTCCGACATTGCCGTCTACCCGATTCTTACCTATGATTTTGGGTTTGCGGGACGTACCTTGATTAGCGATACCTTTGAAGCCGCCCATCTGCAACCCAACGTCGTGTTTACCGCATTGGACTCCGATGTCATTAAAACCTATGTCGAGTTGGGACTCGGTGTCGGATTGGTGGCAAAAATGGCATTTGATCCGCAAAAGGACCTGGGTCTGCGCATGATTGACCTGGGGCATTTATTCCCACCCAGTACCGCCTGGGTAGGACTGCGGAAAAACAGTTTTTTACGATCGTACGTGTATCGGTTTATCGAGCAATTCGCGCCACACCTTGACGTCGCTACCGTTAAATCCGCTATAACGATTGACTAAAACCTGCGCCGGGTCGTATTGGGTATTGTAAGCGCGTGGCTTTAATTTTTAGCGCAAGCCGGATAGTCGCCCACAAAGAAAGCGATTCCAGTTTTAATGCTGCTCAGTACAAGCAAGGTTAGTTGCAAAGTGCTAACAAAGTCTTTAATGACGAAAATAGGTAACTACTCACCCGTGGGCGGCGCCGGTGTCTCCTGCCGGGGGACGCCACAAGTACGTCCCTGTCGGTTGTTGTGGGCCATCCCTGGCCCACACCACACCCTGCGGGCGCACTGCGCGCGACCGGATTCGCTCCCGGCGAATCCGTCGACTGCGGCCATCCCTG
>DATCIR010000035.1:0-3036 GCA_036507695.1 Gammaproteobacteria bacterium
TATCGTCACAGCGGCTTGTTCGGCTTTACTCTCGTTAGGCTATACTCTCGTTAGGCTATACTCTGGTTTGATTCAGCTTTCTTTCCGCTCTACCCGGGTTCGACTGTGCTGGGGCGCCGGTTGCGCCGATGATGTCGCTGCCGCAGCACCGGGATGCTAAATGAAACGGGGAGGGCAAAATGCGGTTTCCCGTAGGAATAAATTAGATGCCAGGTTCGGGAGGGCGTACCCGAAACACTACGCCTTAAAACAGAACGATAAGGAGCGCAAATGGCCGCTTGGATGCCGATAATCAAAGTTGTGTTACCTTACTTGGCGCCGATCCTCCAGGCCGCGCTTCCTGCGTTCACGAAAAAGAAGAGTGAAACGACTGAACCTCTGGTCGCCCAACAAATCGTGTCTCAACAAATTAGTGAGCTGCAGGAGGCCGTGAAAACGAACAGTGAATCTACCAGGGCGCTGGCGAAAGCCATTGAAGAAGCCGTGCAAGCAAACGATAAAGCGATGAAGCGTGTAAGGCTGATAGCGGTTGTTGCGGTAGTGATCGCGGCTCTTTCCCTGTTACTGGCGGCCGTGTCGTTATTGAAGTGATCCACAAACATTAGTTAGGAAAAATTTAGTTTGGGCCGTAAGTCCGTGTCGGGCCTGCATCGGCCAAGTTCGGGCCGGACCTACGCAACTCATGGTAGTGTTAACTAATATTGTCAATCGTTGGTCGTATTAATGCTGATGCCGGCATCGTCATTGAGATCGTAGAAGTGGTTGTAGAAGGTATTGTGCAGAAGGAGATCACGGCCAAAATTGGCGGTGAAACGCTTCCGGATTCCATTGCTGCAACGAAGGCATTACGCAGATCGCCAAGCGGCCCAGTGGTGGTTTCAATTTATCGGTACTGGATGCCATTCCTTCATCCATCGCCGTCTTCACTGAAAATCCGCAGGATGAACTGCTCTACAAACACAGTTTGCTGGTTACTTCCATTGATGACGATCTGGAGGTGAATGCCAACGGTTTTGGCGTTGCGGGTTCCAGCGGCACGGCGGAGAAGTTTGCGCCTGAAATCGTCGCGCTCGCCGGTGTCCGGTACGCAGGCGAAACGCTGGCCTCGCTCATCTACGAACGCGCCGGCGGCGAGCAGCAGGAATTGACGACCCAGGAGGTATTTGCCCGAGCGGAAGCAGCCGAGTTAAAGGCGCCATTTAAGATCTTTCAGAAACCCGAAGACGCAAGCCTGCGGATACCCGAGGGGCAACTCGCCTGCGTGTGCGTGCCGCCGGTGGCCATACAACAGGAAGACACCGTGGTTCTGGTCATAGAATTTGAGTTGGCGTGCGCATCCGGGTAGCGGATGCCGTTGCGTTGCAGGATGCCGCAGCCATCGTGGTTACAGGCTACCAGTTAATACGTCCCCGCGACTACAACGCCTAGCGCTTTTGCGAAATTCCAATCCTGCAGAAATCTTGTAGTGTCTTGCCGGTGCCCTTGAATGGGTGATACCTGGCGTATTTCATTTTACCGGAATAGCCGTCTTTGAAAAGGCGAGCGCGAATAACGCTTTCGTGGGAAGCCCGGTGATAACAATCACTTGCTTGACTGACGGCACGGCGTAGTCGTCGCTAAAGGCAGTGTGTGCACGGCCAGGAAAGACGAAGGATTTCAAAACGCTATTTTCTGCGATCTCATCGATTTGTGGGATGCCACGATAAACCACCTGGTTTCCTATTTGATGGCAGTTAAAGAGTAAACGATTGCTCGCTGAGGGATAATTGCCCTGTATCCGGGCTTTTTTGGTCTATTGTCATTGACAGGGTAACAATAGAAAAACTCGTATATTATGTGCCCGTATATTATGTGCCTAAGTTTATTAAACTTTTACCCGTTTTAATCGATACTGTAGTCAGGTATAAAGCATTGGAGCGAGCGATTCATTATGCATCTTATTTCCCACCTCATGGCGAAAAAGCTTTCGGTTTTTACTAGAGTGTATATGTGCTCTGTCTTAATTTTATATGGCCTGTCCGGTACAGCCACTGCGGATACCGTTGAAATAAAATATATCAATGACCTTGAAATTAGCGCCCAGTATCTTGCCGGCGATCAAAGTAAACCCGCCATCCTGTTACTGCATGGATTTTTACAAACACCGGATTTTTTCACCGTGCAGCGTTTAATGGATTATTTGTCCACAGACGGGTATCCGGTATTGGCGCCAACTTTGTCACTGGGAATCAATAATCGGAAAAAAAGTTTGTCGTGTGATGCGGTTCATACCCATCATATGCGCGATGACCTTAAGGAAATCAACTTCTGGACTGATTGGCTGGCAAAAAAAGGGCATAAACAGGTTATTCTGGTTGGTCACAGTTATGGTAGTCTGCAGCTGCTAATATACATGGCGCAAAATCAAAATCATGGTGTTGATATCAAAAAAGTCATAGGCACAAGCCTTGTTGATATTGACTATACAGTCGGTGAAAAACTCAATCGTGCACAGGTGGACAACGCCAACGCAATGGTCGTGCAGAAAAATAATTCGCTGGGTAATTTCCAGGTTAGTTATTGTAAAAAATTTATTGCGCCACCCGATGTGTTTTTGTCTTACGCAGATTGGGGTGCACAGAAAATCAGGAGCCTGTTAAGTAAAATACACACCCCGGTATATATTATCCTGGGATCAAAGGATGAACGCATGGACCAGAAATGGCCCGATGTTTTAAAAAAGGCGAACGCCAAGGTAAGCCTGGTTGAGGGAGCCAACCATTTTTTTGATGCCCAGTTCGAATTCGATCTTGCGGAAATAGTACTGTCAACTATCAAAGACAACTAGCCCGCATTTCTCACCAGGCGGCCGCTAATGACCAAGAATAGATGCGATAACAAACGACTATGCCCGAAACGTCAATAACACATTGTTCAGCGCTCTGGCCTATCGCGGTTCAGACTGGTCTTCGCGTCCGTAGGCTTGCTCTTCACTCATTTTACAGGGACCGTAAAGGTGTCGCGAAGCCCAGGGATGGGCGGGAGCGACCAAGCCAT
>DATCIR010000036.1:0-4738 GCA_036507695.1 Gammaproteobacteria bacterium
TTCCGAACCCGTGATCACGGATCCGTTTCAGGCGGCGCTTGAAGACCTGAAACAACAAAACTTTACCACCAAAAGCAAAGCCATCGAGCAACTGCAGACCTTTGACGACCCGCGGGTCCTGCAAATCTTTCAATATCTGCTGAACAGCAAACTTTACACCCGCCAGGAAGACCAGCTGCTGGTTTTCGGCGAAGCCAAAGACAGTGCTGTTGCCATTACCGATGTCATCAGCGGCAACAACCTGGGCACTGTGGAATCAGGCATGCTAAAGAAAATCGTCGTCAACAACCAGCTGCGCAAGCAATTGCGCGGCGCCATTGCCCAATTGAGCCTGGGCAGCAAAGATGTAGCAGTCCGGTTATCCGCGGTCAAGGAAATGCTCCGGGATCCAAAAGCCGAAGTCGCGGAAATGGTTCGCCTCGCAATCACCAACGAGACTGACAGTGCGGTCAAGGAAAAAATGGCGGCCGTGATCGCCCTATCCGAACTGGACAGCGATGACAAAACCGTCCGCCTCAATGCCATTCATACCCTGGGACAAACCCTGGAATCCGCGGCGTTCGACAATCTTAGCAAGCTGGTGCAAAAAGATGAGCAAGGCGAATACCTGGAAGCCGACGCCGAAATACGCAACGCGGCGGCCACCGCGTTAACGTCGATAAAAGACCGGCGCGGCTTTTATGAGCTAATGGAAACCATTTTCTTCGGTTTAAGCCTGGGCTCGGTGTTGCTGCTGGCCGCGATTGGCCTCGCCATCACTTTTGGCGTTATGGGCGTGATCAACATGGCGCATGGCGAATTGATCATGCTCGGCGCTTACACCACTTATGTCGTTCAATTGTTGATGCCTAACCATATTGAATACTCGTTGTTTGTAGCGATACCCGCCGCGTTCCTGGTATCCGGATTGTTTGGGGTCGCCATTGAACGCGGTGTCATCCGGTTTCTGTACGGCCGGCCTCTGGAAACCCTGTTAGCCACCTTCGGCATCAGCCTTATCCTGCAGCAACTGGTGCGCACGGTGTTTTCGCCGCTCAACCGTTCCGTTGAAACACCGGCCTGGATGAGCGGCGCGATGGAAATCAACGGCGCTTTTTCGTTAACCCTCAACCGCTTTTATATCCTGATTTTCAGCATAATGGTGTTCTTTGCCCTATTGGCGGTACTGAAGAAAACGCCGCTGGGGCTGCAAGTGCGGGCCGTGTCGCAGAACCGCGCCATGGCTAAAGCCATGGGCGTGAAGACCGAATGGGTGGACGCGATGACTTTTGGCCTGGGTTCGGGCATTGCCGGCGTGGCGGGCGTTGCCTTGAGTCAACTCACCAATGTCGGGCCCAACCTGGGTCAAGCCTACATTATCGACTCATTCATGGTGGTGGTGTTTGGCGGCGTCGGCAATTTATGGGGCACCTTAGTCGGCGCCATGTCCTTGGGCGTCGTCAACAAGTTTCTGGAGCCCTGGTCCGGCGCGGTCATGGCGAAAATCCTGGTGCTGGTTTTCATTATTTTATTTATTCAGAAAAAGCCGCGCGGATTGTTCCCGCAAAAAGGCCGGGCCGCGGAGAACTAAGCGATGCACTCTACGATGCACTATAAAAGTCTTTTCACGCAATTGTTCGCCGGCAACCGGGGCGGCCAAATATTTCTCGGCGTCCTGGCCGCGCTCGCCATTATTGTGCCGGTGTTCAATCTCGCCGTGCCGGAATCCTCCGGGTTTCACCTGTCGACCTATACGGTCACATTGCTCGGCAAGTATCTGACCTTTGCCTTGCTGGCAATCGCCCTGGATCTGGTGTGGGGTTATTGCGGCATATTAAGCCTGGGCCACGGCGCGTTCTTCGCGCTGGGCGGTTATGCCATGGGCATGCACCTGATGCGTCAGATCGGCGACCGCGGTGTTTATGGCAATCCCGATCTGCCCGATTTCATGGTGTTTCTCAATTGGCCGGAACTGCCCTGGTACTGGCAGGGCTTCGACATGTTCTGGTTTGCCATGCTGATGGTGATGCTGGTGCCCGGTTTGCTGGCGTTTGTGTTTGGCTGGCTGGCATTCCGCTCCCGGGTGACCGGCGTGTATCTTTCCATTATCACCCAGGCTTTGACCTACGCCCTGATGCTGGCGTTTTTCCGCAACGAAATGGGTTTTGGCGGTAACAACGGCCTGACGGATTTTAAAGACATCCTGGGTTTTAACCTGCAACAAGACAGCACGCGCGTGGCGCTGTTCCTGGCGTCCATCATTGCACTGGCCCTGGGTTATCTGGCGTGCCGCTACATCGTAACGTCCAAGTTCGGCCGCGTGGTGATCGCCATTCGCGATGCGGAGGACCGCGCCCGCTTCACCGGCTACAAAACAGAAAGTTACAAGGTCTGGATTTTCACGTTCTCCGCGGTGTTAGCGGGAATCGCCGGCGCTTTATACGTGCCACAAGTGGGCATTATTAATCCCGGCGAATTTTCCCCGTTGAACTCCATCGAGTTGGTGGTGTGGGTTGCGGTGGGCGGGCGCGGCACTTTATATGGCGCGGCCCTGGGCGCGGGGCTGGTGAACTACGCCAAAACCTTTTTTACCGGCGCGCTGCCCGAAGTGTGGCTGTTCGCGCTCGGCGCGTTGTTTATCGTGGTCACCATCTTTTTGCCCAAAGGCATTGTCGGACTGATCGGCAAACTGAAAAGCCAGCGTAAGCAAGCACTTAACGCCAACGTAACAACAATCCCCGATGCAGCCAAAAAGGCGGAGGCTGAATCGTGAAGCAACTGCATCAGCTTCGTCAACTCATGCGCCGGGACCGGGTGTTTGATTTTATCGCCGAGGAACGCTTTCCGTTTACGTCAGGTGTGCGCCCGGTCCGGCCCGGCATCGTGGACATCAGCAAAGGACCGATCCTCTATATTGAAAACATGACCGTGAGTTTTGACGGCTTCAAGGCGATCAACGATCTTACGCTGTATATTAATCACGGCGAACTGCGCTGCGTTATCGGCCCCAATGGCGCGGGCAAAACCACCATGATGGACTGCATCACCGGCAAAACCCGCCCCGATACCGGCACGGTGTTTTACGGTCAAACCATGGACCTGACGCGCATGTCCGAATACGAAATCGCGCAAGCCGGCATCGGACGGAAATTTCAAAAGCCGACGGTGTTTCCGCATCACACGGTGTTTGAAAACCTGGAGCTTGCGTTATATACCAACAAAGCGGTCTGGCCGACCCTGATTGCCCGGCTTAGCGGCGAACAACGCGACCACATTGATGAAGTGCTGCAAATTATCGGCTTGCAGGAGCACGTGCAGCGGCGCGCCGGATTGCTTTCGCACGGCCAAACCCAATGGCTGGAAATCGGCATGCTGCTCATGCAAAAGCCGCTGTTGCTGTTAGTGGATGAGCCCGTGGCCGGCATGACGCATCAGGAGTCCGAGCGCACCGCGGAATTGTTAACCAGCCTGGCCGGGGAACATTCGGTAGTGGTGGTGGAACATGACATGGATTTCGTGCGCTCCATCGCCCGCACGGTGACCGTGCTGCATGAAGGCCGCGTGCTGGCCGAAGGCAGCATGGACCAGGTGCAAAACGATCCCAAGGTCATCGAAGTCTACCTGGGTGAAACCTCGCATTGAGCAACGCCATGTTAAAAATATCCGGACTTAATCAATATTACGGTGAAAGCCATACCCTGTGGGATGTTTCGCTCGACATCGGCGCCGGCGCGTGCGCGTGCCTGATGGGCCGCAACGGCATGGGCAAAACCACCTTGCTCAAATCCATCATGGGCCTGTTACCGAGTAAATCCGGAACCATCGCATTCGACGGCCAGGACATTACCAGCCTGCCCGCCGACAAACGCGCCCATATCGGCATCGGTTATGTGCCGCAGGGGCGCGAGATATTCCCGCAACTGACGGTGGAAGAAAACCTGCGCATCGGCCTGCAAGCCAGAAAGGATAAAAAGAAAGTGATCCCGGAACGCGTCTATGACTTGTTCCCGGTGTTAAAAGACATGCTGAAGCGCCGCGGTGGCGACTTATCCGGCGGCCAGCAACAGCAACTCGCGATCGGCCGCGCCCTGGTGATTGAACCCCGCTTATTGATCCTCGATGAACCCTGTGAAGGCATCCAACCCAACATCGTGCAGCAAATCGGCGATGTCATTTTAAAACTCAATCAGGAAGAAAACCTCACCGTGCTCCTGGTGGAACAAAAACTCCCCTTCGCCCGCCGCGTCGGCAAGGAATTCGTGATCATGAACAACGGCAGGAACGTCGCCAATGGTGCGATGCCGGAACTCAACGACAACCTCATCAAACAGCACTTGACGGTGTAATCCACAACAACCTAAACCTCCCATCGCCGATACATCAAACCAGTGCTTTTTAAAACAGAAAAAGCACCATGGCATGTAGCCGTATCATCGCCACTTACTTGCCATGCTTACAATCAGTGTTACCGCTCTTGCCACCCGTTCTCGCGAATTTCATAAATATTTGTAACCGCTCGCCCCCCTTTGCACTTTGGGGTGTTCAGTTACACCCCGACAAAGCAGCCCATTGGGGTGCGCGGAGCGAACCCTAGTGTGGGAAGGGTATGTTGCGCCGCAACGCACCATTCCGTGTTCGTGACGGCTGGTGCGTGCGTAGGGTGGGCACCGCCCACCAATAAAGCCTGTCAAAACGCACGACGGGTGGGCGATGCCCACCCTACGCACTGCCACAGGCCGACAAAAACAACTGCGGTAAC
>DATCIR010000037.1:0-11740 GCA_036507695.1 Gammaproteobacteria bacterium
CCCGGTCGGTAATAATTCATTGATGCGCGATAACCCACCGGGATGCCACGCGTGCCAGGTTTCGTGCATATAATTAATATCATCCGTGATGGCGGCCACGGCCGGCCGGCCGGTTTTCTCGTCAACGCCCCAGATTTTCACTTCGATGAGGGTTCCAAACCCCATGAACTGCTCGTAGTAAACCCCGGGCGGGCGGCTACATGACATCAATAACAACAACCATAACAACAGGCACGAAACAATAACTAATCCACGCCAAACGCACCTGGTGGCGGCTAAATTTACCGATGCAGTTTTGTCTAACATCCCGTTAACATCCAGACCCCTTGCTGATTCAGTGCGCGTTGATTTTCGCTGCGATAGCGTCCATGAGTTGGCCGGCGATATCCAGACCGTAAATCTTGTCCAGTTCGCGAATACAGGTGGGGCTGGTGATATTGATTTCCGTCAGGTAGTCACCGATCACATCAAGCCCGACAAACAACAGCCCTTTCGCTTTCAAGGCCGGCGCCACTTGTTCACAAATCCAGAAATCCCGATCGGTTAATGCAACGCCGATTCCCGTGCCACCCGCCGCCAGATTGCCGCGCGTTTCGCCTTTCGCCGGTATCCGCGCCAGGGCATAAGGCACCGGTTCGCCATCGACCAACAAAATGCGTTTATCCCCGTGTTGAATTTCCGGAATAAAGCGCTGCGCCATTACGTAACGCGTCTCGTGTTCAGTCAGGGTTTCGATAATCACATTGGTGTTAACGTCGTTTTCCCTGACCCGAAAAATGGACGCGCCCCCCATGCCGTGCAAGGGCTTTAAGATGATGTCCCGATGCTGTTGCAGGAATTCCAACAACTGCTGCGGATTGCGGGTCACCAGCGATGGCGCGGTACATTGCGGGAACCAGGCGGTCGATAACTTTTCATTGGCGTCGCGCAACGTCTGCGGTTTATTCACCACCAGCGCGCCCGCCTGTTCGGCGAGTTCAAGAATATACGTGGTGTAAATATACTCCATATTGAATGGCGGATCTTTTCGCATCAGTATGACATCCAGATCACCCAGCGGCTTGTACACCGCATCGCCCAGTTCAAACCATCCCGCGGGATCATCCTTGACGGCGAGTGACCGCATAGTAGCCATCGCCACACCATCAAGAACCGACAAATCGTTCAATTCCATATAGGACACGGACCACGCCCTGGCTTGTGCGGCCAGTAACATGGCAAAGGTGCTGTCTTTTTTTATTTTAATCGTCGAGATGGGGTCCATCACGACACCCAATTTCAGCATAGGATGCGCTAACCTGGTGTTGTGGGTTTAATGGTTGGTAACAAAATAAACAATTCGTATGTATACGTCGTTACGAGTAAATCCAGTGACAAAAGTGACAAAGCAGTCATTCCGTATCCCGGATCATTGGCAACGAAACAGGGAATATTGGTCACTGTTTCGCGCAAAGTCAAACAAAGTCTGGAAAGTCATATTTGTAAAAATCAAAGACTCGCGGTTACAATACTTCGTCGAACTTGATAGTTGGATAGCTGTTGATCCAAGAAGAAGCGCCGTATAACGTCGTGTGCATTTTCTAGGTGTTGTGGATAAAATCCTCTGCCTGTGCGGCTCTTAAGCGAAGTTATGTCTTGCTCTACCAAATTCACTGTTTTTAGCCTGGCGTCAGAGCACGTTTTGTATATCGAGCGCCGTCACCCACAGTACCAATAACCACGATGGCTGGTTAAATCTTGCGTCCTTAAACAGAAAAAGGAATATATTATTCTGAATTTAAAATATATATGGCGCAGTCAGGGTGCAACGGTAGGGATTCAGCATCACACAAATTAACGATGAACCTAAACCTTACCCACGTTTAGGTGATGTAGTATACAAATGCGCGCCAAAACCTGCGTAATGATCACCAGACAGCAGGAAACAATACATTTATGGTTTGTGCAGTATAATTGTTGTCACAAAAAGGCGCATAATCGCTCTCAACAGAGCACCATAGATAGTTTGTATAAGTAGGCATTAAATATTATGTTTCTTATAGGAGACTGGACTAAAGTTATAAAGTGCTACCGCCGATAAATGGATTGGATCAAGACTTTGATTTTCTTGATGCAATGACGGTGGAAAGAAGTCAGTTGCGTTCATTTACTTACGCCAGTGGCGTAAGCGCAAAGGCTTAGTGTTACCCATCACTAACAACCACACCGCGTGCTCCATTGAGCACGTAGTGGATGTGGGTACATACAATGGCTAAGCTTTTATTCAGTAGGTAATGACAGTGTAAAGGGAAAATACAAAGCACTATCTACGATGGCTACGATGGAGCGATGTAGTACGGTTTCCCAATTCCAATAGTTTAATTAGGCTTTTTATCACACGAGAGGTAGCGCAGTGGCAGAAGAAGCGCCTGAAGTATCCTTAGCAGGAATAAAAGTCATGGTCATTGACGACAGTAAGACCATCCGCCGCACGGCGGAGACGCTGTTGAAAAAAGCCGGCTGTGATGTTGTAACCGCCACTGATGGTTTCGAGGCATTAGCCAAGATTACGGACCAAAATCCAGACGTGATTTTTATCGACATCATGATGCCGCGGCTGGACGGTTACCAAACCTGCGCCTTGATTAAAAACAACCACATTTACAAAAATACGCCTGTCATATTGCTGACCAGCAAAGACGGGTTGTTTGACCGGGCCCGCGGCCGGATTGTTGGATCGGACCAGTATCTGACCAAACCCTTTACCAAGGATGAATTGCTGAGCGCGATCACGTCGCATGTGAATGTTGCGCATTAGAACTGCTAGCACTATCAACCGGTCGAGGAACACAGTTTTTACCCAGTAAAGAGAAAACAAGTTTTTCTCGAGTAGCAAAAGTTAGTTAACCAAGGGAGAGCCTGGTAATGGCAAACATATTAATCGTTGACGATTCCCCCACTGAAATTCACGTGTTGAAAACCATGCTGGAAAAAAATGGTTTTGCCGTTTCCTCCGCCAGCAGCGGCGAAGAAGGCATCAAGAAGGCAAAATCCGAAAAACCGGATTTGATCCTGATGGATGTGGTTATGCCGGGGATGAATGGCTTTCAGGCGTCGCGCGAAATCACCACCAATCCTGACACCAGTAATATCCCGGTTATAATCGTCAGCACCAAAGATCAGGAAACTGACAAACTGTGGGGATTACGCCAGGGCGCAAAAGACTACATTACCAAACCCGCGAAGGAAAAAGATTTAATCGGCAAAATAAAGAGCTTGTTGGGAAATTAGGACACAGGCAGCAAAGGTTAATGGAATAATGGCCAAAAGCGCTCAAAAACACCCTATTCACTTACTCTATGAAATAGAACAACAGTGTAAGAAAACGGCAAAAGGTTTGCCGCAGCGCGTTGACGTAAAAGAATCCTGGACTGGAATCGGGTTTCGCATCGGCGGCCTCAATCTGGTGGCTCCCCTGAAGCAAGTGAACGAGATTCTGCACTACCCGAGACTTACCGCCGTTCCCGGCACGCAACGCTGGGTAAAAGGCGTCGCCAACATCCGTGGCACCCTGCTTCCGATTGTGGATTTGCAGGGTTTCCTTCAAGACAAGCCGCTGCCACAGACCGTAAAATCCCGAGTACTGGTGGTAAAACGCGAGGATTTGTCGGTTGGGCTGGTGGTTAGCGAAGTGTTGGGATTGAAACACTTTCAGGACCATGAAAAGGTAACCTCGGTAAGCCGGTTTGACGAAGCCTTGCGCGGTTATGTGCACGGCGCGTTTAAACAGAATAGCGAAGAAATCCTGGTATTCAGTATGTATACGCTTGCGGATAATCCGGCGTTTTTTCAGGTGGCCGTGTAAACATACGAAGATTAGAAAAGGTTCGGAGACAGTTTTGTGAAGTTTGTCCAATACAATTGGGGCGCACTTCATTTGTTGGTTGGTTTAATGCCGGCGTGGTTTTGTCGTTTACGCTCGTTTATTGCCGACCGTGGTTATTTAGGAATTGGTTATTTAGGAATTGGTTTTTTAGCAGGAAGGTTAATCAGCGATAAACACAACTATATGCTGACAGTGAGTTCGTTTAATGTTTAATTGATTGGGCAGGAGCCAAGATTATGATTACCGCACCAACCAGTAAAATCACAGCAGACAAGGGCCTCTTCGTACTCGGCGCTCTGTTGACCATCGCCATTTTGGCCGCTTTCTTTATCTTTAACATCGTCGCGACCAACACCGTGCATGATAAAGAATATATTAATCAATCCGGCGAGCTACGGGTACTTTCACAAAGTATCGTTAAGGACGCGGTGGAAGCATCATCCGCCAACGTTGAAGCGTTCAAGCAGCTCAAATTATCCCGCAATTTGTTTGAGCAAAATCTTAACCAATTACGTGATGGCAACCCGGAAAGCGGCTTACCGCCTTCTCCGGACAGCGTTACCGGGCAAGTGGACGTGGTAAACAAATTGTGGAACGAATTTGGCACCAACGCCGACACCATATTGCAGGCGGAAGGCACGATTCGCATGTTGTCTGAATTCGTGGGCGCGGTAAACGAAGCCATGCCCACCCTGCTCGCGGTTTCCGACGAGGTGGTCAGTATCATGATTGAGTCCGGCGCCAACGCCAGCCAGGTTTACGTCGCCAGCCGTCAGCTCATGTTGGTTCCCCGAATTTCAGTAAACGCCAACAAAGTTCTGCAGGGTGGCCAAGGCGCGGCCTCCGCGGCGGACCGGTTCGGGCGTGACGCGGCATTGTTCGGCCGGGTACTGGACGCGATGATCAAAGGCAATAAAAAAATGAATATTCAGCGTGTTCGCGACCCGGATGCGCGTGACAAACTGGCGGAAGTCTCGGAACTGTTTGAAACCGTTCATGACCTGGTTGGCCGAATTCTCGATCAGACGCCAACCTTGTTTGAAGCACAAAACGCATCGGCCAACATGGTGGAAAAGAGCAAACAGTTGCTCGATATCACCACCAACCTGATGAACGCTTTTACCGACCTGGAAAATGAACGGCCGATTAACGCGTTTATGGGATACATTTTCGGCGCCGTGGCGCTGGCGCTGCTGGTATTACTCGGCTTCAAGTTAATGGGTGAAACCCGCCGCCGCCTGGTGGAAACCGCGGACGCCAACCGCCGTAACCAGGACGCCATCATGCGCTTGCTGGATGAGATCGGTGACCTGGCGTCGGGTGACCTGACAGCACAGGCAACCGTAACCGAGGACATCACCGGTGCGATCGCGGACGCTATTAACTACACCATCGACGCGCTGCGCCGGCTGGTTTCAACCATTAATGAAACCACCGTGCAAGTTTCATCAGCGGCCCAGGAAACCCAGGCCACGGCTATGCATCTCGCCGAAGCGTCCGACCATCAGGCCGAGCAGATTACCGCGGCATCAGCGGCTATCAATGAAATGGCGATTTCCATCGAACACGTATCCAACAACGCGACCGAATCGTCCCAGGTTGCGAACAAATCGGTGGAAATCGCGAAGAAAGGCTCCAGGGCGGTGCAGGACACTATCTTTGGTATGGATTCCATTCGTGAACAAATCCAGGAAACCTCAAAACGTATCAAGCGCCTGGGTGAGAGCTCGCAACAGATCGGTGACATGGTTGAGCTGATCAATGACATTGCCGACCAAACCAACATTCTGGCATTGAACGCGGCGATTCAGGCGGCCATGGCCGGTGAGTCAGGCCGCGGTTTCGCGGTGGTTGCGGACGAGGTGCAGCGGCTCGCGGAAAAATCCACCGACGCCACCAAACAAATCGAAGCACTGGTAAAAACCATTCAATCCGACACCAACGAAGCGGTGGCCTCCATGGAACAATCCACCGCGGGTGTAGTAACCGGGGCGCAACTGGCGTTGCGCGCGGGTGAAGCGCTCGAAGAGATCGAAAACGTGTCGACTCACCTTGCCGACCTGACCCAAAGTATCTCGGACAGCGCGCAGCAACAGGCGGTCGCGGCGGTCAGTATTTCGGAAAGCATGAATGTGATTCAGGAGGTAACCACTCAGACATCTGCGGGTACTAATGAAACCTCGGCATCTATCGGTAACTTGGCTGAATTGTCCAATGACCTGAGAAAATCCGTATCCGGATTTAAGTTACCAGAATAATTGCAGTTCCAGATACCGTGCGAGGAGGTTTTTCAGCGTACGGCTCTGAACCTACAAACCGTACCGGGCGCAGAACATGACTACCGCAGTTTCCATGTTGGGAAAAGAAGTAATGAAATCCGACGCTAATAAACCGCGAAATAAACGGTCCGGTGCCGGGCTTGGCGCGTTCCCTGAAATGGATAATCAACAGTTCCTGCAATGGGTGGACCTGCTGGAACAAAGGACGGGTATGCGTTTACCGGATAATCGCCGCTCGTTTCTGGTCACCAACCTGGGTATTCGCATGCGCGAGCTGGGCTACGACAGTTTCCAGGAGTATTACGCGCTGCTGCATTCCGGACTCGGTGGGCATATTGAATGGGACAAACTGGTGCACTACCTTACCGTGCACGAGACCCGGTTTTTGCGTCATGAGGATTCCACGGCGCTGATTTGCGAAAAGTATCTTCCGCGCTATAAATGGGACATAAAAGAAGAGCCCGTCACGATTCATATTTGGAGTGTGGGTTGTTCGACAGGTGAAGAGCCCTATAGCATCGCGATGGCGGTGGATAATCACTTGCAGCAGCTGGGTTGCGAATTCTATCTGGGTATCATCGCCAGCGACATCAGCCGCAGCGCCATCGCAGTTGGCCGGGCAGGCATTTATAGCAAAAAACAGGTAAAAAATATCGAACCGGATTGGTTGAAAAAATATTTTGAAAAGTTGCCCGATGCCCGCTTTCGGGTTGTTCCGGAATTACGCCAACGCGTTTGTTTTAATCAGTTAAATGTTATGGATATGGAAAAAACACCGATTGGCGCCATGGATATAATCGTCTGCCAGAATCTGCTTATTTATTTCGATCGCGCAAGAAGAGAACAAATTGTTAATAACTTCGTAGAGCACTTAACGCCGGGAGGCCTGCTGGTGTTAGGCGTAGGGGAGTTGGTGAATTGGTCACATCCAAAACTGGAGCGTTTAAGTTATGCCAACACCCTGGCGTTCAGGCATAAGTAATTGAAGGTGCATTCATGAGTATTGCGCAACAAGAATTAGATTACACCACACTAAAGTGGGTCAAGGATGAAATTCGGGAAAGCCTGAATCAGACCCGTCAGGCCCTGGAAGCCTATGTCGAAAATCCCAACGACACGACCCAAATTCGCTTTTGCGCGACTTATCTGCACCAGATTTATGGCACCCTGCAGATGGTGGAAATTTACGGCGGCGCCTTGCTCGCGGAGGAAATGGAGTTACTTGCCAATGCCATTTCTCAAGGCAAAGTTTCCCGCAAGGAAGACGCCTATGAGGTGTTAATGCGGGCGATTCTGCAATTGCCGGCTTACCTGGAACACCTGGAAAACGGCCAGCAGGATATGCCGGTCATATTGCTGCCGTTGCTAAACGACCTGCGCACCGCCCGCGGTGAACACTTGTTAAGTGAAAACGCGTTTTTCTCACCCAATTTGACCATCACACCCCCGCAGGAAGAGGCGAAAAAGCCCAGTAAACCGGTTGATATTCAACAATACGCGAAAAAATTACGCCCGGTTTACCAGGCCGCGCTGGTGCGCTGGTACCGCAATCTCAGTACTACCGAACCCCTGCAGAAAATGGCGATCGTTATCCGTGAATTGCTCTATAACTCGACCACGGAAAGCGCCATGCGCCTGTGGTGGGTCGCCAGCGGCATGGTGGAGGGTTTACTGGATAACGGTCTTGAGCCCAGCAACTCAGTTAAGCAATTGATGGGCCATCAGATTGACCGGCAGATCAAACGTATCATCGACCAGGGCGAACAGGCTTTTAACAAAAATCCTCCGGTGGAACTGTTAAAGAACCTGCTGTATTACGTGGCGACATCCACATCGCAAGGCGCGCGTACCGGACAAATCAAGATGGCGTTCAACCTGGAGCAACTGCTGCCAGGCAGTGTGGATGTCAACGAAGCGTTTGCGCAGTTGCGCGGTTCCAAAACCGACCTGATGCAAAGCGTCTCCGCGGTTATCAAGGAAGACCTGTTGCACGTCAAGGACCAGCTGGATATTTTCGTGCGCACCAAGAACAAGCCAGTTACTGAACTGGAATCCTTGCGTAGCCACCTGCACCGTATCTCGGACACATTAGCGATGCTTGGGCTGGGTGACTTGCATAAAATCATTCAGGACCAAAACCGCAGTATCGCCGAGATCGTGAAATCCGGCAGCCAGCCTTCCGAATTCAGCTTGATGGAAGTGGCCAGCGCGTTGCTTTACGTAGAATCCTCTCTGGAAGGTTTGCAATCAACCGTTACCAGCTCTGTATTGGGAAGCCATGAAAAAGCCGACACCCTGCTGCCGCCCAGCGAACAACGCCAACTCAACAATCTGGTCATCGCTGAAGCCAACAAACTTGTATCCGAGGTGAAAGAAGCGTTTAACGCGTACGCGATTGACACCACCAACCGCGCCGCCATCGAATCCACACCCGGCAAACTGGATGAAATCCGCGGCGTACTGGCGATTCTGGAGCTGAATCGCGCCGCCAACCTGCTAAACGCAGCCGTTGACTATATTCGTCACCAGTTGTTGCGTGAAGATGTTGAGCCCAATCAAAAAGCCCTTGATCTGCTCGCCGATGTCATCACCAGTATCGAATACTTTTTGGAAGCCGTCGCCGAAAATCGCGGCCATCCGGAAAACATCCTGCGGGTAGCCGAAGCGAGCGCCCAGGAACTCGGTTACACGCCGGAAGCTATCCGGGAAATCCAGAAAAATCGCGCAGCATCCGGGGAAAAACCATGGACGCTCGTGGCGGATGAAGCAGCTCCAGCTTCGGCCTCGAAATCAGCGCCGCAAGCCGCCGCGAAATCCCGAGCCGGTGATTCATTGGCCCTGGCACAAACCGCGCGATTAATGCTACCCGAGGCGGATGAAATTATACGAACGCCTGCTGCGAAACCCGCACCCGCTAAGGTTGCCGCGCCTGCCGTTGCCGCCGCTGCAAAAATACCTAAAGACGACATTGACGAAGAGATCCTGGAAATCTTCCTCGAGGAGGCGGACGAGGTAGTAGGCACCATACAGGAAAACCTGCGCGCCTGGAAAAAAAATCAGTCCAACTCCGAAGCGCTGACAGTGCTGCGCCGCTCCTACCATACCATTAAGGGCAGCGGCCGGCTTGCCGGCGCAAAAGTGGTGGGTGAATTCGCCTGGTCGATTGAAAACATGTTGAACCGGGTAATCGAAGGACGCCTGGAAGTACAGCCGGCGATTTTTGAATTGCTGGAAAACGCGGAATCCACTTTGCGCAATTGCATTCAACACCTGAAAGGTGAACTGGAAACCCAACCCAACGTACACGCCATTGTTGTTTTAGCGGATGCTTTGGCCAACGGCAGTTATGCCGGGGCCACTCGGCCCAAACCCGACCTGATCGACGAATTGCTGGGTGATATCACAGCCCCCGCCGCAACCGGGGAAAACCTCGCTGAGCAGGCTCGGACACCACCCGTTGACGTTGAAGCCGCCGGTACTGACAGTCCGAACCAGGAATTTTTGGAACAAACGAGCGAAGCACGCTCAATACCAGAGGACAAACCAGACGCCGCTGCGGCCGCTTTACAAAGTCTGTCGCTGATTGACATTTTCACCCGGGAAACCACATCACATCTGGAGACTGTGGAACGCTATCTGGCAAAATACTCCGACAACGAAGTTCATCTGGTGACGGAGCCATTGATGCGGGCGTTACACACCTTGCATGGCAGCGCCAACATGGCGGGCGTTGAAAACGTTGCCAAACTAAGCGAGCACCTGGATCGTTATATCGCGACGTTGTATGACTCCAGGCAGCCAGTGAACTCAGACACCATTGATGTTTTGACACAAGGCGCGGCGTTTATCAAAACCATGTTACGCGGCACTGAATACACCAGCACAGCAATACCTGATACCAGGGATCTGGTACAACGCATTCACGAATTGCATGAAGCAGCCAAGGAAACCGCTGCCCCCAGGGACGAAGAAGACCTGTTATCGATCGTACCCGGATTCAACCGAGCGCAAAACGACGGGTTGGAGGAGGTCAGCGAAATGTTCGCCAACTGGTCCCCGGACGGACTGGGTGACATGGTGGACGCCGGCGAAGCAAGCGCCGACGGATTGGAGGATACGGTCGAACTGGCCATCGACGAACCTGAGGCCATCACTGAAAGAATCGAGCTTGCCTCACATGAAATGTTCAACGCGCTTTCCGGCGGCGGCATCGAAGTGGAAGAAATAGAGCTGAGCGCGGAAACGGAATCCGAATCAATCACCTTGGCCGCCTCGGCTGATGAGGAAGAAGTCGATCACGAGCTCATTAGTATTTTTCTGGATGAAGCTGAAGAGATATTACGCAATACAGAAGCGCTGATTCAGGGCTGGAGCAATGATCCTAATGAGCACTCCATCATGGATGAATTGCAACGCTCGCTGCACACCCTCAAAGGTGGCGCGCGCATGGCAAACCTGATGCCCATCGCCAACCTGAGTCACCGTATTGAAACCCTGCTGGAAGCCATTATATACGGCTCAGTTGAGTCGTCGGCCGATGTACCAAAGGCGGTGCAGCGCTGCCAGGATTGGTTATCGCAAGCCTTGGAATCAGTGCGTGCCGGCCTATCGCTGAAAGATCCCTCTGAACTGTCGTTGCTCATCCAGTCGTACATCGACGCGCAGCCTGAGGATCAGGTGTTACAGGCAACCCAAGCGTCCACCGTTGCAGCTGAAGAAATAACCCTGGAGGATGCGTTACCACTGGAAGAAGAACTGACTATCGCCTTTAAGCCACAGTCCACTGCGCCGGAATCCACTGCAGCAAACGAGTCAGCAGCGAGTGAAACCATTACCCTGGCTGAAGAGCCGGTGAGCGGGCCTGAAGTTGAAAACGCTAGTTCATTTGAAAACACGGCGTTTGAAATCGAGGAACGCCTGGATACCCTGGAAGCCCGGGCAGAACCAGCCCTTGACTCCACCCGCGCCGCCGCAGCAACAGAATACGACGATGAGCTGGTTGAAATCTTTCTGGAAGAAGCCGAGGAAATTCAGGAGAACATCGACCGCCTGCTGCATAACTGGTCTAAAGATATATCAAACCATGCACTGATTGCGGAGATGCAGCGTGCGTTACATACCTTGAAAGGTGGCGCGCGCATGGCCGGCGTCAAACCGGTAGGCGACCTGAGTCATGCCATCGAGTCGCTGATGGAATCCGTCACCGAAAAACGGCTGCCTCCAACCGAAGAATTCCCCAAGGTTGTCCATGCCTGTCATGACTGGCTTTCCAACGCTATCGAGCAGGTAAAACACCGCCAAGTATTGGGATCACCAGCGCCACTACTCAAGCAACTGGAAAACCTGCTCGCGGGAAAAGCCGCTTTGGAAGGCGTATCGGATTTCGAAAAAGGCGCGCTTAAAGCAACCAGAAAACCGGCTGTGGCGGAAGCTAAAAAACCTCAGTCCAAACCGAAAGCGCAGGAGAAAAAACCCGAACCGCGGCCAGCGCGGATTGAACCTGTTATACCGGGCAACCTGATTGCCTTACCCGGCTTCAGCAGCAAGGATGAGCAGGATGCGACACTGATTCAGAACCCGGAGGATACACAGCCCA